>DBWF01000027.1:10220-12912 GCA_002308275.1 Caryophanales bacterium UBA1245 | reverse complement strand
ATTGATCCGTCTTTTGTTGATGTAATCCGTTCTTGTAGTGCACCCATTTCCGTTGACAAAGTTGGTTGGTAACCAACAGCGGATGGAGTACGCCCTAGCATTGCGGAAACTTCACTACCAGCTTGGGTGAAACGGAAGATATTATCAATGAATAATAATACATCTTGGTGTTCTTGGTCACGGAAGTATTCAGCCATGGTTAAGCCTGAAAGTGCAACACGCATTCTAGCTCCAGGTGGCTCATTCATTTGACCAAAAACCATAGCTGTTTTATTGATTACACCAGTGGCTTGCATTTCATAGTAGAGGTCATTACCTTCTCTAGTTCTTTCTCCGACCCCCGCAAACACACTGATACCACCGTGTTCTTGCGCAACGTTATGAATTAATTCTTGAATTAAAACGGTTTTACCAACACCAGCACCGCCAAATAGACCAATCTTACCACCTTTAATATAAGGGGCAAGTAAGTCAATTACTTTGATACCTGTTTCTAGAATCTCAACTTTACCACTTAACTCAGTTAGCGTTGGGGCACTTCTGTGAATTGGCATTCTCAAAACGCCACTTGAGAGTTCAGGCTTATTATCAATTACTTCACCTAAAACATTAAATAAACGTCCTAATGTTTCTTTACCAACTGGAACTGTAATTGGACTTTCCGTATCAATAACTTCAAGGCCACGAGATAGTCCTTCAGTTGCATCCATTGCGATGCAACGAACAGTATTATCACCGATATGAAGAGCTACTTCTAACGTTAGCTTAATCGCAAAACCGTTATTTTGTTCAGCAGGTAAATCGATTCGTAAGGCGTCATTTATTTTAGGTAACTGTCCAGTTGGAAAACAAACATCAACAACTGGTCCTAATACTTGTACAATATATCCTTTATTCATGCATCGCTCCTATTTGTTATTTATCACACTTGCACCGCCAATAATATCTGTAAGTTCTAGCGTAATTGCTTGTTGGCGGGCTCTATTATATTGTAGGGTTAGTTGATCAACAATATCTAATGCATTATCGGTCGCTTTTTTCATTGCATTCATCCGAGATGCATGTTCACTAGCTTTAGAATCTAAAACTAAACCATACAATAAGTTTTCAACATAGATTGGAAGAATCGTTTTAAAAATTTCTTCCATATCACCATCAAATTCGTAATTAGTTGCAACAGCTGGTTTTTCAAAATCCACAATTGGTAACAACTTCGTTTTGGTTACTTCCTGAACTAAAGTATTATGATAGTGATTATAGATTACCTCAACCGCATCAAAATCACCAAGGAGAAAGCCAGTAATGATTTTTTTGATAATCGGCATCAGTTCATTAAATTCAATATCATCACGAACCATTAAGACTTCGTTATTATAGATCTTTAATTGCTTTCTTTTACAAAAAGCATAAGACTTTAGACCAAGTGGTAAAATAGTATAATCTTTATCCCCTAACTCTTTAAGCTCTTTTTCCATTTCTTTAAAGACATTAATATTAAAGGAACCAGATAACCCTTTATCACTAGCAATCATAATATAACAAATCTTACCAATGGGACGTGGTTTTAAAAGAGGATTATTAATATCTTGAAGCGATATTTTATCAACCATCAAGTGAGCGATAACTTCTTGAATCTTCGCAATAAATGGTTGGAAAGCTTTAATATTCTTCTCAGCCATTTTAAGCTTGGATGCGGAAATCATATGCATAGCTTTAGTGATTTGCGCAGTCTTTTTTGTGGCATTGATTCGAAGCTTCACTGTTCGCATTGATGCGGCCATAAATCCTCCTTTCTGAGGCCTTACTTCGTATTAAAGAAGGCTTCTAGTACTTGCATAACTTCTGCTTCTGCTGGAAGTTCATGCGTATTTTCAATTTCGTTTTTAAGTTTTTTAGCGTTTTCGTTATTTTCTAAGTATTGATATAATTCTTTTTCAACCTTTAGAATATCCATTACTTTAATCTTATCAAATAATCCATGTGTTAAAGCAAAAATACTAAGCGTCATTTCTTCAGGCGTTACAGCTTCATGTAAGTCTTGTTTTAATAATTCAACCGTCCGGCGGCCTCGCTCTAACTTCGCTTTTGTTGCATCATCTAGGTCAGATCCAAATTGCGTGAACGCTTCTAGTTCCCGGTAGCTAGCAAGATCAAGTCTTAAGTTACCTGATACTTTCTTAACCGCTTTAATTTGGGCTGATCCACCAACTCTGGATACGGATAACCCAGCACTTACAGCAGGTCTAACCCCCGCATTAAATTGTTCTGTTTGTAAGAAGATTTGACCATCGGTAATACTAATAACATTGGTTGGAATGTAAGCTGAAATGTCGCCAGCTTGCGTTTCAATAATTGGAAGAGCGGTAATACTTCCCCCACCTAGCTCATCAGATAGCTTTGATGCTCTTTCTAATAATCTTGAATGAAGGTAGAAGACATCACCAGGATAAGCTTCTCTTCCCGGTGGACGTTTTAATAATAATGACAATTCACGATATGCAACCGCATGTTTAGTTAAGTCATCATAAATAATTAAAACTTCCTTGCCTTGATACATAAATTCTTCGGCCATCGTTACCCCCGCATAAGGTGCTAAATATAATAGTGGGGCAGAAAGCGAAGCGCTTGCGGAAACAACAGTTGTATAAGACATGGCGTCATGGGCCTTCAATGTTTCAATAACACTGGAAAC
>DBWF01000027.1:6187-10151 GCA_002308275.1 Caryophanales bacterium UBA1245 | reverse complement strand
TCACCAATGATTAATTCTCTTTGGCCTCTACCAATTGGTACTAAAGCATCGATAATCTTAATACCCGTTTGAAGGGGAACCTTAACCGATTGACGAGCCATAACACCGCTCGCCTTTTTTTCAACTGGACGATATTTATCGCATTCGATTGGACCTTTTCCATCAATTGGTTGACCAAGCGAATTAACAACCCGGCCGATAATGGCATCGCCAACTGGAACTTCTAGAATTCGACCAGTTGAAGTAACTTCATCTTTTTCTCTGATGCTGGCAGCTGAATCAAAAATAATGGCCCCAACATAATCTCTTTCAAGATTGAAAACCATACCATATACATCGCCTGGGAATAATAGTAATTCACCATACATCGCGTTATCTAACCCATGAATTAAAGCGATTCCGTCACCAACGGAAATAACAACCCCCGTTTTTTCGGTTTTGATTTGGTTTTGATATTTAGCAATCTGCTCTTTAATAAGAGCACTAATTTCTTCAATTTGTAAAGACTTCATAAAACACCTAGCCTTTAAGATTCTTTATTAAGTGACTTAGTTTTGAAGAAGCCGTTAAATCAATTACCTCATTACCACTTGTAATGAGTAAACCTGTGGAAGCATCTTTATCAACAGTTTCATTAAGAATGATTTCTTTGTGATAATAACTTTCCAAATACTTGATGATTTCATCTCTTAATTCATCATTAAGAGGATATTTTGACTTAACATTAATCTTCTTCTTGCCCATCAATTCATCTAATAATGTTTCATAGCTTTCTGTAATTTCAGATAGTAAAAACAAACGATCATTATCAATTAAGACTTTGATAAATGATAAAAAGATGGGAGCCACTTGATCTTTTAATAAATTTTCAATGATTTCTTTTTTAGCATCTTTAGTAATTGTAGGATGCGTAAATACTTTCTTTACCTCAGCAGTTAGTAAACAAGCACTTAAAACTTTTAAGTTAGCTAAATCGGTTTGTTTATCTTCTAAACTCTTTGTAAGCTCAAATAAAGCCTTAGCATATTGACGACTAACTTCGTTTTCCATTGTTTTGTTCCTCAAAGAACTGTTTTACCAGTTTTTCATCCTTAGCTTTGTCAATATTAGCTTCTACTATTTTTTCAGCTAACAAATAAGCAACATCAATAATTTCTTGCTTTAAACCTTCCTCGGCTTTAGCAACATCAGCATCTAGCTTTTCATGAGCTTCTTTTTCTAAAACAGATGCCTCATTTTTTGCTTTTTCAATGATGGCATCTCTTTTTTGATTAGCATCCACCACAGCTTCTTTATTGATTCTGTTAGCTTCTTCTTTAGCTTCTTTTATAATTTGTGCACTTTCTTCATTGACTGAAGCGATTCTTTGTTCAGCTTCCGCTTTTTTGTTAAGTGATTCCATAACTAATTCTTCACGTTTATGCAAAATATTAGTTACTTTATCCCACATAAAGAAACGCACAAATAAGAATAAAACAATTGTTGCACATATTTGGGTAATGAAAGTTACGGCTGTTACATCAACACCGGCGCCTTCCCTAATTAAATCGATGCCGTTCATAATCGCAGCTCTCACTGCTTCAGCGGCCTTATCCATTTAATTGTACCTCTTAGAATACAAAGATTAAAAGGATTGCTGTGATGAAACCGTAAATACCAGTTGTTTCAGCAACCGCTTGACCAACGATCATCGTAGAACGGATTGCGGCTACAGCTTCAGGTTGACGACCAACAGCTTCAACAGCTTTAGCAGCGGCGCCCCCTTGCCCAATACCAGTACCAAAACCAGTGAATACAGCAAGCCCTGCACCAATACCAGCACCTAGGTAACGAAGACCATCACCAGTTGATAAATTAGCAGCTTCTGCTAAAAATGGAATAAATTGCATTAAAAAACTTAAAAACATAATACTTTCTCCTTTAATAAAATTCTATTCTTCTTCAGGCATCTTACCTGAGATAAAAATAATAGTTAATAGTACAAATACATAGACTTGAATAGCACCTAGGAAGATATCAAATATTGCATGAAAGACAGGTGCTACAAAGACGCTAAGAATTGTACCAATCGGTACACCCGCAATCCTTATAATTGCCAGTGCATTATAGATTAAACTTAAGATAACCCCACCACTGAGGATATTACCAAATAAACGCATTCCTAGTGAAAATGGTGTTACGATTTCTGATACTAAATTAATCGGAAACATCACCGGACTTGGTGAAAAATAACTCTTTATATAATTCTTTAGTCCATTAGTTCTAATGGCTGCTGATTGAATCATAAATGCGGAAATAAAACCTAAAGCAATGGTAATTGTGGCATTAGCGGTTGGATTAGATAAACCAATAAGACCACTAAAATTAGCAAGTAGGATAAACATTGCTAAAGTCAACATCATTGGCGCATAGCGTTTCCAATCTTTACCAAGGTTTTCTTTACACATTCCATTAATCCAATCAACCATCCATTCGATTAATAACCAAAAGCCTTTTGGTGGTTTGGTTGGATCTTTGTGCTTAGCAATGATACCAACAATAATCGAAAAGATAATTAGAAAGACAATAATAATAATGGACGCTTTGATATTCGGTGATAAATTAGCAATGATTTCAGAAATGGAACGCATTCATTATCACCTTCTTTCTTTATAATTATCGATGGACGATACTAGCGATAATCGCTGAGGCCTCCATCACAAATAAACCTGTAATGCCCCATAGTGTTAAATAGGGAACATAGATAAATAAAAGCGTAATTCCAATATAGAAAAGATAACTTACAATATTACTAGCTACCATCCAAAATCTTGGATAGAGCAATCTTTTATAAAGTAATCCGTCAATAACGCGATTATCTTTAAAAAAGATTAAGACACTAACAACATAACCAATTAAAACAGATACAACATAACGAAGACCAAAAAAAGCCATCACAATAAGTAGTATCGTAACAATTGCGAGTGAATAATAAAAGACTACTTGTTCAGTCTTTTGTGTAAACTCATCATTGCTCATTTTCTTCAGCATCAGCATTTTCAACTTCTTCTTGCTTCTTTAATTGTTCTTCTTTTTTAACTATTTTAATCAACCCCGCAAAAAAGACTAATAAACCAATAACTAAGGAAATAATAATGGCATAGACAATATAGTGATTGCCTTCAGGACCCTTAACTTTTAAGAGATAGCCAAACAAAATACCAATGATTAATATAGTAATTAGTTTCCAAATCTCTTGCATGACAAAGACATACGTCTTGAATCCCGCAACCACTTTTTCTTTTTTCTCTTTTTTCATTGCTCTAATTCCTTAATTTTGTCAACTCTTCTTTGGTGACGTCCACCCGTAAAGGCAGTCGTTAAAAAGGCATTAGTTATGGTTAGCGCTTCCCGGTAACTGGTATTTTTAGCACTTAGGCATAAAACATTAGCATCATTGTGTTCACGAGTTAGAATCGCATCTTCTAGTTTTCCTACTAAAGCTGCCCGGATACCTTTAAATTTGTTTGCGGCGATGGACATTCCAATTCCTGTATAACAAATTAAAATGCCATAGTCACCTTCTTGCATTGAACTACAAACCGCTTTCGCAAAATCAGGATAATCAACTGATTCCGTGCTTTTAGTGCCACAATCAACCACTTGATAGCTATTAGATAAAGCTTTAATAATTTCTTCTTTTAATAAAAAACCAGCATGATCACTACCAATATAGATTTTCATCTTGTTTTCCTCCATATATAGATAATACCCGCATCTTTACATAGCGGGTATCGTTCTTTTATTTTAATCTATTTCTTAACCAATCAGGCATTGTGCTTTCAGCTTTACGACGTTTTTCTTCTTCAGCTGGATCAACATCAACATCGACAGGTAATATTTCATTTTCATTTAAGCCAGCATAATCAGTTTTTTCTTCTTCGGCTGGAGCTTCTTCAGCTTGTTGTTTACGTGTTTTATCAAA
>DBWF01000027.1:1047-6135 GCA_002308275.1 Caryophanales bacterium UBA1245 | reverse complement strand
GTACCAAAGATAACATTGATTTCTGTTGTTGAGGCATTACGAATTTCTTCAACGATATCTTGAATTTCATGCATCTTAATTTCAATATCACTAGTGATTTGAACAATTGCATCAGTTGCACCATTAATATCAATTTCTAGTAATGGACTCTTAATAGCAAGGCGCGCTGCTTCAATCGCACGATTAGGACCAACGGCAGCACCAATACCCATTAATGCTGTACCACTATCCTTTAATACTGTTCTGATATCAGCAAAGTCAACATTGATCATTGATGGTAATTTAATAATTTCCGAAATACCTTGAACAGCTCTTCTTAAAACATTATCGGCCTGGCGAACAGCATCAAGATAACTAACTTCTTTTCCACCATCAAGTAATTTATCGTTTGGAATAATAATTAGGGAATCAACATGAGGACGTAACTTTTCAATACCATAGTAAGCAAGACGCATCTTTTTACGGCCTTCAAAGGTAAATGGTTTAGTAACAACACCAATAACTAGAGCACCAAGTTCTTTAGCAATTCTTGCTACAACGTGGGCTGCACCAGTTCCTGTTCCACCACCCATACCAGCAGTAATAAAGACCATACTAGCATCTTTTAAGGCTTCTCTGATTTCATCTTCAGATTCTTCAGCAGCTCTTTGGCCGATTTCAGGTTCAGCACCAGCACCCCATCCTTTGGTAATTTGACGACCAATTTGGATTCTGACGCCAGCTCTTGACATCTTTAATGCTTGACAATCGGTATTAATGGCAACAAAGTCAACGCCTTGAACATCGTTTAAAATCATTCGGTTAACTGCATTACAACCGCCACCACCGATACCTACGACTTTAATATTAGGGCTTTCACTAAACATTTCATTATTGTGATTCATAAGCTCCTCCAAATTTCATACTAATAAGTATTCTTATTATATCATTAATGCGTTTTTTTTACAATCAAATAGTTATATATTTTAAAAGCCCAAATCAAATGCGATTTGGACCTTTTTTCGAAAATCTTAAAAATTATTAATTTTAATAAGCAAATAATTCCTATATATTATTTAAACACACCATACATTAATAACCCAAGAACTGCACCAACAACAATAATCAAAATTGGATTTTTGGTGTATTTAAAACGCGTCATCACAAAAGCAATGGCCATAATAATTAAGGCTTTCCAGTCAAAGAAATTAAACTGCCAGATGTTACCAAATAGACCATTCCAAATAAGACCAAAGGCTACAGTAAAAATAAGGGCAATGACAACTGGTTTAACACCTTTTAAAGCGGCTTGAACAAAACGATTATTGATGAAGTTTTTAAGGATTTTACTGATTAATAAAATGATAATAAACGATGGTAAAATGACACCAAGGGTAGCAAAGATAGCACCTAAAATACCCATTTGTTTAAAGCCAATAATGGTTGCACAATTGACCGCGAATGGTCCAGGTGTTGATTCACTAATCGCTAAATAATCGATTAAGGCTTCCGTACTAACCCATCCATGAGCAAGTGCTTCTTGCTTAATCAGCGGAATCATCGCATAGCCACCACCGATTGTAAACAACCCAATTTTAAAGAAAGTCCAGAAGAGAATTAACAATGTTTTCATTGTGCTTCATCCTCCTTTTTTTCTTCAGGCGTGGCTTGTTCAGCTTGTTTTGGTGGTTCTTTTTTATATGTAATTAGAGCATACCATAAGATACCAAGAACAAATCCCGCCAGAATAAAGTAGATACTACTTACGCCTGGGAAGATAAAAGTTAAGGCAATCGCTAGTAAAAAGATTACTAGTGAAAAGATTGTCTTTGGTGCCACTTTAACAAGTTTGATCGCCGCATTAAGAATCAGAATCGCCACAACACATCTAATCCCCATAAACGCATAAGCAACATATGTATTAGCTAGAAATTGATCAATTATTAAGCTAAGCAAACAAATAATAATAAACGATGGTAGTGTTACGCCAAGGGTTGCCACAAGACTACCTAAGAAGCCGCCAACCTTATATCCAATATAAGTTGCGCTATTAACCGCAATCACACCTGGCGTTGATTCCGCAATCGCTACCATATCTAAAACTTCTTCATCACTAATCCAGCCTCTTTTTTCAACGGCTTCCTTACTAATTAGGGGAATCATCGCTAGCCCGCCACCAAAGGTAAAAAGACCTATTTTAAAGAAGGAAGTAAATAATTCTAAATGTTTATTCATCTAATCCCTCCTTTATCTCTTTTAAGATTCCTAAATATTTACCAGTCGTATGTCCCCAAACCTCTTTATAAACAGCCTGGGTTGCTTGTGGCCAGTAAGGTAAATCTTCATCTTCTTTGGTCATAATTCCAACTGGAAGACTTCCCACTAATTGAGGTGAGAAAGCAACATACAGTGGATGATAATTATAACCTTCCCCATACATCGTTGAAGCATTAAATGGATTCATTCCCATTACCCATTCGATTTGTCTTAAAACTATTCTCTTTAAGGCTTCATCCTTTAAAAGGTTAGCACACATCGCAATTCCTTTTGTTTTGGATAACAAGGTTGCATGGAAACCTCGCCGCTGAATGGCGATTGGGAACATTCTAAGATAAGTATTATCATCTAACTTCTTACCACATTTAACTTGTCTTCTAAGTCCATCATGGGCTTCCTCAGGTGTACAATACCAACTAGGTACGGTGAAACGATCATCACGCATTTTATTAAGAAGATAGATTTGAGCACTCATTAGACCATATGGATTATCAATGTAACTATCTTTAATGTAAGTTGCATATAACTCTACACCATTTAACCAGTCTTGAAGCATTGGATGGTCTTTAAATGTTTTGCATAGATTAACCAGTCCTTCGATTGGGGTTTGTTCATGGCCACGATGTTCGAAAGTTAAAACATAGTTATGCTCTTCATCTTCATAGAAGAAACCTTTAATACCTGATACACCCTCTTGTTCTTGACAATTAAGGAGACTTCTACTAAATCTAGTTGCATCACTTAAATATCTTTCATCTTTAGTTAATTGATATAATAGACAAAGCGCACTACAAGCAGAACCACTTACTAGTGAAGTAATACTTGGACCCCAGCGTTTGGTATAGATTCCATGATTATAACAATAAATGGCATGTTGGTAATCTAAAATAGCAATTCTTTTACACCAAGAAGCATATCCTTCGTCTGATTTTTCAAAGATTAGGGCGGCGCGTGCTAGAGCCATCGCAGCTAAGAAGCATTCAAATGGACCTTCTTCTGCATGACTTTCCAGTGTTTTGTCGCCTTCATCTTTTTGGTTACTCCGCCAAATATGATAGCCAACCGCTAAAGCTCTTTTACCATCACTAAGTCTCGTTCTCAGTAACCAATCGATTCCGACTTTGGCTTCTTCTAATAATTGTTTCCGAAGCGAAGCATCTTTTTCAACACTTGCTAATTCTAGAATTGCATAAGCCATTTCGGCAGTGCAAATTTCAAATTGTGATACGTCCCCCGCATCGTGCCAACCACCATAGTTAGGAACACTTTCGCCCTTTTCATTAACAGTATAACAATTTAAGTGACATGCACTATGGACTCCCTTCACATTAACACCGCAGCGAAGGGATTCTAAAAAGGCAATACTTTTCGTAATTGATGATTGATAGATGTCATTACTAATTTTAAAAGGATGCGTCTTCTTATTTCCAACTTGAATATAATAAGTACCTTCTTTTGTAATATCGCTAAAATCAATCACACCATATTCTTTTTGATTAAAGACTTCTTTTCTTAATGGGCCTTCTTTAATAATACTACCTTTTGAAATTAATTTAAATGATTCACAAGTTGGATTCCAAATAATAGCTTCTTTTTTTGATACTGGTAAATAGCCAATATGTGAATATATAATATCGCTTGAAGCACTCCAACCATAATCTTCATCAAGCGCAACCTTTTCTAGTAAAACATCTTCTAGGTAAATTGTAATATTACTCTCTGCTTCAGGTGGAGTACCCATCATAAAGATGGTAATCTTAATTTCTTTTAATAAGCTTAAATCTAAATCTTTCAATTCCCACAAGATTTCTTCTTCCTTATTAGGCGTAATACTTGGGGCATCATCGTACCAGCCATCTTTAGTTATGGCACTTACATGAATATAAAAATTAGGATAATTAGGAGCATCAATATATAATCTTACATTAAGGCGGTTATAAAAAGATGCATCAATATTAAGAGGTAACTTATAAACGACGGTTGGCCGTGGGTAGGTTGCGGGGACATCAGTACATGCTTTTAAGACCGCACTGTCCTTATTATTATAAGGATTCTTGATAATAACCGGATTTTCGAGATATGAAAAAATGGACACCCTTTTTTGGATGCGTTTGTTTTGCCAACGATATACTGCACTTCTTTTAAATATCATATCTTCTTTCATCTTATCCCTCTTTATACTAATTATATTATACACTATTTTATGCCTTTTATCAAAACAAAAAAGAACTCTTACGAGTTCTTCTCTTCTTCATAATTAAATGATGGCATTAATTCCAGTTTAAATTGATTAATTTTATGCAAGTAATCAATTCGCTTCTTAATATCTGCAGGTGGATTGATGCCTTCTCTAATATATTGATCTAACATTTGATAAGTGAAACCTAACTTATCTTCATCGGTTTGACCACACAAACCATCACTTGGAACTTTATAAACGAGTTCTTTTGGTAGTCCTAAGTAAGAACCAATTTGCAATACTTCGGTTACGGTAAAATGTGATAGTGGTGAAAAGTCACCAACCGAATCACCATATCTAGTCGAATAGCCGACATAGTCTTCAGATAAATTACAAGTATTAGCAACGCGCCCATTATGTGATTGGCTCACTGCATACACCGTTGCCATTCTTAGTCTTGGTGCTAGGTTGATCATTGTTTGATCAGTTAATTCCATTTTATCTTTTAATTCATTAACAAGTCCATCATAGGAATCCTTGATATTAACTTCATAATATTTAATACCTAAGTGTTTTACTAAAAGATAACTGCTGCTAATATCAGCTTGAGCACCATTTGGCATTAATACCCCAATTACATGGTCTTGTCCTAA
>DBWF01000027.1:0-987 GCA_002308275.1 Caryophanales bacterium UBA1245 | reverse complement strand
CAACCTTTGCCATTTTCTTCAAAGAATTTTCGAATCCAATTGATACATTTAGTTGTGGCATCTTTTACATCAAACATCATATCACCTTCTTATGTTTATTTTACCACTATAAGAGACCTTTTTTCAACTATTATAATATATCTTTTTTATTCTTAAAAAGCCTTGATTATGATATAATATAACACACAAGGAAGTAAAAGGCTATGAGTTTTTTAGAAATTGTCTTACTAGGCATTGCCTTAAGCATGGATGCTTTCGCGGTTGCAGTGACTAGTGGACTAGTTTATCATGATATTAATACGAAAAGAAGCTTATTTATAGCAGGTGTTTTTGGCTTTATGCAAGCACTAATGCCTCTTATTGGGTACTGGCTAGTTGAAGGAATCTCTATCATTGTGGGAGAAGCTGGTGGTGCTAAGGCTGGAGCCATCATGAGTCAAGTTGTTTGTTGGATTGCTTTTGTGCTTCTTCTCTTCATTGGCACTAAGATGATTATTGAAGCCATTAAAAATATGAATAAAGCACCTGAAGACAAAGAACAAAAAGCTTTTACCATTAAAGAAGTTTTATATTTTGGCGTAGCAACTTCAATTGATGCGATGGCCGCAGGTGTTGCTATGCACTCAGGAATGTCAACTAATACTTTAATTTGGTTACATGTAGCCATCATTATGATTATTACCTTTACAATTTCACTTATTGGCTTATTTTTAGGTGACCGCTTAGAAAAACTATTCAAAGGCAAATTTGAAATCACTGGTATTATCGGAGGAGCTATTTTAATTATTTTAGCTTTTTGGATAATTATTAGTCACTATTTAGGTTTATAATGAAGCGTTGATTATATCAATGCTTTTTTGTTTTTTAAAAAAATGGTAAAATATAAATAGATTTAAGGTTGATTTAATGTTAACTAGTTATAATACAAATTGAGGTGAACAAAATGAGAATACTGCTTGCAGAAGACGAAAGAGAACTTGCTAGTGC
>DBWF01000043.1:5211-5609 GCA_002308275.1 Caryophanales bacterium UBA1245 | reverse complement strand
TGTCTAAATGAAATCAATATTGGTTTTGATGCTAGAGTTAATGATGATACTAACAATTCTAAATATAAAGCAGTTAATGTCAAAAAGGCTTATACCAAAGCTGTTCTTAAGAACTTATGGCAATATAAACGCCAACATTTTAGTGTGGCAACAAGTGATGAAATGATCTATGATAAACGGGCTTTAATGCTTATTTGTGCTAATGGTCAATATTATGGTTCTAAATACCATGTTGCACCAAAGGCCGTTGTTGATGATGGATTATTTGATTTAGTTGTTGTTGGTAGTGTTAGTCGCTTAAAGTTTTTAATGATGATGGGTGCTTATGAAAAAGGTAAACACTTAAGTGATAAACGTTTTGATAAAATTATTACCTTTAAACAATGTAATAAGGTTAG
>DBWF01000043.1:1942-5035 GCA_002308275.1 Caryophanales bacterium UBA1245 | reverse complement strand
TATCCTAAACCAGAAGATGTCTTTAAAGCTTTTGCTTTAACACCATATAATGATGTGAAAGTAGTTATTTTAGGACAAGACCCTTATCATGAGGTTAATCAAGCTGAAGGCTTAGCTTTCTCAGTGCCAGATGGCGTTAAAATTCCTGCATCACTAAAGAACATTTTTAAAGAATTACATGATGACTTAGGAATTGAAACACCAACATCTGGACACTTAGAAAAATGGGCTAGAAGTGGGGTCCTATTACTAAATACAATTCTTACTGTCCGTGAAGGTGAAGCTTTAAGTCACCAAGGGCTAGGCTGGGAAAAGTTTACTGATGAAGTGATAAAGGCTATTAATGCATTAGATCACCGGGTAGTATTCTTGTTATTTGGTAACGATGCGATAAAAAAACAAAACTTAATTACTAATCCAAAACACAGTGTGATTACGACATCACATCCTTCCCCACTATCAGCTTACCGGGGCTTTTTAGGAAGTCGTGTCTTTTCAAGAACTAACCAAGCATTAATTGAAGGAGGCTTAACTCCTATTGCTTGGTAAATTAGAGGAACAATTATGAGTAAAATTAGAATATTAGCACTTGGAGGAATGGGCGAAAACGGTAAAAACATGTATGTTGTTGATGTTGATGAACAACTGTTTGTGTTTGATGCGGGACTCATTTATCCAGAAATTGATTTATATGGGATTGATGCGGTCATCCCAAACATTGATTTTTTGATTGAAAATAAGGAACGGATTGCGGGGATCTTTATTTCCCATGGTCATGAAGATCATATTGGCGCTCTTCCTTATTTATTACAGAAAATTAATGCGCGTGTATATGGCACCCACTTTACCATTAGTTTAATTGAACAATTGTTAGAATTAAACAAAATGCCATTATCTAATTATAAGTTATACCGAATTAATGATTCGAAGACTTTAAAATTTGGTAATGTTAGTGTTTCTTTCTATAATGTTAACCACTCAATACCTGAAGCGGCTGGCATCGTATTAAAGACACCAGATGGTGCTATTGTGTATGCCACTGACTTTAACTTTGCTAGACCAATTAATGATAAATATAAGATTAGTTATGATAAATTATTAGAGTTATCAAAGCAAAAGGTTTTAGCTGTCATGGCTGAAAGTATTGGGGCAACTGATACAGTGCGTTCGGCTAACGATCAAATCTTTGATGCGGAAATTAGCAATGCGGTGAGTCATAGTACAGGTAACATCTTTGTTATGGGTTATTCAACAGACCTTGCTCGTATTCAAAAGATTGCATCAATGGCTGTTAAAACCGGTCGTAAGATTGCCATCGTTGGTCGTAAAGGTGAACAAATTGTTAATATGACTATCAAGACCAACTATTTAAATGTTGATAGTAGTAGTATTGTTAGTCTTGATGATGTTCATGAAAACTTAATGGTCTTCGTAGTTGGAACATACCATGAACCATATTTCTTATTAGGACAAATTATTAACAACAAGATTAAGAATGTTAAGGTTACAGAAAATGATTTATTAATAGGTTTATCTGATCCAGTACCTGGTACTGAAGTATATGCTTTAAGAATTCTAGATGAAGTGTATAAGCGTGATCTTAATTTCTTAGAAATTGAAAAGAAGAAACTAAGAACAACTCATGCAACAATCGATGATTTAACACAACTTTATGCGATTACAAAACCACAATATTATATTCCAGTTAAAGGTGAAGAACGTCATTTAATGAGACATCGCCGACTTATTACAGAACTTGGTGCACCAGAAGAAGCAATACTTAGCCTTAGTGATGGTAATGTAGTTGTTATTGAAGATGGTAAATTTGTTGGTTATGAACACGTTAATACTGGCAAATTATATGTTGATGGTACACTAACTGGTTCAGTTGATGATGAAATTGTTAATGAACGGAATCTATTATCGAAGGTTGGGGTTATTGAAATTGTTTTAACTGTTGATAGTAAACAAAAAACAATAGTCAAAGAACCAAGCATTATTACTAAAGGTTTTGTTTATCAAAAGTTTGATGAAAAAGCTTATGAATTAGTAAATAATGTTATTAATAAAGTATTAACGAATGCCTTTAAGAAAAAGCAATTTAATATCACTGAAGTTGAAGATGAAATCAATAATGAAGTTAAAAAATTAGTACTTCGTTTAATTAAAACAGATGTCACAATTCTACCAATAATCGTCGATTTAAAAAATACAAAGTATTAATAATTTAACCAATTACTTGCATATTTTGCCAACTTATAGTATAATATTAACGATTTATTGAGGAGGACACAAATATGCGTATTAATGTCTTATTAAAATGTAGTGAATGTGGAGAAGAGAATTATCTTACTGAAAAGAATAAACGTAATACTCCTGATCGTTTAGAATATAAAAAGTATTGCCCTCGTTGTAAGAAAACTACAATTCACAAAGAAAAGAATAAGAAATAATAAAAATCTGGCCGAAGCCAGATTTTTTATTTGCTTTGTTTTTTCCATTCTTCGATTTGAAGATAGCGTTCTTTTAGGCTACTTTCAATTTTAGAAGAATCTTTAGGCTGATAATACTTAGTACCTACTAAGTTATCAGGTAAATATTGTTGTTTAACCCAGGCGTTTGGATAATCGTGTGGGTATTTGTAAGGCTGTTGACGAGGGTCAAAAGAACTGATGTTCTTTAGATGGAGTGGAAGTGGTCCACCACGACCAGCTTCAACATCAGCTAAGGCTTTATCAACAGCAAGGCAAGCTGAATTAGATTTAGGTGATAAAGCCATTTCAATTACCGCAACCGATAATGGAAGTCTTGCTTCAGGGTTTCCTAGTTCACGAGCCGCATCACAAGCTGCTTTAACGCGAGAACCAATCGTAGGATTGGCAAGACCAATATCTTCATAAGCGATACAAAGTAGTCTACGACATAAACTTTGTAAGTCATCCGCTACAATTAGTTTAGCTAAATAATAGAGAGCCGCATCAACATCACTACCACGAATGGATTTGTGTAAGCCACTTAAGGTATCATAGTAGTTATCTTGATTCTTATCCATATTAATGGCTGCTTTTTGAATGACTTCTTGAGCAAGTTCAA
>DBWF01000043.1:0-1909 GCA_002308275.1 Caryophanales bacterium UBA1245 | reverse complement strand
ATATCGATTAAATAATCAATAACTTTTTGGTCATCTAGATTAATTTGTAATTGTTCACAGGCTCTTTTAATAATGATTTCTAAATCAGCTCGTTTTAAATCATTTAATTTATAGATGTGACATCTTGATCTGATAGCGGGATTAACAGAGTGATATGGATTAACAGTTGTTAGGCCAATCATAATAAGGGTGCCATTTTCAACATATGGAAGTAGAAAGTCTTGAATATCTTTCTTCATCCGGTGAATTTCATCAACTACAATGATGGTTTGATTATTAAATCGTGCATCATTGATGATTTGTTTTAAAGCATCTTTGTTATCAGTAGAAGCATTAAATTTATGATATGGAATACCACTCATAATACATGTTGCTTCCGCAATCGTTGTTTTACCACAGCCGGGTTCACCATATAAAATGAATGAGAATAAACATTGCTTTTCAATCATTTTGCGTAGGACGCCATTAGGACCAACTAAATGATCTTGACCAACGATATAATCGTAATGGGTAGGCCGCATTGTATAAGCTAAAGGTTTCATAATAACCTCCTATAGTAGAATAATTATAGCATATAATGATAAATAAGTCGCTTTTAATGCTAAGTTCATATTATTTTGGTATAATAAAAGAAGTTAAATGAGGTGAATCAAATGTTAAACCAAAAAAAGGGAATTGGTCCATATGTAATTGCGGGGATGATTATTGGAATCATTGGAATTATTTTAATCATCGTTAGTTATTATACTCCATATACAACGAATCGGAAGTTTGTTACTAATAATATTGTAACTAATGAGATTACTAATAAAACAGTCTCTTATGGAGAATTAGAAATTGGTGATGTTGATGCGGCTATTCAAACAGCTGCAGGGAAGGTTGCGGATGCGGTAATCGGTGTTTCCACTAAAGTCGTTGTTAAATCTAGTGGTAAATCGATGGAAAGTAATTATGCGGTTGGTAGTGGTGTTATTTATAAAAGAGTTGAAGTTCTAGATGAAGAAAACAACCTAGCTAATTATAAATACTATGTAATAACAAATCGTCATTTGACAAATGTAACTCCAAGTTCAGAAATCGAAGCTGTTAATCTTTATGCTTACCTTGGTAACTTAGACCAAGAAATCAAAGCTACTTTAGTTGGCATGGATTCGAAAGTTGATATTGCTTTAATCACTTTTGAAGCCCCTGTTTATATTGAACCAGTCAAATTAGGTGATAGTAGTAGTCTTAAAGCTGGCCAATTAGCGATTGCAGTTGGTAATCCAGATGGTTATAATTATTATGGCTCAGTTACATTTGGTGTTGTTTCCGGACCACTTCGTTATATTTCGTCTGATACTGATAATGATGGCGTTAATGATTTCTATGCCGAATACGTTCAACACGATGTTCCAATTAATCCAGGTAACTCTGGTGGTGGCTTATTTAATCTAAATGGTGAATTAATAGGTATTAATACCTTAAAGATTGCTAGTGAAAAAGTTGAAGGTATGGGCTTTGCCATCCCTGTTAATGTTGTTAAAACAATCGTCCTTGGTTATTTAGAAAATAATATCCCAATTATTCGTCCACGTTTAGGTGTCGTTGGCGTTGAAGTAAGAGGCTTAAGCGAATACACAATTGAAAGCAGTGAAGATATTATTAGTATTCCTAATATTTATCAAGGCGAAACTCCTTATGGCATCTATGTTGTTGAAGTAAGCTCTGATACAACAATCGCCCAAACCGATATTGAAAAACACGATATCATTCTTCAAATTAATGATACAAAGATTACAAGAATGTATATTATTAATTCTAAACTTAATTCGTTAGAGGATGGTCTAAAAGTTGGTGAAGTAGTTACGATTACTTATTATGACCGCAGCACTGATTCGATTAAGACAACTCAGGCAACATTAAAGAA
>DBWF01000042.1 GCA_002308275.1 Caryophanales bacterium UBA1245 | reverse complement strand
GTTGGTATTACGGAAAACTTCGATTTAATTGGTGCATCACTTGTAACAATTAAAAATTCATTAGGTGATTTTGATCTTGAACACTTATACTTAAACGAAAGGGAGTCTGGCGACTTTGTTAAATGGGTACAATGGTAATGAAAGAATTATTTAATAAAGATAACTTTGTCGTTACAAACCTTGAAGGCAAAGCTAAAAAGCATTCACTTGTTTTAAGTCTTCTCTTAATCGGTTTATTTATTTGTTCTAGTTTTACTTTCTTAAATTTCTTATATTGTTTCTCAGATATCGTTGGTTCAATCGTATCTGGTTCTGCTGATGTTGCGGCACATGATGCGCTAAGAAGTGTTCCACTATTCTTAAGTTTCTTTGAAACTTTATGGATTATGTTACTTGTGCATACATTATATCGTGCAGAAAGTGCTGAAATCGTTCAAAAACGTGTTAAGAAATGCTTAATTACTTCAGGTGTATTTGCAGTTATAATTATTCTCTATGTTATTATTGGTTTAATTACTGGCACATATCTTTCACTTGTTGAAGGTAGTCCATCAGCATTATTCCCACTTGATAGTATTCTATATTCACTTCTATTTGTGGCACTTGCAGTAGTAGGATTATTCTTCCGTGACAAACTTACTTCTAAAGTAAGTTTAGAATTAACACCAAGAACACCAGTGGTTAGACGTGCTAGATTTGTATATTGCTTCTTTACAACTATTTGGATGCTAATTGCATTATTTGGTTTTTCAGCATTCGTTGTGGGATTATTTATCATTGACTTTAAGCATGATAATCATCAATTCTATGCGATTGCATTGTTATTAGTTTATCTAATGGCAGCTGCAACCCTTGCTTTCTGGGAATTCTATTACAATCAATTAACGGAAAGTGGTAAAGCAAAGAACTTATTAAAGCTTGGTTTAATTTCTCTATGTGCAACAGTTGTTGTAATGGCCCTATATTTTGTTTCATTACAATTAGACCTTGATGCTCCATCTAATATGGGCTTTGGTGTATTACCAGTTGCTTATGCGGCATCAGTTAATATGGCAACCTTTATGGTTATTTTAACTCCATTAATTGTAAGCATAACAGCCATCTTTAAAGGATTAATGCTAAAAAAGAATAATAAATAATCTATAAAACAAAAACAAAAAGGAATGAATTTCATTCCTTTTTGTTTTATTCATTTTGATTCTTATTATTGATACGGTAGGTTTTACCATCACTACCTAAATAAGTATTTTCTGCCGTATATGGTTTTAAGATGTTGTCTTGCATCATCTTTACAACAACCGCACAAATATGAGGATCAAATTGAGTACCACTACCACGTTCAAATTCACTGATAATGGTGTCAAGTGAGAATGGTTCTTTGTAAACACGTTTGGATGCCATTGCATCAAAACAGTCGGCACAACATATAATCCTAGCAACAAATGGAATTTCTTCTCCCTTGAGTCCTTCAGGGTAACCAGAGCCATCATATTTTTCATGATGGGATTTAGCACCTTCAATGATTTGTGGAATTGTTGAAATACCTTTTAGAATTTTTGCACCACGGGTTGTATGACTCTTCATAATTTTAAATTCTTCATCAGTCAAGCGACCTGGTTTATTTAAAATCATATCCGGAATAGCTATCTTACCAATATCATGAAGAAGAGCAATATAGTAAATATTATCAACATCGTCATCCTTCATACCTAAATTTTGCGCAATTAGTTTTGAATAGTAACCAACCCGAATTGAGTGACCATTAGTATATTCATCCTTCGCGTCAATTGTTCTGGCAATTGCTTGAATCGATTCAACAGTGATATTCTTATATTCTAATTGCTTCTTTAGTGATTGCTTTGTCTTAATATGAATAATTAAGAAGGCAACGAAGACAACAAGTCCTAAAGCAAGAAGAGCTAAAATAATCCAGAACCAAACATATTCGAGGATTTTTTTCTCTTTTGTAAGGTTGATAGTAACTTGATTAGATACTTGACCATATTCATCGACAACAAAAATATTAAATTTATAAGATCCACCGGCGAGGTTAGTATAATAGATACTCCTGTCATCGTCCCCCGCAACGTGATAGTCATTATCAATTCCATCTAGTTTATAGTAGATGGTGTAGCCTTTATTTGGTCTAAAGCCAAAGATCGAAATATTAAAGGCTACCCGGTAAACATCTTTATTAATATTGATGCTATTACCATAGAAATGTTTACCATCTAGTTCAATTGAAGAAACAGCCATTTTAACAGGGATTGAGGTTTCTCTTTCCTCGTTAAAATTATAAACAAAGATTCCATTAGTTGATTGGAAATAATACAATTGTTCTTCCGCATCATAATAACCAGATGTATTAGCAATAATTGGTTGTAGACCATCGGTTTCATCAAAGAATTCATAATTAGTTAGGGTATCTGTTGAAAGTGAATCAGTAATATAGATTTGTGTTTGACTACCGATAACATATTTATAATTAATTTTACCATTGTCATCTTTGTATGCAATTTTTGATAGTTCAACAATAGAACCTTTGATATATGGGATGGTAACTTCGGATGAAGTATATTTGCCATCCACTTCGCTTAATCTAAAGAGACGACTATTAAGGTTATAATAGATATCATCACCATCGACTAGGAATTTAAGACGATTTCCAATAATTCCTTTTTCCGTTGGAATTTCAGTCATCGTTTCAAATGCATCATCAACGACATAAAGTCCTTGTGTCCGGTCGAACATTAATTTGCCATCTTTTGTTTTGTTAATATATAAAACATTTGAGCCAACATTCATAACTGAGAAGTTAGTTCCATCAAACTTCATGATTCCTCTTGCATAACCAATTGCAAGATAACCATCAAAACTTCTAAGAGCTCTTGGTGAAATGGTTAATGATAAGTCAGGTTCACCAATTAGCTTATCATAATGCGAACTAACATAATCAGCATCATAGATTTGAACGGCATCAGTAGCTGGGTCATATTCAACCAAGCCAATACTTGTTATTGCGAAATAAATCTTATTATTATGAACTTCAATATCCTTAGGTGAATATGTGAAACTATAATTTTCTTCACCAAGGGCTCTACCTTCTAGTGTTTTAGCCTCCGCATAAGCATTGATGGTATTCATAATCACATTATCAGGTAGGATTTTCTTTTGTTCTAAATCAAATAAGTAAATCTTTGATGAAGAAATAATATATAAAATATTACCATATTTTTCCACCGCATAAACATTTCGGTCGAAAGCTGGTGGTGTATTAAGTGATTGCCATATTTCATCATCAAATAATAATTCTAATAAAGCATTTTTTGTAATAATTGAAACACCGGATGCCCCAATATAGTGGGATGCAATCCAAAGATTACCTTCATAGTCGATCATCAAATCGATTAATTGACTTGAATTCTCAAGACCAGTTACTAAAGAAATAGTAGGAGTTGGGGTTTGGAGGTCAATATAATAAAGACCTTTTTTCTCACAAGCCACAAATAAAACATTTTCTTCTTCCGAATACAAGAATTTATTAATCTGGTCTGCAATGGTTAGATCATCTAAGAAACTTTTAGTCTCCATATTATAACGATGGATAATCCCACTATCTTCACCAATATATAGCATATCGTCATAAGAATAGATATCTAAAATTCTTGGATATAAGAAGATTTCATTACCATCTTTATCATAAACACCAGTATCTAAGTGATAATAATAAGTATCACGTTTAATATCAAGTGCTACGTCATTGACATTTTGGTCTTCAGTTCCCGGGATGATTGCTTTACTACCTTGATTAAGGTTATAGATGAGACCACCTTTATCTTGAGTTGATACATATAACAAATCATGAACTTCATCAAGAATAATATCTTTAACAATCCCACAGTCTGCATCAATTATCGAAAAAGCATTGTTTTCATACTTGAAGATACTAGAAGAAGTACCAATATAAAGCGTATTTCCTTTTGAAGCCAGACTACGAACATTGATGATTGAATATTCAGTATCATTGCAAGTAAAAGATTTATAGGTTTCAAAATTTTTAGCATCATATCTAGTTAGACCTGAGTATTGCGCAATCCAAACAAAACCATCTTCGGTTTGACAAATTGCTTCAGCCCCCGAAACCTCCAAATTAATAGGGATTTCAGTTCGGTCACTCATATATGATTTAGCACTTACCTTAATATTTGGTGCTAAGATCCACAAAGATAGAAGCAATAATAATATAAAAAAGCTCATTTTTTTGGTGATTATTTGTTTCATCTTCCGAACTCCTCTAATACACTATATATTATACACTTTTACATGTAATAAAACAATTAAAATGTTTAAGCAAAGATAATAAACAATAATATGTTATAATAATACTAAGAGAAAGAGAAAAAGGACTTATGAAAAGAAGAATAACATATTTAGATTTAATAAAACTAATCGCTTTAATCTTTGTTTGTGTATCACATGTTTACCAACGCACTGTTCCCAATGCGATAAATACAAAGTTCTTTGAGTTCTTATATTCACTCCATATGGCACTCTTTATGCTAGTCGGTGGCATATTAGTAAAGAAGACCACATCCTTTAAAGAGCTTGGTAAATATATCTTAAAACTAATGTTATCCTATCTTTTCCCAGCAGTCCTCTTCACCCTAATAACTGTTTTAATCGTCCCAAATTATAAGAATCATGATATCTTATATTGGTTTAAAGAATATGTCGTTAGGACTGATACCTTCTATTGGTATTTTATTTCGGCTTTTATAATAAATACACTACTGGCTTTTAGTTATACGGCCTCAAACAAAATCTTTAAAAAGCCATACTTTAGTTTTCCGCTTATGGCGCTATTTAATGCATTATTTATTTTTATATTAGTTATATTATATAAACAATTAGGCCGTGATGTATTAGCATTTGATTTAACCCTGTTCTATTACTTTATTGGAGCTGTGGGCTTTATAACTTACTATATTCATGAATTAGTAGAGAAGACTAACAAAGCCCTCTTCATTAGATTAATTGTTTTAGGTATAACATTAGCATCTTATATAACTGGTTTTATCATCCTTAGAAGCTGGGTCAAAATGACAAACTTCTTAATTGATGATTATCACTTTATTTGGTATTTAGTAACATCCACGGCTGGTGCGATAGCTACATATATCATATCAATGCTTTTAGTTCGGATAAAAGTAATTGATAGAGCTTCAGTATATGGTAAATATTCGAAAGAGTTTTACTTATTACACGTTTTATTTTTAAGAATTATTACACCATATGTGGCTAAGATTAGTGGTTTTACCCTCTACTCAGTTGTCTTTATTATTTGTTATAGTTTAGTTATTTTAACGAGTACTCTATCAATATCAGTATTACTTAATAAAAACAAATATATCAGTCTAGCATTATTTGGTAACTTGAGTAGTTTTAAAAAACCACAACCAAATAATGAATAAAACTTTAAAAATTATGATACAATATAGATGGAGGATATAAAAATGCGACTTGGAATTATACTTGGATATCGATTAAAAGATGATGGTTCAATGACCAAAAGACTAATGAGACGGTGTGAACTAGCTATTCAATACATTAATGAATTTGGCCTTGATAAACTAATTGTTTCTGGTGGGGTAGCTAATGAACACACTAGTGTGAGCGAAGCTAAACGCATGAAGGACTATTTAGTTGCTAGGGGTCTTGATCCCGACTTTATCATTGAAGAAGACCGGAGTATGACAACTCGGGACAATATGGAATTTAGTATGCAAATTGCAAAGGAGCAAGGCTTAGATGTAAATGTTGTAGTTGTTATTACAACCGTTGATCACTATCTACTCTCTTATAATACAGTTAAGATTTGTAAAGAATATATTAATGATAAAGATATTAATATGGTTCTTTATACGGATACTGTTGATAATCCTGATGAATAAAGGGAACAACTGGATTAAAAAACGCCCCAATCGTGAATAAAATAAGCGTACGTCAAACGTGCGCTTTTATTTTGGTTTTTAGTAAAAAACACTTCCATGAGTAATTTAATAGAAGAATGATAATTGACGTGGTATAATATATATGTAAGAGGGGGAGTTTTTTAAATGAAGAAAGTAATTTTGTCATTTTGTTTCGTTTTATTTTTATTGGGTTTAGTCGCATGTACGATGGAACCTAGCAATCAAAATTCTCAAAAAGAAGATCAAAACGATATTGTTGATCCAACAGAAGAGATTACTTATTTAACAGTAACTGAAGCCTATAATATGGCAATGAGCGTTGGTAGTGAAGGTACAGCTGAACGTCAATATGTTATGGGTATTGTTAAAAACATTTCCAATGCTAACTATGGCGAAATGTATATCACTGATGGCACAACAGATTTATATGTTTATGGTGTTTATTCAGATAATGGATTATTACACTTTAATGAAATGGCTAATAAACCAGCATCTGGTGATGAAGTATATCTATATGGTATTTTAAAACTATATAATGATAAACCTGAAATGGGTGCTTCATGGCTTCAAAGGTTTGTTTCACATCAAGGTGAAATTGATTATAGTTCATATAATGAAATGTCAATTTTAGATGCTCGAAATAGTGAAGTTGACTCTAAAGTAACAGTTGAAGGTGTGGTTGCTAAAATCACCTATGCTAATGGTATGAATCCAAATGGCTTCTTTTTAGTTGATGATACTAGTTCAATCTATGTTTATAGTAATGAGATTGCTGGGGGAGTAAGTGTTGGTCAAAAAATAAAAGTTGCGGGTACAAAAACTTTATACATTTTAGAAAGCGAACAAGCACCAGCTGCCATCCACGGTTATCAAGGTAGTATTCAATTACAAGATGCCGCTTTAATCTCTAAAGCTGAAGGTACTTATGAATTTAATAAAGAGTGGATTGAAACCACAACTGTAAAACAAATCTTAGAAACACCAATGTCAAATAACATTACAACAAAGATTTTTAAAGTAAATGCTATTGTTAAAGAAGTTCCAGGTGTTGGTTTTACTAATTTCTATGTTAATGATTTAGATGATGAAACAGGTTCATATTGTTATTCACTTTGCAATGGTGGTGATTATACTTATCTAAGACCATTTGATGGTAAGATTTGTGAAGTATACTTAGCCGCAATCAACTGTAAAGCTACGACTTCAGGAACAATTTATCGTTTTGTTCCAATTCTTGTCAGTGAAGCAACAGACTTTAGTATGAGTGATGAAGAGATTGCGGAATTTGCACTTGAATACTACGCAAAAGCCCAATTCTTAGCTGAATACAATTCTGATCCTAAATTAGAAGTTGCTACTTCATTTAGTAATGAAGTAATTCCATTTAGTGGTGTTAGTGTTAGTTATACTTCTTTAAATCCAGATCTTGTTAGTTTTGATAACGAAGAAGGAAAGCTTGTAATGCATCTAGCTGAAGCTAATGAAAATGCTAAGATTAAGATGGAAGCTACTTATAATGGAGTGACTGTTCAAAAGGAAGTTGAAATCTTTGTTAACTTTAAGACAATTTCGGATACAATGACAGTCGCCGAAGTAATTGCGGCTGAGGATGGAACAGAAGTAGTAGTTAAAGGTATTGTTATGAGTGGAACAGTTAACCAAACTGGTTTCTATCTCAATGATGGTACTGGAGTTATTGCGGTATTAACAACTTCAGATATTCTAGCTACAATTGCTTTAGGTAATGAAATTGTTATAAAAGGCGTTAAGAATCACAAAACTACCAGACCAGATACAATGGTTGGTCAAATCTACATTCAAGATGCTACTGTTGAAGCAAATCTATTAGGCAATCATGAATATAGTGAAACACCATTTATTACAAATCTTTCATTCCAAGAAATAGTTGCAAAATTAAACGACTTAATGGTTGATCAAACAACTAATGTCTTTGTGGCAACTTGCTATATCAATAAAGTTGAAGGTGGCTTTTCGACTAATTTCTATCTATCTTCAACACCAAGTGGCCAAGATATCTATTTATATGCGGGTAGTGGAAGCCAATATTCTATTTATAATGAAATGGTTGGCAAAGAAGTAACAGTTGCCTTTGCATTTGTTAACTGGAATTCTAAATCACCATATCGTGCTTGCATTGTTTATGCAACTGATGGTGAAACACTAATTCTTAATAATTACAATTTTAGATAAAAAATTGCACCCTAGGGTGCATTTTTTATTACAAAAATATAACTGTTGACAGTTATAGTGCAAAGTAATATAAAAAAAATTAATGAATAGATTTATTTTTAAAAATATGATATAATAATATATTGGAGAAGGGGGAGAAAAAAACATTGAAAAAGAAACTTTGTTTATTCTTATTATTGTTTTTCTGTATATTAACCTTTAGTGGTTTTAATGTTCATGCTGAGAATGCTAAATTCTTTACAATTTCAGCAAATCCCGCTGAAAATTCAAATACAGGCATGAATATTGTATGGCATACTGAAAAAGGTGTAAGTGGTACATATCTTTTGTATACTAAAAAGAGTGATACTAGTTGGTCGGATCAAGCAAGAGTATATCCAACCACAACGTTAAATACTGCATTTGCTGGTAAAAATGCTAAATATGGAACAACTAGTGATGATTTAAAGGTGCCATATGAATTCAATAAGAATGAAGTATCACTAAGCGGTCTTGAACCTGGTACGGAATATATGTATAAAGTAACTGATGGATCAGTTAGTAGTGATGTCAGATACTTTAAAACGGGTAATCAAGAATTCAATTTTGTTTGGGTTAGTGATTTCCATGCTTATTATGCTAGTGCGACAAGACTTAATGCGGCGACATCTGCCGTTAATAAATGTATCGCAACCGCTAATAACCAAATTGACTTTATTTTATCAACAGGTGATACTGTTGCTCATGGTGGCACATATCAATGGTGGAAACAAGTAAGTGAAGCAAGTTGGATGAAGAATTATATGTTCTGTACAACACTTGGTAATCACGACTGGATGACTAATGTTGGTACTAATTACTCTGATGGTGCCTCATATAAGTTTATGGATGCTTGTTGCAATAATCCAAGAAATGGTTTTGCTGGTCAAGAAAACATTTGTTATTATTTCTATTATGGTGATGCGCTATTTATTTGTGTTAATACCGAAACTGCTTCAGCAAACTATCTTGGTATGACAACTGATCAGTTTGTTAAAGCTCAACAAGACTGGGTTGAAAGTGTCCTTCAAAACAACACTGCACAATATATCTTCTTGATGCAACATTATCAAGCATTTGCAACAAGTGGAGCATATCAATCAACAGGTTATACTAGATGGCACACGATTTGTGATAAATATGGTATTGATATTTTCTTCTCAGGTAATAGCCATGTTTATATGCGTTCACTACCTATCTATGATGGTGAAATATCAACAGATCCATCAAAAGGTACAGTTTATATGGTTGCCCCAAGTAGTGATGGTGAAAGAGGTGTAGCTTATAGTGCACCTACTAAGAATACGGATAAGATTGTAAGTTCTTGGAGTGATACGAAAGCCAAAGCGGCTTCCGTTGTTAAAGTAACTAAAGATGGTATTAGTATGCAACTTGTTAATTATGATGGTACCATTCTTGATTCATCAACGCTATTACCAAAACGTTTACCTACTAATCTTGAACCAATTGATTTAAGCGATTTTGATAAGACTAGTTTTGAATCATCATTTGAAGTACGGATTAATCAAAATCAAATCACAGCTCCTAGTCTTGCTTTTAGTAGTGATGCAAGCAGTGTCTTAAGATCAATTAAAGTATACAATAAAGATACTAATGAAACTTATTATGAAGGAATGCTTGCTAAGAATAGTACTTCATGTGTTCTAAATAATGTTGATAAAGGTGAATTATCAATTGGTGTTGAATTAAGATATGTTGATGCTACAACTGAAGAATTAACCTTTAATATCAATAATCGTTATGAATGGGGAACTATTCGTAATCCACAAATCACTCAAACCGATGAAGGCTATATCTTAAAGTGGGATGAATCAATTAATGCTTCTAGGATAAGTTCTATTGATGTTTATATTGATGGCGTCCGTTATGATGTTATTGATGCGGGGACTAAACAAGCATCATTATATAAGGGCGATGGACGTCATAATGTTCAAATCATTGTTAAAGATAAAGATGGTGATGTGGTATACACAAGTCAGATGTTAAATTATGAAATTAATGCTTATTATACAGTTACTTTCTTAGATTCAAATGGCAAAGAATTAAAGAAAGAAACGGTAGCATCCGGTGCCTCGGCAACTCCTCCTGAATATAAGGCACCTAAGGGATATGAATTTGATGGTTGGGATAAGGATATTTCAAGTGTAAAATCAGATTTATTTGTTAAACCTGTTTTAAGAGAAGTTAGTAGTTCAACCGAAGAAGGAACACGCAATTTCTCATGTAATATGGGAACTATTTGGATTAGTTCTTTCGTTCTATTATTTTCTTTAGGTATTTTCTTGAAGAAAAGAAAATACTAACTAATATTTTAATCATTAAACTTAATTGAAAGGAAGATTGTTTTAATGAAAAAAAGTGTTTTATTTATTATACTAGTTTTTGGTTTTCTTTTAACACTTGCTTCTTGTAGTATTTCATTTGACAATATTGGTAAGGTTGACCGGACTGTTGACATTCAATTACCAAAGGCTAGTGCTACACTAGAAGTTGGTGAAACCTATGACATTAAAGTAGTTGTTAAAAATGCTACTCCTACTTTTAGTTATAGTGTAGCTGATCCATCTGTTTTAAGTGTTGAAGATGGTACAGTTACAGCTTTAGCTGCTGGTCGGACAATTGTAACGATTAATGTTGTTTGTGATGATGAAGCTTCAACAACTAAAGAATTACAATTTAGTGTTGAAGTTTTAGAGCCTGAACTTCCACCAGTTGTTTTAAAAGAATACACAATTAGCTTTGCATCAAATGTGGAAGGCTTCCAAAAAGCTGACATTTTGATTAAAGAAAATGAAACAAAAGAACTTGGTAATGCACCAGTGATTAATG
Organism: Caryophanales bacterium UBA1245; assembly: GCA_002308275.1. GTDB lineage: Bacteria > Bacillota_I > Bacilli_A > ML615J-28 > CAG-313 > UBA1231. Next base: position 8,482 of record DBWF01000042.1, on the reverse strand, counting down.
GTTATACTTTTATTGGTTTTAGTCTAAGTGATTCAATGGTTGAACCAATTAGTCTAATTACTGAAATTGCTAATCCTGAAGCCGATGTATTAGTTTATGCTCTATATAAATTAAATACATATCAAATCACATATGTTTTAGATGGCGGTTCTTATCAAGGTGCTGCAACTGCTAATCATGGTGAAGTACTTCAACTTGGTATTCCAGAAAAAGAAAATTGTGATTTCTTAGGTTGGAGCTTACAAGCTGGTTCAACTGATTATATTAGAGAAATTACTGTTATTGGTAGTATTACTCTATATGCTAACTGGGAAGAACAAACTCCTCCACCTGCAAGTGAATATGCAATTAGCTATGATTTAGATGGTGGACATTGGGATGCTGAATTTGCAACTTCTGCGGAAATTGGTACTGCCTTTATGGCTGATTTCAATGCTTTTGCTGGATTATCACTTGACCCAGATGAATTAGATACTGATAACATGAGTTCTACTCCATTTGGAAACTTCTTTAAAAATGCTGAAAACTTAGCTAAATGGAAATGGTTAGTAGACGGTGTTTGGGAAGCTGCTCAAGGTGATCCTTCTTATCAATCAGACGTTGCTGATTTTGGTAATGGTAGTGTCATTGGTTTCTATATGGCTAACTTAAATGGTTTCTTCACAAGTACAGAACATACCGATACGTGGCTTGGTAAAACAAGTGCTAATTATGCTGATGCAGCTCTTTCTGCGCTTGTTTGCATGAAAGGTGAACCTAAGTCTGGTGATATTGGTCCTGCAAGTTATAATGTAGGCGAAGGTATCGCTACTCTTCCATCACCACTTCGTGAAGACTATATCTTTGCAGGTTGGGTTGATGTAACTGGTTCTTTAGTTACTTCAATTAGTGCAACTATGACTGGTGATGTAGCACTTAAGGCTACTTGGACTCCTGAACCAAATGAATGCCCAATTACTTATGACCTAGATGGTGGACGTTGGGATGTTCAATATCAAGCACCAAGTGAAATTGGTCGTCTATTCATAGCTGATTTCAATGCTTTCGCAAATCTATCACTTGACCCAGATGAATTAGATACTGATAATATGAGTTCTACTCCATTTGGAAACTTCTTCAAGAACGCTGATAACCTTGCTAAATGGAAATGGTTATTAGATGGTGTTTGGGAAGCTGCTCAAGGCGCTGAAGAATTGAAAGCTGATGTTGCAGACTTTAGTAAAGGCGGCGTAATTGGCTTCTATATGGCTAACTTCAATGGTTACTTTACTGGTACACAACATACTGATACATGGCTTGGTAATACAAGTGCTAACTATGCGGATGCATCTGTATCACTAATCGTTAGTGCTCATGGTGAAGTTGTATCTGGTGAAGCTGGTCCTGAATATTATACTAAAGGTGTTGGAATTGCTTCATTCCCATCTCCAGTTAAAGCTGACTTTGTTTTCGCTGGCTGGATTGATGCAACCGGTGCTGCTGTTACTTCAATTTCAACAACTCAAAAAGGTGCGGTTGCATTAAAAGCTACTTGGGTACCGCTATCAACTGAATATACAATTACTTATGTTTTAGATGGTGGCGAATATGATGGTGCTACTACCGCTATTCATAAACAAGTTATCACTTTAGGTGAGCCTCATCGTGAAGGCTTTAACTTCTTAGGTTGGAGCCTAGAAGCTGGTTCAACTAGCTATATTACTGAAATCGAAGTTACAAGTAATATTACAGTATATGCTAACTGGGAAGAAATCGAAGTTCTTCCAGAAGGTGTATATCCAATCAATTATGACCTAGATGGTGGTCACTGGGTATATACATTCTATACTCCAGCTGAACTTGGTGAAATTTTTATCGCTGAATTCAATAGCTTTGGTAATATGAGTATTTCCGTAAGTCAATTAGATACTAACTATATGGGTTCTAATAAATTTGGTAACTTCTTTAAAGATGCTAATAACCTAGCTAAATGGATGTGGTTATTAGACGCTGTATGGGCAGCTGCTGATGGTGCCGCAAATCAAAAAGCTGATGTTGCAGACTTTGGTGCTGGTGGTGTTATTGGCTTCTATATGGCTAACTTAAATGGTTACTTTACAAGCACAATGCATAAAGATACATGGCTTGAAAAAGTAAGTGCTAATTATGCTGATCCAGATATTTCAAATAGTGTTACTGTTCAAGGTACACCTAAATCAGAAGAAGCTGGACCAGACCGTTATACATCAGGTGAAGGTATTGCAACTCTTCCTACTCCAGTTCGCGCTGAATATGTCTTTGTTGGTTGGGTTGATGAAACTGGTGCTCCAGTTGCTTCAATTAGTGAAACTCAAACTGGTGCTTTAACACTTAAGGCTGTTTGGGAACATGAAACAATTGCTGAAGGTATTACATTTAGTAATTTACCAGAAGGTGGTATTCAATTATATAGTAGTCTTCAATTAGAATGGGTAGTTACTCCAGAAGAAGCTGTTAATAAGAATGTTTCATTCTTCTCACTTGATGCTAATATCATTACTGCAACAGAATCAGGCCTACTAAGAGCTATTTCTGAAGGTGTTGCACGGATTCGTGTAAGACTTGAAAGCAATCCTGATTTCGAACAAATCTTAGAAGTTACAGTATGGAACGGTAATTATTTCGATGTTGCTTATGCAACTGAAAGTTATATGGGTGTTGGTGAATCTGTTCAATTACTTGCTCAATTCATCGATCAAAATAAAGTAGCTCATGATGTTACTTGGTCAAGCTTATCTCCTGAGGTTGCTTCAGTTGATGCTAGCGGTATGGTAACTGGTCTTGCTAGTGGTGTTGCTACTATTAGAGCAAGCTATAGTGATGAATTATACTTTGATTTCTATGTAACTGTTCTTGAAGCTGAAGTTAGTGAAGCAATGCAATTTGTTCTTGATAATCACCATTCAAATGCGCAAACAACATATAACTTAGGTATCGGTGATGGCAATCCTGAATACTATTATGATGTTGTTGGCGGTGTTAATAATATTTTATTTGATGGCTTAAAGATTGATCGTCGTTACTATGACCAATTACCAGAAGGTACTAAGAACTATGGTGTTATGTCTTCAGTTGAATTCATCACTGTTCACTATACTGGTAATATGAAATATAGTGCCGATGCAGATAATAACTGCAGTTACTTCAATGATCTTGACTATCGTGCTTCAATCCACTTTGTAACTGGTCGGACAAATCTTTCTGATTTAACAGGATTGGTTGCGGGATACAGTGAAGATGCATATTACGCATTTGCGGGATTAAATGAATTATATGGTGGCTGGCATGCAACTAATGCTGATCCATGTGTATGGGATGATACTGGTTTAACTGTTTTAGAAAGTGATCCTGCAACTCCAATTATTTCGATTTCTGAAAATATGAAATATACAATCAATGGACGTGAAACTTCAATTTCAATTCCTACTCCACCAGAAGGATACAGTGTTAATGGTGCAGTTCTTACCGTTGAAGGCAAACAATATAGTGTCTTCAACCAATATGGTCTACGTGCTAAAGTAGAAGATGGTAAATACTATCTTGCTAGAACTCATTGGGGAACACAAAGAAGTCCAAGAGCTCTTTGCACATGTGGTGGTAATAGAAACTCAATCGGTATTGAATCATGCGTTGATATGGGTTCTGATCTTGAACATACATGGCATGTAACTGCACAACTTGTTGCTACTCTTCTTGAAAAGTACAACCTAGGATTTGATCGTGTTGTTGGACACCATTTCTTCAGTGGTAAAGATTGTCCTCAACCATTCCTAGAACTTGATATGAAGTTATGGTATGAATTCATGGATATGGTTAAAGCTGAATATGCTTTAATTACCGAATTTGCTGATGCACAAATTTCAGCCCAAGCCGTTAATGCTGATGGTATTTTAAGAGATAATGGTTTACTTGTTCAAACTTCAGAAGCTCATTGTGTAACTTATGAAGTAACAATCGTTCGTAATGGTGTTACAGAAAAAGTAACTCTTGCAACTATTGTTGAATCTTGCTTAAAGTGCGATTGTGTAAGAACACATGAATCACTTCAAATGCAAGGATATCCTATTATCTAATTAAAAATATAAAGTTCTGCTACAAAGTTAGCAGAACTTTTCTTTTTATGATATAATTCAACTAATTGGATAGTTAACTCTAAAAATAAGTTATTGTTTTACTATTTAACTCTTGATATAATGGTAGTGTATAAGGAGGTTAATATATATGACAATTGGTAAAAGAATTAAAGAATTAAGAATTAAACATGGGCTGACACAAGAAAAATTAGCGCTAGCATTAAATGTGACACCTCAATCAATTTCTAAATGGGAAAATGATATCACAATGCCTGATATTGCATTACTGCCTAATATTTCAACTCTTCTTGGTGTAACGATTGATGAATTATTTGATTTAAGTGTTGATCAACAACTTGAACGAATTGAACATCGCCTCGATGTTGAAGAAGTTATTAATCCTGCTGATTTTGTTGAAATGGAGAAATACTTAAAAGAAAAGTTAAATGATAAAGAGTATCAATACAAAGCAACCTATCTAATTAGTTATTTATATACAAGACGCTTAATGAGCGATACTAAAATGATTGAAAAGTATGCTAAGCAAGGTATTAGATTAGAACCTCAAAAGAAAGACTTGGAATGGATGCTTGGCAAAACTGACAATTATAATTGTTGGGATTGGGATATGAGTAATCATACTAATGCGATTAATTTCTATAAAGAAGTTTATCAAGATAACCCTAATTCATCACTTTGCTTGTGCTATTTAATTGATAATTTGCTTGCGGACAGAAGAAGTGATGAGGCCCAAAAGTATTTAGAAAAGTATCAACAATTAAAGCCAGACAATATTGCCTTGATCGCCGCATACCAATCAGGCATTGCGCTTGCTCGCTATGATGAAGCAAAAGCTGATTCAATTATGGAAGATTTAATTAAAAATAATCCAAATAATGATGGTTGCTTATTTGAGGTAGCCCAGTATTATGCTAAAAAAGCACAATATGATAAAGCTATCAATTATTTTGAAGAATCATTTGAAAAAGATCCAAAGCGGCCTCGTTTTATTGATGCACTACTTAGTATTGCGGATATCTATGATATTATGGGTGATATCAAAAAAGAAATCGAAACATATGACCGGATTATCGCATGCAGTCGTGATGAATGGGGTATGGATGAAGAAATCGAATTAAAGGATACGATTAATAAACGTAATTCATTATTAAACAAGATTAAATAATTCTTACAATTAAAGAGACTCTTCAAGAGTCTCTTTTTAAAATAATAATAAATAATATTAAAAACGCTTATGATTTGTGGTATAATAATAAATGTACTTTTTATGTGAGTGAAAACTATCAGGTTACAGGAATACTACTATCATTTAGCAAGAATGCCTCAGCTATTAATTGTGCCGGTTCTAATCTAGGCTATTACCGTGCTATTGGTTTCTCAGTAATGAATGTATCTAATTTGTGGATTTTACAAAGTGTTTCACAATTATTATTATCAATCGTATTTGCATTCCCAGCTAGTATCTTAGTTTCGATGATTCTATTTAAACTATGCTCAAGTGCAAATCAAACATATCCATTAATTATAAGCATACGTTTTGCTTTATATGCTTTCCTATTTATATTGGTTATTATATTCTTAACTCATACTTTAGCTATGCTAAGTATCAAACGTTGGAATATTGCAAATAACACTAGAAGTTGAGAATAATTAAAAGAAAGGGAAAAGAAAAATGAAAAAAATTAGAATTTTATCAATTTTAGTATTATTAGTTTCATTGTTCGCACTTGCATCTTGTGAAAAGAGCTATAAAACAAGTGTTAAATATGCTAACTTAAAACAAATTGCTTATGATGCTAAACAATTTGAAGCATTAAAGTATCAAATAAAAGGTCGAAGCGTTGCGGTTAGTGAAACTGCAAACGTGCAAATGATTAATTGCCGTGGTAGTCAATTAGGTTACTTTGCTCAAGAAGGCGATACAAGTTATATTATTGTTAATCTAGCTACGGGTAGTGAATTATCAGTTAGATCTAAATATAATTATTTAAGAACTAATGATTATGATTTCAGTAGTAGCATGAATGGTATTTTTGCTTCTTATAATCTACCAATTGTTGTTATGGAAACTAGTGATGCGTATATTAAAGTCTTTGATCACATGGGTAACTTATTATATACTTCACCTAACGCAATGACTGAAAATACATATATTGACGAATGTGAAAGTTCTAAAAATAATCACTATTGTCTATCATTTACAGGTGGTGTTGAAGCTAATTTCTACTTCAGATATACTGAAAAAGATGATGCATATACAGTTACTGTAATCACTGAAGATCAATACAATAATCCAGCTGAAGCTCCTGAAGAAGAAGTTGAAAACTTAAATAAATTATATAACCGTAAAGGTAAATTATTTGGTTATTATTGTTTTGATGGTTCACAATTATTCCTCTATAACACTAAGAAAAATTATATCAACAATGTTGATGTAGCTTCATTTGGTTTTGCCCCAGAAGAATGTATTTGGCTTGAAACAAAGGTTATTTTCTATGCTAATGATGTATACTATGAAAAGTTAGTTGAACAAAGTAGTAAAACAACATATAAGTGCCGAACACTAGAAGTTAATCTTAAGAATGGTAAAGTTAAATATAATGCTAATTCGAAGTATTATATTGAAGGAGCTAATACAATTTGGGAAGATGTTGAAAACGAACAAGATGAAGATGCATACAAATACCGTTCTTGTGTTGTCTTATTTAATAAACTTAACAAACGCGGTGAAAGAGAAGATGTTTTGCGTTGTTCAATTTTAAAGAACCGTTTTACATTTAATAAGAACTATGTATATGATGGCTTTGAAGAAGCATATGCTCTTGATAAGAAGACTCTTCTTGTTGAATATGAAGCTGGTTACTATCTAGTTAATCGCAAAGGCAAACAATCATTAAAAGGCTTAAATGTTCTTAGCACTAGTGGTGATGGTTCAGTTCTTGTATGTGACCAAGAAAACGAAAAATACGCTATTTGCCAAATTTCGGAATTAGCAAAATTTGCTATGAAACCTGAATTCAAATATATCTCTACTTCATTCTCTGTATATAATGGTAAGTATATTAATATTGAAGAAAAAGATGGCGAGTATAAATATGGTGATGTCGTAGTTGACAAAAACTATCTAAAACTTGCTAATAAAGGTATTATTGTAACAAGTAGTGGTGTTACAATTGGTAGTGATAACGTAATATCATTCGGTGGTAAGACAGTAAAGAATATTACTCAAATGGGTTCAACTACTAACTATGTATTCTATAAAGTATTATTCAATGATAATACATATGGATACTTTAGTTATCAAATCGAAAAACAAAAATAGACTTAAATGAGTAGCTCCGGCTACTCATTTATATTTTCTCTTGCTTTATGAATGATTTAGTGCTAAAATATTATTGTCAAAATTATTCAAATAAAGGAGAGAATTATGCAAGAATCTTATTTTGATGGAAATTTATTTCAATTAATCGGTTGGCGTATTGTTGGTGCTTTAATTACTGTATTAACTTTAGGTATTTGCTTACCTTTCGCTACAGTATTAGTTGAAAGATGGAATGCTAAACATACAGTAGTTGATGGCAAGAGATTAGTATTCGATGGTAAAGGAATCCAATTATGGGGTCATTGGCTATTATGGATGCTTCTTACAATCATCACACTTGGAATCTATGGCTTCTTCGTAGTAATCAGAATGAAGAAATGGGTTGTTAAGCATACTCATTTTGCTGAATAATTAGCACATAAAAAAATCACTTCTTCGGAAGTGATTTTTCTTTTATCGATAAAAATAATCAAATATGTTTTGAAAAAACGGATTATGTGGTACAATATAGGTATTAAATGGACTAGTATCGACATCTAACGAAAGGAGATAATAATATGAAGAAATCATCAAAATTGATTCTTATTATTATGGCAGTTATCTTTATCGCATTACTAATTTTAACACAGGTGTTCTATGTTAAAGGTAATCCAGCGTGGACATATATGGGAATTACAGCGGGTATCTTACTTGTATCAGTTGTTTCAATTACCATCAGCAATTATCTATTATCAAGACAAATCAAGAAAAGTCGTTTATTAGAAAACCGTCTAGGACTTTGGAATACGATTTCTTACCGTGTTAAAAAGAGTGGTGAACATGCTTTCAATGATTTACCAATTGGTATTATGATTCTATCGGATAACAATGAAATTGTGTGGTCTAACAATTATGCTAAAGACTTATTTATGAGTCAGCTTAATGATATGCCACTAGCAAGTATTTGTAAACCAATTCTTGATGCGATCACTAATGAAGAAAAAGATTTCCAAGTTGATATCTATGGCCATAAGTATCAAATCGAATTTAATTATGAATACCGGATTCT
>DBWF01000018.1 GCA_002308275.1 Caryophanales bacterium UBA1245 | reverse complement strand
GGTTGCTTACTAACTAAACTTGATAGTGATACTAGAGGTGGTGCTGCCCTATCAATTCGCTACATGACTAATATTCCAATTAAGTTCTGTGGTATGGGTGAAAAACTCGATCAAATCGAAGTATTCCATCCTGATCGGATGGCTGATCGAATTCTTGGCATGGGTGATGTCCTCACTTTAATTGATAAAGCAACGGAAAACATTAATGAAGAAGATGCCATGAAAATGGCAGAACGCCTAGAAAAAGGATACTTTAACTATTATGACTTTTTAAAACAATTAAAGACCATCAAAAAGATGGGTTCATTAAAAGGACTCTTAGGCTTAATTCCTGGTATGGGCCAACAGTTAAAGAATATCGATATTGATGATAAAAAATTAGTCTACATTGAAGCTATCATTGGTTCAATGACTGATGAAGAACGTCGTCATCCAGATCTTATTAATACATCGCGTTCAAGAAAAGAACGGATTGCGAAAGGTTCTGGTAGAAGTTACCCTGAAGTTAATAACTTAACCCAACAATTTGAAACAATGAAGAAACAAATGAAACAAATGATGGGGATGGATGAAGCCCAAATGCAGAAGGCCGCAAAATCTGGTCAACTACCAGGAGCCCAAAAACAAAAGGTTAAAAAAGGTAAAGGAAAGAATAAAGGAGGCTTTAGAATTTAATGGCTGGTGATCGTTGGTATAAACGTCTATTATGGTTTTTATTCTTTTCGATGATTACTTTACTAATTTTCTTTATTCTTGATACTCTTTTTGTTAAATTTACTAAGCATTACACCGAAACTGGTATTGAAGCAAGCTTCACAAAAGAAGAGTTCACTTTCGTTCAAGGCGAAAAAATTGTCCTAACAATTAAAACCAATGCCAAAAAATACACAGTTGATGTTTGGATTGATGAAGCAGAAACCCCATTTGTGTTTGAAAATGAAACCGAACTCTTTTTAGATTTTGCATCTCTTGATATTGATACACTACCAGCTGGTACTTATCACATCAAGTCAACCTTAAAAGGAAAGAAGTTCTTAACTAGACAAACTGAAGTCTTAATGGAGACAACCTTAATAATTCAAAGTAAGGAGTGATTACATGAAAAAATTCTTAGCATTTATCATTACTTTAGTAGTTATCGCTGGACTTGCTTTTTTAGCATGGCATTTCTTTGGCCCTCAAATTGAAGAATTATTTAAGAAGGGTAAAGATAAAGTCGATGTATTAACAGGTGAAAAGGTTGAACTCGTTGTTTATGAATTCTATGAAGATGCAGATACGCCCGATTATATTCAAAGCAGTAAAGTAAAGAAGGTTGCGGTTGAACCTGATAAACCATATACTTATGAACCAGAACAAGTTAATCACTTTACTTTAAATGAATCACAAAGTGTATTAAGTGTTGATTCTGCAGCTTCTGGTGATATTATTAAAGTAGTTTATGACCGAAATAAGGTAAGCGTTACTTTTAATGGTGGTGAAGCAGAACTTAAGACCGGTCAATCAGCAACTAAACAGTTCAAATATGAACAAACAATTAAACCTTCTGATTATCCACTGTATAATAATCCTGGTTATAAGGCTGATAATGATGATGTTAAAGCAACCGATGGTCTTGTGATTAATATCAACTGGGCTATCAAAGCTAACATTTTAACAATTAATTTAGCTGAAGGTTGTGAAATTACGGAACTTGGCTATGAAAGAGTTGGTGATTCTAACACTTATCGAAGAGCATTTACATATTTTGATAGTTTTAGTTTACCTACACCAGTTTCGGAAATCTATACATTTTTACAATATGAATTATCAAATGGTACACCAATTGTTCAAATTGAAAACATCGATAATGATTTAATGATTAATGCAGTATTCACAGAAACCTTATATACAATTTCGTTTATGAGTGTTTTAGATGAATATGATAATCCAGTACCTTATGCCTTTTATCCGGCCATCACTAAACAACCTGGTAGAAAGGTTAATGCACCAAAGGTTGCGCCGACTGATCAAATTCCAGGTTATGGCCTAACTTGGTATACAGCCGAAAACGAACCATTTGTTTTCGATTATATGCCTAACCATAATGTTGAATTATATGGTAAGTGGGAACAAGATACTGGTGTTAGCTTCTTAGGTGGCTTAGATGATGACACAATCGAAAGCTTTGAAGAACTAGTTGCTTTATATGATTATGTTTATTTCTCATATGATACAACTGGTAAACAATATACAGTTAATTACCCATATGAAGATTTACAAGCTGAATTCCAAAAAATTGCGGAAACTGAAGCTTCAACTTATCATGGTAATGGTAAAATCTTAGCTTCATTTAGTGGTAATAAGCTAACCTTAAAAATGGAAGCTGATGCTAGAAGCTATGAAGCAAAGAAAACTGCTCCCGCATGTGCAACTGTCGTTCATCCATATGGACTCTATGTTACACCAACTGGCTTACGTAGTAGTGATTATAATGATTTCTATATTGAAAAATTAACACATACTTATCCAGTTGAAACTAGTAATCAATTATTATTTGTCGTTGAACACGGCTATAAACCTATTTGTGCAACTAGTAGTTTAGCTGAACATGCATATGAAAAAGCCAAAGTAATCTTACGTAATATCATCTCTGATGATATGAGCGATTTTGAAAAAGCGGAAGCTATCTTCAATTATCTTGTTATGAATGTTCAATATGATAATAATGTTTTAACCCTTACTGATGATGCAACTGATCCTTGGTATAATTATGATGCTTACTTCATTGAAGGTGTTTTAAATAACAAGAAGTCAGTTTGTGATGGTCTTGCCAAAACATATAGTCTTCTTTGCAATATGGAAGGTATTCCTTGTGTTGAAGTTAATGGTAATAATCATGCTTGGTGTAAAGTTAAGATTAATAATATTTGGTATGTTGTTGATCCAACTCATGGTAATACCCAAATTAGTGGTACTGATTGGTCAATTATGGATCATACCCACTTCCTTATGAGTGATGCAGAAAAGTCAGCTCTTGGCTATAGCACTAAAGTATATAGTGAAATTAAATGCACGCATCAATTTAATTACTTTAAATATAAAGAATTTACTTTTGATGGAAAACAAATCAATTTAGTTGTTGAAATGCCAGATGATTTAGCTAATATTATTTTGTATTGCTATGAAAACTATGAATCACTTACTAATGCTAGTATTGATTTCTATTATAATCAATCAAATTTTCAAGGAACTTGGGATTTTGCTTGGGCGATTGTCTCGAATCATTATCCTTCTTTCAAGCTAGCATATTCAGCAGTTGGTTGTGGCTCATATCAAGTATGTAAGATTATTTTTGGATAAAATTAATAAAAACAGTAGCATTATCGCTACTGTTTTTGTTATAATATACCAAAAGAGGGTGATTAAATGAAACAAAGAATCAAATTAATGATTATTATCGGTGTTGAATTTCTCTGCGTTCTAACAATTTTGTTGTTAATCTTTTTTGCGGGGAAGAAAACATATACCGTTGAATTTGATCTAAATGGAGGAATCTTATTAAATGGTGACCTTGTTCAAAAGGTTGTTCAAGGCGGTTCCGCAACAGCTCCTAATGTTACTAAAGATGGTTGTGACTTTTTAGGTTGGACGGTTTCTTATAAAAAGGTTACTAAAGATATTGTAACACGGGCTATTTGGGAATATGAAACAACGCCTGGTATTGAATATCGAACTAATAAGAATACCAACTTTTGTACCATTGTTAGTTGCCATAAGGATTTAGTCGGACCAGTTTATATCGGTGCTTATTTTAATGA
>DBWF01000011.1:2628-3018 GCA_002308275.1 Caryophanales bacterium UBA1245 | reverse complement strand
CCATTTTCATCTAAATAATTAACTAATCCATTAAATAAGTTAATATCATATTCACCAAAGAACATTCCTAGGTATAAAGCTATTAGCATCCCAACTAAGGAAGTCGCAAAAATAAAGCGTCCTAGTTTAACATTATAATAGTGGTTAGTCATAATGATAATTAAGCCCCAAGCTAAAATACCATGCTTTGGAATAATAACATTGATGGCTAAGACACCTAACATATAATTAAACAGTAACATGTATTTTACTTTAGGATGAGTGAAATGTTTGCCTCTTGGCCAAAAGATTGTTGATAACAACAATATAATGATAATCGGCATACAAATATGCACTAAAGTATAACTACGTAGTGGAAATAACCGAAATAAATAACCGAGCCAGATGGCA
>DBWF01000011.1:2131-2608 GCA_002308275.1 Caryophanales bacterium UBA1245 | reverse complement strand
GATTCATTTTGATACTCTTCCATCTTATACTCCAATATTTAGATCATCATATTTTTCAAGAAGTTTTAATAGGCGACCCTTGCATCCTTCAAAACGAACATTGTTTTCAGGTTCATTATGGCGATTCCACCAAATCATATGAATATAAGCGATAATACTGATTTTATCAATAGCATCTTTAGCACTTGTATAACGACTAACGATATCATAATATAACTTTCTAGTAAATTCGCTCTTTAAGCCTAAGAAACGTTCATTGTTTCCTGGGTCATCTTCTTCAAAAGCGATGTATGGACAGTAAAGGGCAGATAATTCAAAGATTGGATTACCACGTGATAAAGTATCCATATCGATTAAGAATAATTCATCACCTTGAAGCATGATGTTTTTAACATGGCAATCACCATGAATAAAGGTTTTCCGATCTTCAACACTATCAAGAAGCTTCTTAGCTTTGGCATAGGCTTCATCACCAAT
>DBWF01000011.1:1607-1958 GCA_002308275.1 Caryophanales bacterium UBA1245 | reverse complement strand
AACCATTACAATATCAAAAGAGATTGCGGTTGGAACACCAAGAACAAAAGCTTGTTTTGCTAGATTTAATTCTCTTTCAACTTTTGTAATATCGTGTTCATTTTTGAAAACTTTAATGATCGTATCTTTATTGATTCGGTAAACAATGCCTGAATATCCTTCGCCAATAACTTCACAGCCCGTAACATCAACATTATTAATTGCTTTATGAACTTCCATAATTTTAGTAAAGCCTGTCATTTGTAGGACATCATAAACTTCTAAAGTAGCACCGATAATGCTAGTATTCACATATGTTTGTTTAAGTTTTAAAATGATTCTTAAACCCGCACTTGATATATATGATACTTT
>DBWF01000011.1:493-1553 GCA_002308275.1 Caryophanales bacterium UBA1245 | reverse complement strand
ACATCTGCTTCAACGCTTGCGGCAGTAACTGAGTTAATTTCTCCTTCAAAGAAAAGTACTAATTTTTGATTCTCTAATTGATATTTCATAATTCACCTATCCTAATAATTCTTTTATAACGGGACGTACAACTGATGAGATTACTTGATAACCTTGATCAGAAAAATGAAGCATATCGGTAGTATATTTATCATACATCGCATGAGTTGTTTCATTTAAAAGGGCTGAATAAATATCAACATAACGTAATTGATATTTTTCAACTAATGTTTTTAACCGCTTATTTTGAATTTCAACGGTCGCATTCATTTGTTTTAAGCCGGTACCAAGGGGAGCAAGTGATAAAACAATGATTTTTGTATTTGGTAAATGCTTGGTTAATTCGCTTAAAATTGCTTCATACGTATTAAACATTTCACCTAGATTGTTAATACCAATCAATAGAACAATTACTTTAGGATTTAGTGCATAGGCACTTGAATCAAGCCGGTTTAATACTCCATCAGTAGTATCACCACTAATACCACGATTGATGGTATTATATGGTTGATAGTATTTATCTAAGTCACATAGATCAGTTAGACTGTCACCAATAAAGGCAACATCAACACTTCCCGGTTCAATGCTCGCGTTATCATACCTAAATTGTTTTACTTTCATACAATAGTATTCACCAAAGTCAGTATTCTCACGCTTTGCGATTTCATTCTTTAAACCAACAAAATGTGATACTAAAACAATTATCGCCATGATTAAAAAGATAATCCCTGCTTTTATCAAAATCTTGTATGTATCTCTCATCTTCTGCACCTCTATATATTATTATAACATAATTAAAAAAGATAATGGATAATAAACCATTATCTTTTTTTGCTTCATTAGATTCGATTAACTTTTGTGGCGATTGCGGCTTCAGCAACATTCTTAATAACACTCTCATGGGCTTTACGGTCGAATGCATAAGGTAAGATATAGTCTTCTTTTAACTCTTCTTCACTAACTGCTTCAGCAATGCCACGTGATGCGGCCATCATCATTTCAATATTAATATCGGTTGCCC
>DBWF01000011.1:0-461 GCA_002308275.1 Caryophanales bacterium UBA1245 | reverse complement strand
TTAGGGAATTTACTACTACCAGTACCAACAATTCTAGCACCAGCATCCAATGCATCTTGATATGGGATTTCAGCAACTGGATTAGCAAGCGCAAAGACAATAGCATCACTATTCATTGAAGCAACCATTTCTTTAGATAGAATATTACCAACTGATACACCAACAAATAAATCTTTTCCTTTGATGGCTTCTTTTAATGTACCTTTGAGATTTTGTTTATTAGAAATCTGAGCTAATTCGTTATGCGCTTTATTTTCATATACTTCATCGCGATTAATAATACCATAGCGGTCAACAAAGACTACATCATTAACACCCATGGCTAGTAAATACTTACCAATCGCGGTACCAGCAGCCCCAGCACCATTAACAACAACGTTTAGGGTTTTAATATCTTTCTTAACAATCTTTAAAGCATTAATTAAAGCAGCACCTACAACGATTGCGGTACCATGTTGATC
>DBWF01000031.1 GCA_002308275.1 Caryophanales bacterium UBA1245 | reverse complement strand
TGAATGCATGCGTGAAAGGCATGTGAGTTAAGCCACTTCTCCAATCGACCATTTTAGACTTTTTTATTATACACTTTTTTTATGTTTCATGCAAGTTATATAATAATTTTTTATTATTTAGAAGTAGCTTAATTGTTATTTATAATTAATTCTTTAATATTTGGATTGAAGATTTCTGACCTAATCATCGCAATTTCATATTTGTATGGTTCATAGGTTTTAGATTTATCAGATGGATCTGGTATATATGGAGTTTCTAAAAGAATTGGAATATCTTGAAATCTCACATCTTTAACAAACTTCATTAAAGTATCAAAACCAATTTGGCCAAAGCCAATATTTTCATGACGGTCTTTATGACTTGAGATTGGATTCTTAGAATCATTTAAATGGATGACTTTTAAATAAGATAGACCAATTATTTTATCAAATTCAGTTATGACATCTTCATAGTGATTTACAATATCGTATCCCGCATCACTAATATGACATGTATCTAAGCAGACACCAATTCTGGTGTTATCATTAACTCCATCAATCATTTGTTTAATTTGTTCGAATGTACAACCACATTCAGTGCCTTTTCCAGCCATGGTTTCTAGGGTTATTACAACATTAGTATTAGGGGTTGCATCAATTATTTGGTTTAGACCTTCAATGATTCTTTCAATTCCATAATCATAGCCCATACCAACATGAGCACCCGGATGAAGAACCATGTATTTAGCACCTACTGCTTCAACTAGTTTTACTTCTTTAGTTAAAAAGTCTACTG
Source organism: Caryophanales bacterium UBA1245 (assembly GCA_002308275.1). Lineage (GTDB taxonomy): Bacteria > Bacillota_I > Bacilli_A > ML615J-28 > CAG-313 > UBA1231. The sequence continues at coordinate 11,163 of DBWF01000031.1, read as the reverse complement.
CGTATTTAAACTTTTCTTCATCACTTTGGGCTAGATTAACAATATAGGGAGCATGAACAACAACATCAGTTAAACTGATGTTGTTTTCTTTTAGAATCTCCCTCATCTCTTTAATACGCATCTTTGATACATCTTGACGGAAAGTATTTTGAGGAGCCCCAAGATAGACCATCATAGCGTTAGCTCCATTTGCTATAGTTTCTTTAGCTGAAGCCTCTAACATTAAAGGAAGGGAATTACTAACGTGACTTCCGATTTTCATTTTGGGCCTTCTTCCGATAGATTTCTTCAATATGTTCACGCCTCTTTTGTCTAATCTCTTTATTGATTACTTCCATTCTTTTCTTTTTATAACCAGGTTTTACCTTTTTAGGTAATGGATGTTTAGCATGAATAGCATCAATTTCAGCCTTTTTCTTTTCAGCACCAACTGGTTTAGCAAGTTTAGTTGGTACTAATTCACCATCTACTATTTTTCTAAAATGTACTTTAAGACCTTTTGAACGAAGTGCTTCCACATATTTTTCATCATCATAGTCATATAATGCATAGGCAACACCTGTTGCATCATATCTTGCGGTACGGCCAGTCCGGTGAACATAAAAAGTTGCATCTTTTGGTAATTCAAAATTGATAACGTGACTTACACCTGGTAAATCGATACCACGAGAAGCAATGTCCGTTGCCACAATATATTGATATTGTTTATCTTGAATCCGTTTGATGGTTTGTTTTCTAGTCCGGTCATCTAAGTCACCAGATATTGGTGCAACTTTAATACCATTTTCAGCTAAGTATTGTGATACTATAGTAACCGCTTCTTTAGTATTAACAAAGATCAAAGCGAGGTATGGTTTAATAATACCTAAAAGTTCCATTAAAACAACTTGTTTATCTTTGGCTTTCGTGGGAATAAAGATATGTTCAATGGCATCTTTTGTTAATTCTTTTTCTTCTAGAATAACTTCATCAGTACCATCTAGATACTTATTCATAAAACTTCTTAAGCCTTTATTGATGGTTGCGGAAAAAAGCCAAAACTTAGGTGTTCCCGTAATTAAACCTAATACTTGGTCAACTTCTAGGAAGTCTTTTTCTTCAAAGACCATATCGGCTTCATCAATAACAAAATTAGATGCTTGATAAATCTTAAGGGCATTTTCTTTTTTAGCTAGATCATGGATCCGACCAACCGTACCAACCACAATTTGAGGTTGGCTATTATTTAATCTTCTAATTTCATCTTCTTTGTTATTGCCACCAATATAGAGTCGAATATCAATATTAGCGTGTTTTGCGATTTGGCGAGCATTATCAAATAGTTGCATCGCAAGTTCACGGGTAGGTGCCATAATAACGGCTTGAACTTGATGTTGGTTTTCATCAATCATATTAAAGATTGGGATTAGAAAAGCATGGGTTTTACCAGATCCGGTAGCACTTTCCACAATAACATTTTGTTTTCTTTTAATGGTCTCAAAGACTTTTTCTTGCACAGGGGTAGCTTCCACAAAACCAATTTCATCTAGGGCTTCTAGAATAAATGGTTTTAAATTCATCTCTTTAAATTTCATATGCTACTCCTTTCCGATGATATCTACTCCATTAATATTGATTAATTTGATTTGCTTGATTTGGTTAGTTAAATCAGCATCAGTTTCTTTAACTTTAACACTTAAATAATTAGATGTATGACCATACCAATAGCCATCTTTTTCTTGTTCAAATAAGACTTCTAGTGTTTGACCAAGATATTTTTTCATATATTGAATCTTTAATTCTTTAGCTAGAACACATAGGGCATTAGCTCTAGTCTTAATAATTGATGGGGCTAAATGACCATCCATTGAGTCGGCTTTTGTGCCCCCTCTTCTAGAATATGGGAAGACATGTACCCCCGCAAACCCAATCGTCTTTAAATTCTTATAAGTGACATTAAATTCATCAGCCGTTTCACCCACAAATCCAGCTAAGCAATCGGTTGTAATAGCGATGCCAGGGAATAGTGATCTAATATATTCAATTCTAGCATAGTATTGTTCCATGTTATATTTACGGCCCATTCGCTCTAAAGTTGAATCACAACCAGCTTGGAGTGGAATATGTAAGTGTTTAGCAATTCTAGTTTGATACTTTTTAATTGTTTCTAATAATTCATCACTAATTTCCATTAATTCAATGGAAGAAAGACGAATTCGGTACAAGTCAGGCACTTCCACCATAATCTTTTCAATTAGTGATGCTAACGTTATATTACCTAAATCTTGTCCATAAGTACCCGTATTAATACCTGATAAAATAACTTCTTTTACACCTTCAGATACTAAAAATTGAATCTCTTTAACAACTGCTTCGGGATTTCTAGATTTGATTGGACCTCTAGCATAGGGAACAGCACAATAGCTACAAAAATTATTACAGCCATCTTGAATCTTAACAAAGCCCCGCGTATGGAAAGATAGGCTCTTTAATTGTAATTCTTCAAAACAATTAAACTTCGCACTATCAGCAACTTTAATAATTTGTTTTTCATCTTCTAGGTATTCTTGGACTAAATCATAAATTTTAGCTTTATACTTCGTACCGATTACAATATTAACACCTTTAATTTTAGCTACTTCCTCTGGTTGAAGTTGGCTATAGCAACCCATAACGACCATAATTGCATCAGGTGCTTCACTAATCATTTGGCGAATCATCTTCCGGTCTTTGGCGTCTGAAGTTGATGTTACCGTACATGTATTTAAAATTTGTACATCAGGCTTTTCTTCATCTTCAATCCAGCTTTTTTTCTTTAAACCATAACTAATCGCTTCTGATTCGTAAAGATTAACTTTACATCCTAAAGTACGAATTCGAAAACGCATTATTATTCACCTAACTCTCTCTCATAACTAATAGCACTTAGTAAATATAGGGGTGCTACTTCGGTTCTTAATATTCTTGGTCCTAATGATATTGGTAGCCAGTTAGCAAGTTTTGCAATTTCGGCCTCATCAATTCCACCTTCAGGTCCAATTAAAACAATTATTTTTTTAACTTCTTTATTTCTTAAAATCTGTTTTAAGTTGTTACTACTACTATTTTCGATGGTTGATGCATAAAGGCAGGCATCATACTTAGTAGCAACTTTAAGTAATTCATCAAAAGAAATGGTTTTAGATACTTGCAAAGTTTTGATCCGGTGGCATTGTTCAGAAGCTTCCTTAGCAATCTTTTGAAGACGTTCTAATTGACGGTCTTCTTTTTCTTTGACGACTTTGACAACACTGCGCCGCATTTCAACCGGAATATATCTACTAGCTCCTAGTTGGGTTATTTTTTGGATAACTTCTTCCCGCTTTTCTCTTGCAACTAACCCTTGGGCAATACAAACTTCAATTGGCAGTTCAGGATTTTCTACTAATTGTTCAAGTAATCGAACCCCAATCTCTTCTTTATTAATATCCGTAATTTCAGCTTCAAACGAAGTCTCTTGGTTGGCAATTAAGATGTGTTCACCAACATTCATCCGCATGACTTTCGTAATATGGTAAGCATCATTACCAGATAACTTGATTTGATTGCCACTTGCTAAACTTTTAAGATCAACTAAATATCTTTGCATAAGCATATTCCTCTTTTATATATTTTATCATAAAACTTTATTATACGCAAACATTTAAAAATAGGTAGCTAATTGCTACCTATTTTATAGAGAGGAAAAGTATGAAATTTACTTACTAAAAAACTTTTTAAACTTTTCAAAAATTGAATTCGATGCCGATTCATTTGTTTTACTAAGTTTCGTAAATAATTCCGTTTGTTCTTTGGATAGTTTGGTTGGTGTAACAACCTTAACAAAGACGAATTGATCACCAGTTCTGCCAGTTGATGCATTTTTGATACCCCTGCCAGCTAATCTAAACTTCGTACCAGACTGTGTACCAGCAGGTACTTTAAGATTTACTTTACCAGTTAAGGTATCTACTTCAATAGAAGCACCTAAAGCAGCTTGGCTAAAGGTGATTGGCATTTCAAGCGAAACATCATTACCATCACGTTTAAAGAATTCATGGTCTTTAACTCTAAAGGTAATGAATAAGTCACCATTTGGTCCACCATTAACCCCCGCGTCACCTTGAAGAGGAACTCTTAAAGTTTGTTCATCATCAATACCTGATGGGATATTAATTGTGATTGGGTCATCATTACGAACCTTGCCTTCACCGCGGCAAGCGCTACATTTATGATCAATTGTCCGGCCAGTTCCACCGCAGTTAGGACATGTCGATTGCGTTTGAATTCGGCCTAGGATGGTTGCTTGTTCAACAATGACTGTACCTGTTCCATTACATCTAGAACATGTATGAATATCACTTGGGCTTTCAGCACCACTGCCACCACACTTTGAACATGTTTTGTAACGGCTAATCTTAATTTCTTTTTTAACACCGAATGCGGCTTCTTCAAAACTTAGCGTCATGGAAATTCTTAAGTCTCGACCCTTTTGTGGAGCATTTGGACTACGTGATGCACGTCTTCCACCACCAAAGAAGGTTGAGAAAATATCTTCAAAGCCACCAAAGCCACCAGCACCACTAAAGCCAGCGCCACCTTGACCAAATGGATTAGGTTCTTCTGTTCCATAAGTATCGTAGTTTTTACGCTTCTCAGGGTCGCTTAAGCAGTCATAGGCTTTTTGGACTTCTTTAAATTTTTCTGTCGCATTAGGCTCTGTACTTACATCGGGATGGTACTTTTTGGCCATCGTACGATATGCTTTCTTGATTTCTTCATCAGTCGCATTTTTATTGATTCCTAATATTTCATAATAATCGCGTTCGGCCATAAGTGCCTCCTTTAATAATTACTATATAATTTAATATTTGTTATTTATTATTTAACATCTTCGTATTCAGCGTTTACTGAACCGTCTTCGTTTGTTTTACCTGCTTCTTCTTTAGCTTGTTGTTCTTTTTGAACTTTTTCATAAGCTTTAATAGCAATTGATTGAGCAGCTTTTTCGTATTCTGATTTTGCAGACTTGATAGCTTCAACATCAGTTCCCTTTAAAGCTTCTTCTAGTTTAGCACCAGCTTCTTCAAGAGCTTTCTTTTCATCTTCCGTAACTTGTTCACCTAAATCTTCTACTGATTTCTTAGCGCTGAACATTAATTGGTCACAGTCGTTACGAAGATCAGCTTCTTCTTTACGTTTCTTATCAGCTTCGGCATTTTCTTCAGCTTCTTTAACCATCCGGTCAATTTCTTCTTCACTTAAACCATTATTATCATTGATGGTAATTGTTTGTGATTTACCAGTACCAAGGTCTTTGGCTGATACGTGAACGATACCATTAGCATCAATATCGAATTTAACTTCGATTTGTGGAATACCACGTGGAGCTGCTGGAATACCAGTTAATTGGAAACGACCTAAAGTCTTGTTATCGGCAGCCATAGGTCTTTCACCTTGTAAAACATGGATTTCAACACCAGGTTGATTATCAACAGCAGTTGAGAAGATTTGTGATTTAGAAGTTGGAATTGTTGTATTACGTTCAATTAAACGTGTACAAACGCCACCTAATGTTTCAATACCAAGTGATAGAGGTGTAACATCTAGTAATAAGACGTCTTTAACGTCACCGGCTAGAACACCACCTTGGATTGCGGCACCCATAGCTACAACTTCATCAGGGTTAATTGACTTGTTAGGTTCTTTACCTAATTCTCTTCTTACTAATTCTTGAACAGCAGGGATTCTTGAAGAACCACCAACTAATAATACTTGGTCAAGATCACTAGCTTTTAATTTAGCATCTGATAAAGCTTGACGAACAGCGTTTACTGTTGAATTAACTAGTTTAGAAGTTAATTCATCAAATTTAGCTCTTGTAAGAGTTGTTTGCATATGAACTGGTTCACCATTAGCATTAACGCCAATGAATGGTAGGTTAATATCAGTCTTAGTGATACCACTTAATTCTTTCTTTGCTTTTTCAGCAGCTTCTCTAACACGATATGCTGATACTCTTTGTTTGCTTAGATCAACACCTTCGCTCTTCTTGAATTCTTCCATTAAATAGTCAGCAACAAGTTTATCGAAGTCATCACCACCTAGATGGTTATTACCAGCTGTTGATAATACTTCAAATGTACCATCAGCAAGTTGAAGAATAGATACATCAAATGTTCCACCACCAAGGTCATAAACAAGAACCTTTTGTTCTTTATCTTTCTTATCCAAGCCATATGCAAGTGCTGCAGCCGTTGGTTCATTGATAATTCTCTTAACTTCTAGACCTGCAATCTTACCAGCGTCTTTAGTTGCTTGACGTTGAGCATCATTAAAGTAAGCAGGAACTGTAATAACAGCTTCAGTTACTTTTTCGCCTAAATAAGCTTCTGCGGTAGCTTTTAAGTTTTGAAGAATCATTGCTGAAATTTCTTGTGGTGTATACTTCTTACCATTAACATCAACTTTGTAATCAGTACCCATTTGACGTTTGATAGAGAAGATTGTATTTTGGTTAGTTGCGGCTTGACGACGCGCATTTTCACCAACAGCAATTTCACCATCTTTAAATGCTACTACTGATGGAGTAGTTCTAAAACCTTCAGGATTAGCGATAACTTTAGCTTCGCCACCTTCCATAACTGATACACATGAATTTGTTGTACCTAAATCGATACCAATAATTTTGCTCATAATAATATACCTCTTTCTTTATTAATTTTCTTTTTTCTTAGCAACTTTAACCATTGCTGGTCTTAAAACACGATCTTTAAACATATAACCATCGCTAATAACTTCAATTATTGTTCCTTCATCTTCATCAGATTCAATTGTTTCAATTGCTTCATGACGTGAAGAATCAAATGGTTTATGTAAAGCTTCAATTTTGGTTACCCCATATTGATTCATGACCCCTTTTAATTGTTCATTAATCATTTGGAAACCAACTAAATACTTTTTAACTTTTTCATCTTGGGCAGGAGCTGAAACAACCCGATCGAAAATATCAATTACATTAATTAAATCAGCTAACAATGCTTGATTAGCATATTTACGATCATTGATCTTTTCTTCATTAAGACGACGTTTGAAATTAATTAATTCAGCTCTTTCTCTTAATAACTCATCGTCTTTTAACGCTAACTCATTTTCAAGTTCGGTAATTTTTTCTTTCAAATGATTGATGCGTTTTTTATTTTTACTGATGTGCTCTTCAGGAGTTGCTTCTGGTTGTACTTCTTCAACTGGTTCTGCTTTTGCTTCTTCAGCTGCTTCAGCTTCTACAACTTCTTCTTCTTCAGCACGATAACGATTATTCTCCATTTCATCACTCCTATCTATACGATCTTATTGATGTTTTTAGCAATATATTCGAGTAGTGGAATAATCTTTGAATATTCCATTCGTTTTGGTCCGAAAATTGAAATTGCTCCTTTTTCACCGCTCTTTGATTCATATGGAACCGTAATAACGGTACAATCTTGTAAAGCTTTAATTTCGTTTTCATCACCAATACGAACACTTATACCATTTTCATCGCATTTAACAATCTTTAAGATTTCTTTCTTTTCAATGGCATCAAATAAGTCTTTAACCTTTTCAATATCTTGAAACTCTGGTTGTAAGAGCATATTGGATTGTCCAGCAAGATGATATTTTTCCGTTGCCATTTCTTGGAAAGCACTAACAATCGCATTAACTAAATCTTCACGATAAGCCATGAACTCCATAATTTCTTCATTCTTAAGCTCTTCATTAAGTTTAGCTTCTATTTCACTTACTAAGCAATCATGTAAGATTTCATCTAAGATATTAACAACCTTTTCGATTTCATTAAAACTCAATCCTTCAGGAACAATGATCTTCTTCGATTCAACATAACCAGTATCCGTAATCATTAGAATCAAAGCGAATTGTTCTTGTAAAGCTACAAATTGGAGCTTCTTAATTCTTTGGTTATTGGCTGAATTACCAAGAACAAGAGTTGCATAATTGGTAAGCTGCGCAACAAGTTGCATTGACTCATTAATTGCTTGTTCTTTTGATAAATCCTGACGATGGAAAATCTCATCAATCATTGGAAAATCATAATCTTGTTCAGCCTTTTCTTTCATAATGGTTTCAACATAGAAATGATACCCCATAGTTGATGGAAGTCTTCCACTTGAAGTATGGGTCTTTTCTAAGTAACCTAATTCTTCAAGATCAGCCATATCATTACGAAGGGTTGCGGGTGAGAAGTTCAGTTCCGTTCTTTTTGATAAAGTTCTTGAGCCGACTGGTTCATTAGTCCGCACATATTCTTCAACGATTGCTTTAAGTACTAATTTTTGTCTTTGTGATAACATCGTAGCACCTCCATATTTAGCACTCACTTAATCATTCTGCTAACATTATATCACTTATTATTAGCACTGTCAAGGGTTTAGTGCTAAAATTATTAAAATAATTTAAAAAGTGATGATTGCTCATCACTTCTATTTACAATATGGATTATTTAAAGATTCTTCTTCAATGGTTGTTGGATCCCCATGTCCAGGGTAACAAACAAGTTTACCTGGTAGCTTCATGAGCTGTTTTAGACTTTGCTTTAGAACAAACCAAGAACCCGTTGGTAAATCAGTCCTACCAACGCCATCTTGGAACAAGGTATCACCAGTAAAGATGGCTTCATCAAACAAGTAGCACACTGAACAATCTGTATGCCCTGGTGTAAAGATGGTCTTAAAAGCAAAGGAACCGATTTGTTCAGTTTTGCCATCACTTAAGTATTTAAACTCACACCCTGTAAAATCAAACTGCTTTAAATAACCAAAATACATTGAACCATTAGCCTCGGCATCAGTTAATTTTGCATACGCTTTTTTCGTTAGATAGCAAGGAGCACCAGACTTTAGCATCAATTCTTGAAGAGTTAGAAAATGATCAAAATGCGCATGGGTTAGTAAAATACCTATGACCTTTTTATCATAAACCATTGATGCCATTTCAAGTGTTGGCACAGCGGGATCAATTATTAAAGCTTCTTCTCCCTTTATTAAAATATAGGTGTTGGCATGAAAGCCATCAGTTAATGTTTCGATTTGCATTATGCTCTCGATTTAGGTAGACTTGCGGCTGCAATCGATTGACCAACCCGGCGTGTATATTCGTCAGGTGTAGTGATTAGAATCTTGAATTCAGGGAAAGCTTTAGCTAAAACTTCATTAGCTTTTTCAATAATGATATCGCCACCTTGACCACTAGTAACACGTCCTAATAATAACAAGTATTTAATATTATAGAATTCAGCATAGTAAGGTAGGGTATAGCCAAGATAAACACCAATTGTTTCATAGATTTCTTTAGCGAGTGGATCATTGTCTTTCATCATCTGTTGAATAACTTTTAGTTTTTCAGCTGGTGTAAGATTTGCATCAAATTTAACACCACCAGCTTCAGCGAGTTTTATAGCGCCATCTTGGCTGAAGTATTTAACACCACAACCATAGTCACCGCTCCATTCATCAACCATAGCGTCTTTTGAATAGTCAACTGGTACAAAGGCAAGTTCTGATAACCAACCATTGATGTTACCTTCATTATTAATATAGCCGACAGCTTCACTAGTACCCATGGCAATACCTAAAACATTATTATCTTTTAATTGCATAGCACCAGCTAAAGCTGTTACATCACCATCGTTACAAACTTCTAGTGGTACATCACCGATCGCTTTTGCGGCTTCTTTATAGATATTGCGAACTTTTGATTCGAATAGTTCATGAGGCACTTTTAAGAATAGGGAAGCAACCCGTACTTCATTATTAATATAGATACCAGCACTTGATACACCAATGGCATCAACTCTAGGCATTTTAGAAGCCGCCCGCTTAAATGAATCAATAATACCATCTAGGTGATATTGTGGATTAGCAGTTACTTTAGGAAGCCATACTACTTCTTCTGAGTAGATTACTTCACCATTAACAACAGCAGAAACCTTTCTATCACTGCCCCCAGCATCAAATCCGATACGGCAACCATCTAAGTTACCACCAACAGCAATCGATGATGATACAGATTCAGGAACATCTTTTAAAGCTGTTACAATAAATTCAAATTCATGATCATATACTTGAGCCATGAAGTTAATATCGAAATCTCTTAAAGCACCTTTTTGGAACTCTGCTTGTAGTTTACGCCCTAACTTGTCGTCACCACCAAAATATACTCTAAAGCCACCGACAACCCATAGAACGCTCTTGATTAAACGTTCTAAAAGTCCAGCTGCTTCTTCATCACCTGGTAGCACATTAATATCATAACGATATTTATAACCATTGTTTCTTTCAACACAGAAAGCAACTGGTACACCGCCACCAGCTTTTTGGACTTTTTCACGATATGCTCTTAGTACTAAAATCATTGGTTGAAATTTAGGATCTAATCGCATTGGAAATAATAATTCTGACATTTTATATACCTCGCCTTTTATTATTTATATTTTACATTATTATTATATCATAATCTGTCATTATATTAAAGTGAAACTACCTTTAATTAAACATAAGACAAATATCAAAAAGTAGAGTAAAATATAATTGAGGAAAAACTTATGAATGATTATCAATATTTAATGAATCATGAACATCATTATGTTACCTTTAGTAATTATTTAAAGGATCGTTTTGGCGAAAAATGTGCCAAGATTAGTTTTAATATTGGTTGCACTTGCCCTAACAGAGATGGAGCAAAAGGAATCGGTGGCTGCTTGTATTGTTCTAAAAACCTAAGTGGAGACTTTGCTGGCAAGGTGAGTGATTCCTTAGCAGAACAATTTAGACAAGGTAAAGAAATGATGCATCAAAAATGGGATGCTTCAATCTATATTGCTTACTTACAAGCCGGCACTAATACTTATGGCAATCTTAATGAATTAAAGAATATTTATAATGCAATAATATCTCTTGACCCTAATATCAAAGTATTATCAATCGCTACTAGACCTGATTGCATAAATAAAGAAATAATTGAAGCGTTAAAAGAAATCAACAATAAATGTGAAGTATGGGTTGAACTTGGTTTTCAGTCAATGTATGATGAAACAAAGAGTAAAATGAACTGTCTTCATACAACTGCTGACTTTTTAACAGCTATGAAACTGTTAAACGAAGCATCTAT
>DBWF01000025.1:545-4009 GCA_002308275.1 Caryophanales bacterium UBA1245 | reverse complement strand
CCAACCGGACCAATAATAATGGCATATTTAATGGTATTAGGAAGTGCATATTGCATAAATTCAACGTCTTGCGTGAATAAATTAATATAATTCCTTAGACCAATAAATTGAGGTGGGTTAACTGTATCATAGTAAGTAAATGATAGGAAAATCGAAATCGCAATAAGTAAAATAACAAAGGTAAAGAAAATAATCGCATAAGGACCGATAAATAGATATGATGAATTAAAGCGTCTCTTCTTCTTATTCATAGTAATCACGTCCTTTAACCCAATCATAAATATTGCTATTCATTGGTACTTTGTATTCTCTTAAGATGCGTCCATTTGATAAATATTTAAATTCTTCAAATTTACGATTCAATTCACGATTGATTTTTGGTACTGATTGATTGATTGCGACCCGTACATTTACTTTACTAATAACAACATTGTTCCAAATATTACTAATTTCACGTTCGATGATATAGCTACCTGGGGTAATTGCTGGAATCCGGCTCCACTTAGCAGCAGATAAAATTTGACTCTTAATTTGATAATCCCAAGGTGAATTAGCAAGAGCTTGCATATTTGCTGGAACAATTAGATACTTTTCACCAAGATATGTCTTAATCTTTTGGACATATTCAGTTTGAATATTTGCTTGATGCCACCATTGTAGGAAGCGCCAAGCTTGAAGTTGCTTAGTACTTGCTTTAAACATAATACTACATTTACCATAAGTACTAGTCCAACGCTCAACTTCACCTGTTTCAGTATTTAGCATACCAGGAATTGGTAGAACATCCCATTGTCCAGCAAGTTCTGGGCATGCATATTTTAGTTGTAAATACATATCGATACCCGCAATACCAATAGGTAGGGTTCCTGAACGGAAATGTTCAAAGAAGCTAGATACTTGTTGAGGTAAATTGTAAATATTGAATAGATCCGTCATATAACGAATGGCTTCAACACTCGTTTCGTTATTAATATTAGTGGTAAAACCATTCGAAGTATAAACTTCACTACCAAACATATAGAAAAATTGTGATGTTAGGCCGAAGCCTTTATAAGCAGAATCTGATCCTAGTGGATGATAGAAATTCATTTGATAACTTTGAAGAGTTGGTAACATCTTCAAAACATCTTCCCAAGTATCTGGTGCACTTAGTCCAAGAGATGATAAAATATCGGTTCTAAAGAACAATAATTGCATACCTTGGGTTACTGGCATACCATAAACACCATCTTCAAAGATTAATGGTGTAAAGTTGGAAGAATAAATATCTTTTGTTAATTCATCAAAACCATCAAATTTAGATAAATCAACTAGCATTCCTCTTAATGCATAAGTATATGGTACCCATGAATCGAGGTCTAGAATCAAGTCTGGGTTAGTACCTGTTGCATTATTTAAAACAATTGATTGGGTATTTGACAAAATATTAAGTCTGACTTTAATACCGGTTTCCTTAGTAAACTCATCATCCATCATTTCTTGCATGATATTAGCATAAAGATTAGATGTCGCTACTAAAATATCAATTGTATTATCATCTTTACTATTCTTGATATTATATCTTTCATCAAAGAATGAATAGAAGAAACTCTTAATACTAAACCAAATCCGGCCAAAGATATTACCATTAGCTCTGGCCATCTTATGACCTTCATAGCTAAAGTTGAAATAGTCAAAATCAAGTGATTGATTGATTAAATAACCAATGGAACTACCAACTAATTGATAAGCTGAACCACTACCTTCACTAAGTTCACCAAGGCGATTTTGAATCTTATTAGGTGACTTAGCAAGCCGCCTTAAAGCTTTCGCCGCAACCACTAAACTTGAAACTTCACTCGCTTCTTTGGTTGTTGGGTTTAAACCATTAATATAGTTATAGCAGTTTTCAAGCACTTCAGCACATCTTGTTAAATCTGATGCAATATTTGGTAGATAATTAGTAATCTTCCAAGTGATTTGGGTATTTGATGAACTACCAGTAATTGTATTAATTGTAATACCCATACTATTTAATTCATCCATTACCCGGTATAATTCATCTAAAACATGAACAACATGCGCACTACTTGATTCAATTGATAGGCTGTGTTCACCTTCACTTAAATAGAACCAATAATTTTTACCATCTTTATTAAGGGTGTAATTAGTCCACTTCTTAGTATAAGGGAAGAGATAATCTTCCATTTCAGCAAATGGAATTTCGCCATCAAGATAAATATTTTTACCAACGGCGATTCCCGCAAGATCTGTTTGTTTATATTTAAACGATAATTGGTATAAGCCAGCCTCACTAACGCTAAACTTATAAGTGACTTTCGTACCAGATCTGGTCATTGAATCACCATCAAGCATATTTAGAACATGTGTCTTATAACTACTTGGAGTCATCACATATGATTTATAGTATGCTGGTTTAATTTCAATATCATTTTTAGAAGCAATATCTTGACCTTGAACGGTAATTGTTTGTTTTGGCTTTGATGCACTACTGTAAAGTGCTAAATATGCTTCATATGAAGGAAGCTTATCAAGGCTTACAACGCCTAAGTCACCTAGGTATAGCGGTTCATCGTGAACTTGAATGCGAATTTCATTAGCACCCGCTTGTAGTAAGACACAATTTGGACGACTTGCTTCGTTATAGCAATCGCTTAAGTATTCGTGATACCACCTCTTTTGTGGCACTGAATATGGAACAAGTTCATCACCATAACGATTATAGCGGTCTTGATCTGCCCTGACAACACTATCCCATTCAACCTTTAGATTGATTTGAGCGGTTTCATTGTATTGATATTCATCATTGATGATTAAATCAACCAGTGGATTAGAAGAGAAAGTTTCATCATAATAGTAATCAAGAGTTAGGTAATATAAACCAGTTTGTTCAACGGTTACTAAATAAGTAACTTCTTGTTCTTTAGTTGGTTTAAATACCAAATGACCATATGCCTCATCAACATCTTGCGCAATCGTTGCGTTAAGTGATGCTTGAAGGGTTGAAGAGATCGTCTGATTGACATTACCTACCTCTTGATAAGAGGCAAGCCAGCGTTGATATGTTCGGTAATAGGTTGTATCTCTAAATTTACCGCTATCATACCACGTGCTTGAAGAGTCAGCCTTTACTTCAGGAAGAGGAATGTATGCGAAAAGGAAGCATAATAAAATGCTTACAAATAAAAGCTTTTTAATCATTTGTACAGTTTTCATAATTCCTCCTCCTTAAAAAAGTAAATAGCTTTATTTAAAATTTGTTAATTATTTAAGAATTGATGCTAATTCGTCACGTACTCTTTGTAATTCGTTAGTTGAAGCTGTTTGAATTGATTGTTTTAATGCAGCGAAAGTATTTGTGCCCGCATAAATTTCAATAAAGTAGTCTTGAATTGCATAGTCAGATGCATCCCAACCACAAACTTCTTTGTTAAGAACGAAAGCACCATTTCTTAATGCTTCTA
>DBWF01000025.1:0-530 GCA_002308275.1 Caryophanales bacterium UBA1245 | reverse complement strand
AGGCCAGGTGCTGTATCACCATAAGGGATATTTTCCCAAATCTTATTGTGACCAGTTGCATCCATACCATAGTCAGCTACTGGATATGGATAGTTATTACCTTGTTGATATAGTTCTGATCCACTTTCAGCATAGATGTTGAAACGTGCTAAGATACCATCTTCACCAAAGCTCATCCATTTTAAGAATTGGTAAGCAGCTTGTTTATTTTTGCACAAGCTTGAAATACCAGCGATATCAGTATTACCACCAGTAACACCACTTGGTCCTGGATAGATGTCCCAATCAAATTCAATCTTTGATTTTTCATCTTTGAAACTCCATGAAGCTTCTCTCCATACGGCAACTTTACCAGCTGTTGTTGGAACAAATGCTTCATCGTTATACCATTCTAACTTTTCTTCAGCAGTTAGACCATTCTTTAACCAACCTTGTGATAAACCCTCAGCCATCTTATCCATTGCTTGTTGATAAACTGGATCCATAAAGTTAAAGATACTACCATCAAAGCCTTTAGCAGCCCAAGTAAG
>DBWF01000044.1:18726-39961 GCA_002308275.1 Caryophanales bacterium UBA1245 | reverse complement strand
TATGCCATTATTATTGGTCCGGTTGGTTATATTCTATCTTTCTTATTAGCGTGGATTTTGGCACAATTACCAAAACGCTTACGTAATGTTTTAGCTATTATTATCTATTCACCATCACTAACAAGCGGTGTCTTGATGAGTGTTGTTTGGCGAGTCATCTTTAGTGGTGACTCTAGAGGTTACCTCAATTACTTATTACTCAACTGGGGCTTAATCAATGAACCAGTCCAATTCTTACAATCTCCAAGCTGGATTTTTGGTATTATGGTCTTTGTCGGCCTGTGGGGAAGTATGGGTATTGGTTTCTTAGCAATGTTATCAGGTATCCTCAATAACGACAAAGAAGTATATGAAGCTGCATATGTCGATGGAATTAAGAATCGTTTCCAAGAAATTATCTATATTACGATTCCAACAATGAAGCCACAAATGTTATTTGGTGCCATTATGGCGATGGTTGGAACGTTTAATGCCTCTGGTGTGGCGACGGCGTTGTCTGGTGCCTATCCATCACCTCAATACGCTGGTTGGTTAATTGTTGACCATATGAATGACTTTGCATTCACTAAATTTGAAATGGGTTATGCGTCCGCGTTATCGGTTGTCTTACTCTTAATAGTATTAATCTTTAACCGGGTATGCTATAAGCTCTTTGGTACGAAGGACTAGTTATGAAGAAAAAACAACGTCGTATTCGTAAACATAGTGCTTATTTTGGCAAAATGATTAACCCAACTCGTTTCCACGCCAGCCAAATTAAATTCTTATTAATTCTTGCACCAATTGTCTTTATAATGGTTTTACCAATTATCTTTATCGTGTCGCATGCATTTAAACCACTGGATGAATTATATGCTTATCCACCTAAATTCTTTGCTTCACGCTTAACGCTAGATAACTTTAGAAATCTCTTTGAGTTATCAACCCAAACTGGTATTCCACTATCAAGATACTTATTCAATAGTATTATTGTTTGTATTATTGTTATTATTTGCTCATTGTTATTATCTTCAATGGCAGCTTATGCTTTTAGTTTCCTAAAGTTTAAGGGTAAGAAGTTGTTGTTTGCAGCGAACCAACTAGCAATTATGTTTGTTGCGGTTGCGGTTGCAGTGCCTCGTTATATCGTTTTACACTCTTTAGGTATTACTAATACATATTTAGCCCACATTATTCCGCTTCTAGCGATGCCAGTTGGTATTTTCCTTCTTAAACAGTTTATGGATCAAGTACCACGTGAGCTTGTTGAAGCGGCTAAAATGGATGGGGCTACGAAATGGAAGATTTATTGGAATATTGTCTTACCACTTGTTAAACCAGCTTTAGCAACGGTAGCAATTCT
The DNA here is from genome assembly GCA_002308275.1 of Caryophanales bacterium UBA1245. Lineage (GTDB taxonomy): Bacteria > Bacillota_I > Bacilli_A > ML615J-28 > CAG-313 > UBA1231. Next base: position 38,619 of record DBWF01000044.1, on the reverse strand, counting down.
AGCTTTCCAAATGACATGGAATAATGTCGAATCAAGTCAATTGTTTGTTACTAATGAGACATTGAAGACTTTACCTTATTATTTCTCAACAATGTCACTAGGAACCAGTGCAATTGCATCCCAAGGTATCGCTGCGGCGGCGAACCTCATTATCTTCGTACCGAATATCGTGGTATTCATTATTTTACAAAATAAAGTTATGAATACGATGGCACATTCGGGTATTAAATAGAGGGCTATGATGAAAAAAGTAATTAAATTAGTCCTCATAACTTCAATCATTTGTGCATCAATCATCATGCTTCCACTTGCCGTCAAAGCGGATAATCCGTTTATTACATCAACGGTTAACCGGTTTGGGGAGATTGTTGAAACCCAAGATGCCTATGAATCAATTGAAAAAATTAAAAATATTGAATTTGGATCAGATGTTTACGCACTAAATGCTCCAAATGATATCTATTTAGATGCAGATGACTATTGTTATATTGCGGATACGGGAAATAAACGAATAATTATTCTTGACCAAGATTTACAATATGTTACTTCCTTTGGTGAAGAACAGCTTTATCAACCATATGGCTTATTTGTCAGAGAAAATGTCATCTATGTTGCGGATTATGGTCTACCTGATGATAAAACGACTGGTCAAGTTGTCCTTTATAACTTTGATAAAGCGACAAAACTAGTTACTTTAAAAGAGGTTAGAGGTACACCTGACAGTAAAGTCTTAGAAATTGATAATTTCATTTATCGACCAAAGAAGATTGCGGTTGATACCAACCTTACGATGTATGTTGTTTGCGAAGGTTCATATAATGGTATTCTTACTATCAATGATGAAAACCGCTTTATGAGTTATTTTGCACCTAATAATGTTTCTACTGACCTTAAGACAAAGCTTATTCAATTTTTCTATGGTGAAAACCAAAAAGCCAATGTTAAAGATGTTCTACCTACACCACCATTTAATGTTCATGTTGATGATTCAGGCTATATTTACACAGTTACGCAAACAATTATCAAAAATGACATTGGTGATACTTTAAAGAAGGTTAATATCGGTGGTGAAAACTTCTATCCTGCCGCAATGACTGCTGCTGGTGACTTTGTCGCCGCATGGAGTGGCAAGTATGGTAATGTTTTTGCTGCGACAAAACAAGGCTTCATCTATGAATATGATTTAGAAGGTAATGTCTTATTTATCTTTGGTGGTTGGTCACAAACGATTGACCAGCTCGGTTTATTCAAAAATATCATGAGTATTGCTGTTAATAGTCATGATAACTTATATGTCTTAGATCAAAATGACAATTCTATTCAAATCTTTAGACCAACTGACTTTACAAATACTGTGCATACTGCTCTTGGTTTATATAATGAGGGTAAATACACTGAAAGTAAAGAGTTATGGGAGAAGGTATTAGTCTATAATTCAATGTCTGACCTTGCTCATAAAGGTATTGGTTTAGCCCATTTTATGAATGGTGACTATGAAGAGGCCTTAAAAGAGTTCAAGATTGCAAATGATAAGAAGGATTATAGTGAAGCTTTCTGGGAGATTAGAAATGTTTGGATTTCTAATAATATTGTGGTTCTCTTTGTTTCGATTATTTTGCTAGTTGGTGCGATTGTCGCACTGACAATCTTACAAAAGAAGAAGCATATCTTTGATGGAGTTAAGACTGGCTTTGCTAAATTAAAAGAAAAACGACCAGTTCGCGATTGTCTTTTAATGTTTGGTATGCTTCGTCATCCACTAGATACGACATATTATATGAAGACCGATAAGAAGATTCATTATTATAATGGTTTAATCTTCCTAGTAATATTCTTCCTGGTTTATATTTTTGGTCTAACATGTACTGGCTTTATTTTCAATAATGTGGTCATTGAACGGACAATTTTGTTAAAAGAAGCTTTAAAGATTATTATTCCAATTGTCTTGTTTGTGGTTGCTAACTACTTAGCATCATCACTTCTAGATGGTGAAGGTACTTTCAAAGCTATCTTCCTAACTACCATTGCTTCCTTAATGCCAATTATTGTGCTTTATCCAATTATCATTCTTTTGTCGAATGTTATTACTAACAGTGAAGGCTTTATTTATTACTTCGGTGTAGTAGTTATGATTGGATGGAGTGGAGTAATTCTACTTGTTGTTAATAAAGAGTTACATAATTATTCGGTTAAACGAATGGTTTTGAATTTAATTATGACAATTATCTTGATGTTAGTTCTCTTAATTGTGGTTATTCTATGCTACTTAATGCTTTCCCAAGTAGTGACTTTCATCAAAGATATTATCTCGGAGGTGATTTTCCATGGCTAAAAGAAGCATTAAAATCATCGCCGTTATGATCGGTATTACTTTATTAATTGGTTCTTTAACTTTACTACTTCGGGCGAAGAACGAAAAGACACCAATTAATTACGATATGGAAATGTCGATAAATCCGACTACGAACTTTTTTGGCCAAAAAGAAGATCAAACCCCTGTTGCAACGGTTGCAAGTGATGCAATGGTTCTTTCAAGAGGTTATAAACTAGTTTGTCAAAACGATTATTTGAACCTCTATTTGGAAGAAGCAACGATGGGGATTGCGGTATACGATAAAGTAGCTAATTATATTTGGTATTCTTGTTATGACCGCTATTTAGAAGGTGGTTACACTGATGCGGTTAAGAATATCATAACTAGTGGTGTTATTATCGAATGCTATGATTCCACAACTTTGAATGAAGCAACAAGGTATTCCGCAAGCGATAAAGAAGCAAAACTATCTTATTCGTATCTATCTGATGGCTTTAGATGTCACTGTGATTTCTATACTTCTGGTATTAGTTTTGATGTTGAAGTTAAACTAAATGGTCAAAACCTAAGCGCTAGTGCATTACTAGATACGCTAGAAGAAGTACCATATAAGACAAAGGCGATGAAATATGCTAAGGAATATAAATTAAAATCCATTATTCTATTCCCATATTTTGGATCAGAGAATTACGCTATCAATGGTTATGCCTTTATTCCTGATGGAAGTGGCGCCCTAATTAGATTTACGGATACAGCCTATAACACAGCCTATATTAAACGTTTATATGGGGATGATTTAGGTCTTGCTACTACTACATCAGCCAACTTCTTAAAGAACCAAAATGCGATTACCCTACCAATCTTTGGTATCAATCATGGTTATCACCAAGCAGCCTTCTTATGTGAAGTTGAAGGTGGCTATGGTTCAACGGAATTACATTCATATCCATACATGTACAGTAACATTAATTTAAACCGCACATTCTTTAAATATATTGCGCGTGATAAATTCAATGTTGCGATGGCTTCATCATCAAGTGGGGCATTAACCCTAATCAATGATGAACCATATAATAATCTATACCATCTTAACTATTCATTCTTACAAGCTGATAAAGCAACTTATAGTGGAATGGCGGATAATTACCGTAGTAAACTTGCCTTTAGAGAACAAGATACGGCATCTTGCTTAAAACTAGATGTTGTTATGCAAGACTACAAGAAAGGTTTATTCGGTAAAAACTTTATCACCATGACTTCATATCAAGAATTATTAGCCTTATTAAAGGATTTGAAGAGTCAAGGTGTTGAAAGAATTGAAGTAAATTTAATTGGTTACAATAAAAATGGTTACTTTGATAATATGCAAGCTCGTATCAAACTTTCTAGACGCTTGGGTAGTAAAAAAGATTACCAAGCTCTAGTTGATTATGCGAATGCTAATAATATCAGTTTGTATTATTATAGTAATCCACTTGTTGCTAATGAAAATAGCCTATCAAAACAAACAGTCAAGATGCAAAACTTAGAAATCTTTAAATATCAATTTAAGTCTAGTCTTGAACAAGTTGGTCGCGTAATCAATCCTAAGAAACTAAGTGATTATTTCTTAGCTGAATCGAAACGTTATAGTAAGCTATCAATGCAAAACTTTACCTTTGAATACTTAGGTTCAGCCGCATTCAGTTATCGATATGCAAGAAGTAATGTACCAAGAGAAGAAATGATTACGATTCTAAAGAGTGAAATGGCTAAAATACTAGAACAAACCAATGCTTCAATTGCCTTAAGTAAACCAAATAGTTTCTTATATCCATACATTAGTAGTTATTATGATGCAAATTATGAATCTAGTAAATATGCATTTATAACCGATTCGGTTCCATTTATTTCCCTAATCTTAAGTGGTAATGTTAAAATGTTTGCTTCTAATACTAATTATGTTAGTGATTATAATTTATTTGGTCTCCGTTTAATTGAATACAACATTAATCCATCATTTGTGATTACCAATGAGCCTACTAATAATTTGCGCTATGCTAATTTCGAGTATTTATATACAACTGAATACAATTTATGGCGTGAACGCATCTTAGCTACTTATAATCATGTTAATAAAGTTTTAAGCAGTGTTAATGGTGCTCATATGATAGCTCACCAATACATTGATGATGGAATTGCGAGTGTAATTTATGATAATGGTGTTACTATTTTCATCAATTATACAAATAATGATTACGTTGTTGGCACGACAACGATTCCTGCTGGTGATGTAAAAGTATCAGGAGGTGATCATTAATGAAGTTTAGAAAATTTCTAATGTGTATTGTCCATCCATTTGTTTGGTTAGGCAAAAAAATTTGGATCGCTTTAAAATGGCTAGGCAAAAGAATAGCCATTCCATTTAAGTGGATTAATAACAAGTTTAGAAAGTTACCGAATAAGAAGAAGCAAGCTATTCAAGGTTATCTTTATATTTTGCCTTGGATTGTCGGATTCTGTTTATTTGGTATCTATCAATTAGTGATTTCGATAAGAATGAGTTTAGCCGAAAGTGCAACTTATGTTATCGATGCGGAACGTGGAACATCTGTTTTCACAATGAAAGGCTTTTCTTTCTTACAATACAAAGAAATCTTCCAAAACAATCCAACTCATCTCGATGCGATTATTTCAACCGTTACCGACGTTGCGATTGTTGTTCCACTAGTTGTAATATTTGCGTTAGTCTTAGCGCTATTGTTGAAACGCCCTATTAAAGGTCAAGGAGTCTTTAGAACAATCTTCTTTATTCCGGTAATTCTACTTAGTGGCAATTTATTATCATACTTTACCCAATACGGATTACTGACGATGCCAGGTGTAGCCTCAGGTAAAGTTCAAGAAGCGATTAGTTTCTATTTTCCTGAGAGTGTTGCCAATGTCGTCTCCTTTGCTTTTAGTAAAATCATCTTGATTTTATGGCTATCGGGTGTGCAAACAATTATCTTCTTAGCTGGTTTAAATAAAATTGATAAGAGTGTTTATGAAGCAGCTTCCATTGAAGGCGCAAGTGGTTGGGATAGTTTCTGGAAAATTACTCTACCTGCCATTAGTGGTTTGATTATTATCAATATTATTTATACAACCGTTGTATATTGCAACTTATCAAATAATGGCCTTGTAATGTTAATTACATCGGCAATGACCGACCCTCGTTTTGGCCGTGATTATGCTTCGGCATTATCATGGATTCTCTTCGCGGTGGAAATCTTAATTATAGGTGTTTATTCATTGATTATTACTTTAATCTTTAGAACACACCGGAGGGAGGGCTAAATGAAGAATAAGAAGTTAAAGAAGATTCTCTTTGGTTCTTATATTAGACAGGGAGTTGTCCAATATGTTGTCATTTATGCCTTACTTGTTTGTATTAGTTTTGTCTTTTTGTATCCATTATTACAAATGCTCGTTACAAGCTTTATGGGTTTAGAAGACTTAATCGATCCAACTAAGATATGGATTCCATCAAAAGTTGTCTTTAAGAATTACTTAAAAGCTGCGGAAACACTCCATTTATGGCGTGCTCTTAAAGACTCAATTCTAGTTTCGCTAATTCCAAGTCTTTGTGTAGTTGCAAGCTCGGCCTTAATTGGCTATGGTTTTGCAAGACACGAATTCCCACTTAAAAAGATTTGGTTTGGTACTGTGGTTGTCATTTTCTTATTGCCAACCATCCTTACAAGTATACCGACATATGTTACATATAATCGGTTACACTTACTTAATTCTCTCAAATCCTTTATTTATCCAGCCTTAACCGGCTTTGGCTTGAGAGAATCCATCTTTATATTAATTTTCTATCTTTTCTTTAGGGAGATTCCAAATGAGCTCATCGAATCAGCTCAAATGGATGGTGCTTCCTCATTGACTATTTTCTTTAGAATATCGATTCCATTAACTTTATCTGGCTTCCTTATTACCTTCCTTTATTCGCTTGTTTGGTACTGGAACGAAACAAGTTTAGGATTGTTATATCTAAAGGATAGTTATACTACGCTTCCAATGGCTGTTGTAAACTTTAAGAGTTTATATGAAACCTTATTCCCTTCAGGAAGTGTCGGATTAGAAAGTGCAAGTGAAACATACAATCAAGGTGTACAGTTCGCGGGTACAATTCTATCCATTTTGCCACTTTTAATTGTTTATTTCTTTACTCAAAAGTGGTTTGTAGAAAGTGCTGATCGTTCGGGAATAGCTGGTCAGTAAAAGTCTTTAAAAATTAAAAAAGGAGAAAAATATGAAAAAAATACTTAAACATGTAAGTATCTTTACTTTAAGTTTGGTGTTATGTTTATCATTATTAGGTTGTGAGCTTGCTCTTAAGACCCGTGAAACTGGTGGCGGTGGACAAGGCGAAGCTAATGCTCCTGTTTTCCATGGTGTAGAAGATATCACAATCGAAAAGGGTTCAGCATTCATTCCACTTGAAGGCGTTACTGTAACAGACGAAGAAGATGGTAATATTAATCTAAGTGCTGTTAGCGTTGATGCGCATGAAGTAAATGTCAATGTTGAAGGCCAATATTCTGTTATTTATACAGTTTATGACTCTGATGGTAATAAAACAACAGCTGTAAGAATCGTAACAGTTGTTTATACTGATACTGTTCAACCTGAAATCTATGGTGCTGCTGATTTATCGGTTACTGTTGGTGATTTATCATTTGATTTATTAAAAGATGTTAGCGCTGTCGATAACTTAGACGGTGAAGTTGAAGTTACTTGCGTTGGCGAAGTTAACATTTGGGTACCTGGTGAATATCCAGTTGCTTATTCAGCAGTGGATGCGGCTGGTAATGAAAAGTCTCTTATCAGAACGATTACTGTTGGTCTTGGAAACTTTGAATTTGAAGAATTATTTGATTTACCACAAAACTTACAAATTAGTGGTGGTGAAATTCTTGCAACAATTGCTCCATACTCACTTGTTAAATTTGTTTTACAAGTTTCAGCTGAATCAGCTGATTTAGTATTTGGTCTTGAAGGTGCAACACTACCTCAAATGCCAGTTCATGTTGAAGGCACACAAGAAATCGTTCTTTATGCTCGTATTGAACAACCTCTTGAAAATGCTCAATGCTCAGTTACTTCAAACGATGCATTCCAAATTATTAGTGCTAAGTATGGATTTGCTGGCGCTGGCGATCACCAAGCTCCTGTATTTACAAGAAGCATTAGTGAAGACATCTATGTTCCAACTGGTGTTAGTGCTGAATTTGCTAAACGTGAATTATTAAGAGGTATTACTGCAGCTGATAATCTAGATGGTAATGTAACTTCACAAATCCAAGTTGACTTACAAAATGCTAATTTAAATGCTGCTGGTGCATATCCAGTTGTTCTAAAAGTTAGTGATGCTCTTGGAAATGAAGCTACATATGAAATGACATTAAATGTTGCTGTTCCTCGTGATGTACATGTTATGACTGACCCAGAATTTAATGAAGCTGATACAACACAAATTAAATTATCTTCTGGTGCTGGTGGACAAACAAGCTATGCTATCGTTAATGGCGAATATGTATTAACAATTACTAAAGCTGGTGGTTGGGCATCTGGTGATTCTCCATATTTAAGTGGTATTTCAACTAACCAACTTGCTGCTAACCATTACTATGTATTTGCTGTTGATGTTAAAGCCGATGTTGCTCGTGCTATGCAAATTCGTGCTGGTCTAGAATTATGGACTGATCCATGGATTGAAAATTTCCGTGATACTACGAAGTTCCAAATTACAACTGAATGGCAAACTATTTACTATGTATTCTATGTTCCATCTGCTACTTCATCAGTAGGTTCAAATGTTGTTAAATTCGAATTACAACTTGGTTCAATCGATTGGAGCGATGCTGAAAATAATAACGTTGTATATTTCGATAATATGCAATTCTATCTATTAACAAATCATAATGACCTTCCAGTTATCACAATTGATGAATCTAAACCTACAACATTTGCTAAAGACGCTGAAATGCCTGATTTCAAAGAATACTTCTCAGCAAGTGATACAGAAGATGGTCAAATTGCTATTACTGATGAAATGCTTGATTTAAGCGGCGTTAATATGGCAGTTGCTGGTGATTATGAAGTTATCTTAACTGTTGTTGACTCTAATGGTGGACAATCTCAAGCTATCCTACAAATTAAAGTTATTGAAGCTGCTGATACTGTAGGACCAGTTATCTCTGTTCCTGCAATCGTTCTACAACAACTTGCAAGCTATATGCCTGTTAAAGAAGGTACTGACCTAACTAGTATGTTCCAAATGGCACTTGGCTATGTAACAATTACTGATAACGTTGATGGTGAAATTACACCTACCCTTGAAATGTTAGATTTAGATGGCCTATCTCTAACTAGTCCTAAGGTTGGTACATATGCTGTTAAGATTCAAACTGCTGACTCAAGTGGTAACTTATCTAACGTTGTTGAATTTGAAGTTAGCGTATACGATGGTACTGCTCCAGTATTAGTTGGTGTACGTAACTTAAAAGTATATCCTGGTGAAACATTAAATCCTCTTGCTGGTATTTGTGCTGTTGACTCTAATGATGGTGTTATTCATCTAGCTTTAACTGATATTAGTGGCTTCGAACAATTCTTAGACGCTAATGGTAAAGTTATTGGTGCTGCTGGTGAATACCAAGTATCATATGTGGCAAAAGATGCTGCTGGTAATGAAGCTACTGCTAATGCTGTTGTAACTGTTGGTGCTGAAGCTCCTGAATATCATGAATCTAATGTTCAAGACTTCCTAGTTCTTAACCAACCATTAGGTGGTGGAAATAGTTCAACAATTACTTATGAAAATGGTATTGGTACGATTAATTATCTAGGCGCACAAAGCTGGTGGGCATCAGCTCTACAACTTAAGTACACTGATAAAGTTAAACTTGTTGCTGGTACAACTTATAAACTAGTATTTGAAGCAAAAGCTGATCTTCCTCGTGAATTAGTTGTTTACTTCGTTGATGGTTCTGGTAATAAGATTCCTGGTTTCGAAGGTGATGGCGGTCAATTAACTAAGTTAAAGATTGCTTTAACTGATGAATACTATGTATTTGAATATGAATTCACTCCAACTAGTGCTTCATCTGCAACTTCAACATTAGAATTCGACTTCGAATGGGAAAGCTACTTACTAAATTCTGGCGTTGCTAATACAATCTCAATTAAACAAATTAAGATTGTTGCCCAAGGCCCTGAACAAGGTGGTGAACAACCTGGTGAAGATGAATACGAAAATGTATTAAAGATGGACTTCGAAGAATTAACAGTTCAAACTGATTTTGTTGATTCTCATTGGACAGTTGAAATGTATACAACTCAATGGGATCCAGTTACAACTACTCAAATGAGAGTACGTTCTGTAGATGGTTCTAAGGTTGTTAATATGGCAAGTGGTTATAGTATGAGTTATCGTTATACTTATACTGCTGATGCTCTTTTAGAAAACATTTCTAAGTTTAGTATGAAATTAAGTAACCACTTTAGTGGTGCTGATATTGCTAAGATTCAAATTTGTCTAGTATTAGAAGATGATTCTGTAATCTTTGTTGCTGGTGACTATGGTGCATTCTATGAATTCCCAGTTACAACTGGTTTAGTTGATATCGAAAAAGAATTAGCTACTCCTGTTAACCTAAAAGGTTTCTACATTGTCTTCCAAAGCGCATTAAATGGTGCTTATATTTACATGGATGACGTTGTATTTGCTAAGATCAAAGGTGAAGAACCTGATCCACAACCACAAGTAGAATATGAAGATGTTCTATTAATGGACTTCGAAGACTTAACTGCTCAATCTGATTTCGTTGATTCTCATTGGAAGATTGAAAGATACTCTGATGGATGGCAAACAATGACATCTGTTCAAATGAGAGTACGCTCAGTTGATGGTTCTAAAGTTGTTAACATGGCTGGTGGTTATGGTATGAGTTATCGTTATACTTACACAGCTGATGCAACTTTAGAAGATATTGCATACTTTGGTATTAAACTTTCTAACCATTTTAGTGGTTCACTTGCTAAAGTTAAGATTGCTGCTATCTTAGAAGATGATTCAATTCTATACTTATTAGGTTCAACTGATGAATATTATGAACTTGAAGTTACAACTGGACGTGTTCAATTCGAAAAAGCATTAGATGCAGCAGTTAATGTTAAAGGCTTCTACATTGTATTCAATAGTTCAAATGGTAATGGTGCATACCTTTACATGGATGATGTTCAATTTGCTAAGGTTAAAGAACAAGGTACTACTCCTGATCCTCAACCTCAAGTAGAATATGAAGATGTATTATTAATGGACTTCGAAGAATTAACAGTTCAAACTGATTTCGTTGATTCTCATTGGAAGATTGAAAGATATAGTGACGGATGGCAAACAATGACATCTGTTCAAATGAGAGTACGTAGCGTTGATGGTTCTAAAGTTGTTAACATGGCTGGTGGCTATGGCATGAGTTATCGTTATACTTATACTGCTGATGCTACTTTAGAAGATATTGCTTGCTTCGGTATTAAACTTTCTAACCATTACAGTGGTTCACTTGCAAAAGTTAAGATTGCTGCTATCCTAGAAGATGATTCTATTATGTATTTACTAGGTTCAGCTGATGCATATTATGAACTTGAAGTTACAACTGGACGTATCCAATTCACAAAAGAATTAGAACAAGCCGTTAATGTTAAAGGCTTCTACATTGTATTTAATAGTTCAAATGGTAATGGTGCTTACCTTTACATGGACGATGTTCAATTTGCTAAGGTTAAGAGCCAAGGTGGCGAACCTGAACCTCAACCACAAGAACCTGAATACGAAGAAGTATTAAAGATGGACTTCGAAGAATTAACAGTTCAAACTGATTTTTCTGATCCACATTGGACAGTTGAAATGTATACAACTCAATGGGATGCTGTTACATCAACTCAAATGAGAGTTCGTGCGATTGGTAATACTAAAGTTGTTAATATGGCTAGTGGCTATAGTATGTCAATGAGATATACTTATACAGCTGATGCAGTATTAGAAGGTGTTCAACACTTCGAAATTAAATTAAGTAACCACTTTAGTGGTGCTAGTGTTGCTAAGATTCAAATAGCTATCGTTTTAGAAGATGATTCAGTTATTTTTGTTGCTGGTGATTACTCAAGCTTTGCTGAATTCCCAGTTACAACTGGCTTAGTACCACTATCAAAAGATTTAGATGCTCCTGTTAATGTTAAAGGTTTCTATATTGTATTCCAAAGTGCTTTAAATAGTGCTTACCTTTACATGGATGACATCGTAATCGCTAAAATTAAATAATCATAAATAATTTCATTCATTAGCCTTGAAATAATGAATAAAAAAGAAGGAGTATATCAAATTTGATATACTCCTTTTTACTTAGGCTTCATTTAATAGATTAAGAAATTCTTCGACTAATTGCTCTTGGGAAACAGTTTTGATGATTTCACCATGTTTAAAGATGACACCTTTCTCTTTACCCCCTGCAATTCCATAGTCGGCTTCCTTACCTTCACCAATCCCATTAACCACACATCCCATAATGGCGATTTTTAATGGTTTAGTAATTTTATAAAGGTGTGGAAGAAGTTCGTCAATGATTTTTTCCATATCATATTCACATCTACCACAAGTTGGGCAACTTATAATGGTTACACCTTGATATTTGCCAAACATTTTTAGAATTTCTTTGGCGGCATAGACTTCATTAACAGGGTTTCCTGTAAGAGATACTCTAATTGTATCACCAATACCTTCTTTTAGGAGGGTACCAATCGCATAACTAGATCTAATTGCACCACTTAAAAGTGGACCGGCTTCAGTTAAGCCAATATGTATTGGATAATTATATTTTTTGGCAAGTAGTTCATTTGCTTCAATAAAATGATCGATGTTAGTCGCTTTAATACTGATAACTAGATCATCAAAGTCTAGCTTTTTAAAAATTTGTAATGCTTTTTCAACTTCTGCTAGCATTCCTTTTGGTGTTGAACCAAATTCCGCTAGAATTTCAGGGCTTAATGAACCACTATTAACACCAATTCGAATTGGTATGTGGTGCTTTTTACAACTTTCAACAATTTTTTCCATAGCCAAGGTAGAAGTATTGCCAGGATTAATTCTAATCTTATCAGCACCAGCTTCAATTGAGGCGATGGCTAGTTTTTCATCATAATGGATATCTGCAATAATTGGACAGTTTATCTCTTTTTTAATATCTTTGATTGCTAGGGCATCATCCATATCCTTAACCGCAACCCTAACCATTTCACAACCAGCATCACATAACTCATTGATTTGTTTGATGGTAGATACAGTATCAGCGGTTTTAGTAGTTGTCATCGATTGAATGACAATATGCGGTCCACCTAGTAAGATATTTCCTACTTTAATTATTTTTTTCATAATTAGATAAAATAAGTTCTTAAAAAATTAAGAACTTATTGCCTTTCTGTGGTATTTGTAGGTGCAACAATCTTTTTCTTATGCACTTTACGTTGTGGACTTCTGATTCTTCCACGGCGTAAGAAGTTGTAGATTGTGCTTCTTGATGCGGTTACATCGTATTCGTCTTGGATGATTCTTGCAAATTCACTAAAGTTAGTACCACGATATTCTTTACGATATAATTTACAAATCCAAGTGCTTAGTTCTGGATTGTAAGTATTATATGGTTTATGTTGTTTATTTTTATGAACGACGCCATCTAAACCTTCCTCCAAAACTTGACGCTTTAGATTTCGTACTTGACGAGTCGTAAGTTTTAAGGTTGTGGCAGCTTTTGTACCATTTATTTCCCCATTGATGAGTTTAATAATGGTTCTGATTTTCTTTCTTTCGCTAGCAGTATAGTGTTTACGACGTTGTAAGTATTGTTGATAAAGTGTTAATTCAGGTTCTTGAATAACTTCAAGTTCACCTTGTGGATTAACAATTACTTTTTCTTGTCCTTGAATCATTTTATTCACCTCTAATTTGTCTTATTTGTATTATATAACAATTATTGAATCGTTGCAATTATATTGTTAATTTTTTCCCATTTAAGTCGGTAATTTTTCTTTAACAACATTACTAGTAATTATTTTTCTTTTGCTTAAAATTGACATTTATGGTATAATAAACAGGGTGAAAAGACATGAAAGTCGATTTTGAAAGTTTAATTATCTACGAAGATAATCATTTATTAGTTATTAATAAGCCAGCCGGACTCTTATCACAGGCTGATCACACTAAAGATGTCGATGTTACTGTTCTTGCAAAAGCGTATTTAAAAGATAAATATGCCAAAGAGGGTAATGTCTATTTAGGCTTAGTTCACCGGCTTGACCGGATGACAGAAGGAATTTTAGTACTTGCTAAAACGAGCAAGTGTGCATCACGCTTAAGTGAAGCAATCAAAGAGCATCAATGGGATAAAACCTATTTAGCAGTTGTCCGTGGCAAAATTGAACAAGGACAGAAACTAACTGACTGGCTTCTCAATGAAGAAACTAATAAAAAAGTTGCGGTTGTCAAAGCCGGAACAGGTCAAAAATGTGAATTATGGTTTGAAGTATTAGCTATTTTTGACGATAAAACACTTATCAAAGTCCACCTTTTAACTGGTCGTCACCACCAAATAAGAGTACAACTTGCGCATTTTGGTCATCCACTAGTTGGCGATTGCTTATATGGAAATCCTAAAGAGCGGGGTGATTTAATGCTTGCTTGTACAAACATTTCTTTTAAACATCCAACCAAAGATGAAATGGTAAACCTTTCTTGCTTGCCTAAATCATCTAAATGGAAGAAGTATCTAAAAGATCTAAAATTATAAGGTGTTAGTCTTGTATATTTACTAAAAGAAATGTATAATTAATATGCTGTGTAGGAGGAATTATTATGTATCGTAAGATTTTTACATCAGAAGCGGTAACTGAAGGTCATCCCGATAAAATTTGTGACCAAATCAGTGATGCGATTCTTGATGACATTTTAAGACAAGACCCTAATGCTAGAGTGGCTTGTGAAACTTGTGTAACAACTGGACTCGTTTTAGTAATGGGTGAAATTACAACGGTTGGTTATTGTGATGTCCAAAAAATTGTTCGTAATGTGGTTAATGATATCGGCTATAACCGCGGTAAATATGGTTTTGATGCGGAAAACCTAGCTGTTTTAGTATCAATTAATGAACAATCACCGGATATTGCAATGGGTGTTGATAAAGATGGTGCTGGTGACCAAGGAATTATGTTTGGATTTGCTTGTGATGAAACACCAGAATTTATGCCAATGCCAATTGTTTTAGCCCAAAAGCTTGCTAAACGTTTAGCTGATGTCAGAAAGAAGGGCATTCTTACTTGCTTAAGACCTGATGGTAAGACTCAAGTCAGTGTTGAATATGATGAAGCTGGTGCGGTTAAAAGACTTGCTACGATTGTTGTATCAACTCAACACGATGAAAATATAACGGAAGCTGAACTTAAACAACTAATCACAAAAGAAGTTATCTTACCGGTTTTACCAGAAGAATTAATTGATGAACAAACTGAAATTTTAGTTAATCCAACAGGTCGTTTTGTTATTGGTGGACCTAAAGGAGATACTGGTCTTACAGGTCGCAAGCTAATTGTTGATACATATGGTGGATACGCTAGACATGGCGGTGGAGCATTTAGTGGAAAAGATCCAACTAAAGTTGACCGCAGTGCTAGTTATTATGCTAGATACATTGCTAAAAATATCGTTGCGGCAGGGCTAGCAAAGAAAATTGAAATCCAAGTTTCGTATGTCATTGGTGTTGATCACAATACATCGTTACTTGTTGATACTTTTGGAACTTCTAAATTAAGTGATGAAGAACTAATTGCTATTATTGAAAAGCATTTTGATTTATCACCAAAAGGAATTATTAAAGAATTAGATTTAAGAAGACCAATTTATCGTCAAGTATCAAATTATGGTCATTTTGGCCGCTTGGATTTAGATCTTCCATGGGAAAGATTAGATAAAGTAGAAGAATTAAAGCAATACAATAAGTAAAGGAGCTAGAAAAATTATGAAAATTTGTATTATCGGTGCTGGTAGCACATACACACCAGAATTAATTGAAGGTTTAATTAACAAAAGAGCAACCCTACCTGTTAGTGAATTATATCTAATGGATATTGATGAAAGAAAACTAACAATCGTTGGTGGCTTAGCTAAAAGAATGGTTGAACATGCAGGTTTACCTTGCAAAGTTGTTTTAACAATGGATTATGAAGAAGCCCTAACTGGTGCTGACTTCGTTTTAGCCCAAATCAGAGTTGGTAAACTTCCTGCTCGTCAAAAAGATGAACGGATTCCACTTAAGTATAACCTTATTGGTCAAGAAACTTGTGGTATGGGTGGAATGTTTAAAGCATTTAGAACTATTCCTGCCATGTTAAAGATTGTTTCAATTATGGAAAAGTGCTGTCCAAATGCCTGGTTAATCAATTTCTCAAATCCATCTGGCTTAATTGCACAAGCTTTACTTAACCATACTAATGTTAAGATGATGGGCTTATGTAATGTTCCAATTAATATGATTGATGGTATTAAACGTCGTCTAAATTTACCTGATGCCCAAGTTGAATATATTGGTCTTAACCATTTCACTTATGTTACTTCAATTATGGCTAATGGTAAAGATTATTTAGGCGAAGCTTTAGAAGCTGGTGTTAATAGTGAAGCAATGAAGAATATTCCGGCAAGTGGCTTTAGTGCTGAACAAATTAAAGCTATTGGCGGTATTCCATCTTCATATCTTGAATACTATTATTTACATGATAGCAAGTTAGAAAAAGTTAAACACGCTGAAAAATGCCGTGCTGAAGTATGTATGGAATTAGAAGAACAACTTCTTGAATTATATCAACAACCTACTCTTTACACAAAACCAGAACAATTATCAAAACGTGGTGGTGCAAGATATAGTGAAGTTGCGGTTAACTTAGTTAATGCTATTTATAACGACTTACAAGAAGTACATGTTGTCAATGTTTTGAATCATGGTGCTCTTGATTTCTTACGTGATGATGATGCTGTTGAAATTCAGGCTGTTATCGGTAAAGATGGTGCTAAACCAATCAAGGCTACTCATGTAACTAGCGAACATATTAAAGAATACATCCAAATGATTAAGGCTTATGAACGTCATGCTGTTCAAGCCGCAATCACTGGTGACAGAGAAGAAGCAATTCGAGCAATGGTTATGAATCCACTAATGAGTGACCTTAATACTTCAATGGCTTGCTTTGAAGAAATGCTTGAAGCTCACAAAGAATATTTACCACAATTCTTCCCAGTAAAGAATGAAAAATAAGTACTTACTTGGTGTTGATGGTGGCAATACCAAAACCGATTATTTCTTATTTACTACCGAAGGCAAGTTTTTTGATGCCATTAGAATGGGCACTTGTAGCCATGAAGCCCTAAAAGATAGTTATGCGGGGACGAAAAGAGTAATGGGTGAACACCTAGCAACCCTTTTTGAACGTCACAATCTGACAATTGATGATATTGAAGCCGCCGCATTCGGTCTTGCGGGTGCTGATATTGCTTCACAAAAGAAGGAATTAAACCGCGTTATTAGTGAACTTGGTTTTAAGAAATTTCAATTAGAAAATGATGGAATCTTAGGCGTTAAAGCTGCTTCACCAAATGGTAAAGGTATTTGTTCAATTAATGGAACGGGTACTGTAACAGTTGGTGTTGATGATCGTGGCCAATTTTTACAAGTTGGTGGCGTTGGTTATATTTCTGGCGATGAAGCTGGTGGCTCATTTATTGTACGTCGGACTTATCAAGCAGTTTATGATAGCTTTTATCGTTTAGGTAAACCTACAATTCTTGCTAAAATGTTAATGGACCGTTTCCAAATTCCATCAAATGAACTCTTCCTAGACTACATTGTGCATGCTTATGAACAAAAATCATTTGGTAGTACGGAAATTATCAAGATGGTTTTCCAAGCCGCAAATGATGGTGATGAAGTTGCAATTGAAATTCTCGAGCAAGTTGGCCAAAACTTAGCTAGAAGCACTGCGGGATGTATCAATAACTTACATTTTGATAGTGAAGTTAATGTCGTTTTAGCGGGTTCTGTATGGTCTAAAGCAACTGCTCCTCATATGCAAAACTTCTTTATGAATTTTGTCAGTCAAAATGTTAAACCAAAATGCGTTTTCCATGTATTAAATGCCTCTCCCGCAAGCGGTGCGG
Source organism: Caryophanales bacterium UBA1245 (assembly GCA_002308275.1). Taxonomy (GTDB): domain Bacteria; phylum Bacillota_I; class Bacilli_A; order ML615J-28; family CAG-313; genus UBA1231. The sequence continues at coordinate 21,022 of DBWF01000044.1, read as the reverse complement.
TCATTTGGGCAATGGAAATTGCGAGTGGTAGCTACCCATCTTATGAGGTTCGCGAGGACATTATCAGACAAGTTGCACTTGCTGGTGAACAATTACCAAAAACCTAAACCAACTATGAAAATAGTTGGTTTTTTTCATACTTATTTATGCTTGAATGTCTTAATTTTTTTTGGTATAATATAATTGCCTGGAGAGTTCGTGTTTCATTTATCTGCGACCCGAACGAAATATCATAGGTTGTTGAGGGTGCTCGGTGTTGAAAGCCTATCAAAGTAATAGGAATCCTAATGAGTTACCAAATAGAGATGACCGCCCTTTTAATAAATGCGGTTGACGCATTGTGATAACGGCTCGCTGGGTACTTTTTTTTAGGAGAATTTGCAATGGATGCAAAAGAAAAATATCTAAATAACCCTTGCGCAACATCAATGGGACCATATTATAATACCCTTCGCAGTGGTCTTCGCCGTGATATGATGATTGTTAGCGATGAAAAATATAATGAAGTTTTGTATCGTGACTATCTTGACACCAAATACATTAAAATGATTAATGACTATAGTGTGTTAAAGATGCGTCCAATCAATGATCATTTCTTTATGCATACGGTGGTAGAATCAACGCTTAAATATTTTGTTAATCTATTCAATATTTGCTATGAAAAAGAAAAGATTACCCAAGAAGATGTTGATAAGTTTCGTAAAAGCGATTATGTCAATAAAGATTTTTGGATTTATGCTTTCGCTAAAAGAGAATTTACGATTGATAAGGTTAAAAAAGAGAAGATTTATTCACCGGTTGGCTTTATTGTAGCTGATTTTGATGAATCAATTGGTGAAGTAAACGTTAAATTTCTAGGTGTTAAGGAAGAGTATCGTAAAAGAGGTATTGCTTATGCTCTATTAAAAGAGTTAATCTTCCGTGCATGCAGTGTGTCAAATTTTTTAACAGTTACTTTCCCGGCTGAAAATGATTATAACTTAAAATCGCTCTTTTTAAAGACTAATTTTACAAATCCAATTATCTGGCATCAGCTTAAAAAAATTAAAGAACCTGATGGAACAATGAAGAATTAACAAAAGCTAAGCAATTAGCTTTTTTGTTTTGACTTTTTTTCGATATTGTGGTACAATAATGCTAATTAAAGGAGTCTTATTATGATTACAAAATTTTTAGATGACATTAGAAACGCCTTAAAAGAAGCAATTATAAGTTTAGGACTTCCAACTGATGATTTAGAAATTGTCTTAGAAGTGCCAAAAGATGCTACTAATGGTGACTATGCAACTAATGTTGCAATGCGTCTAGCACGAGTTGCCCATAAAGCACCGGTTTTAATTGCTAAAGAGATTGTTGAAAAACTAGACTTAGTAAGTTTGCATGTTAAAGATGCAAGCGTTGCTGGAGCAGGATTCATTAATTTTACAATTGATCTAGATTATCTTTTAGAAGTTATAAATAAAGTATTAACTGATGCTAATTATGGTTCTAATAATATCGGTAATGGTCAAAAGATTGACCTTGAGTTTGTTTCCGCAAACCCAACTGGTTACTTACATATTGGCCATGGTCGTGGTGCCGCTTATGGTGACTCTTTAGCTAACGTCTTAGAAAAATGTGGATATGTGGTAACCCGTGAACACTATGTAAATGATGCTGGTAACCAAATTACTAATATGGCGAAAAGCGTTTATGAACGTTATAAAGAGTTATTTGGCCTACCATTTGAACTTGATGATGATATGTATCATGGAAAAGAAATCATTAAGATTGCGGAAAAGTTAAGAAGTGAATACGATGATGAATACTTAAATAACTTTGATCTTGATTTCTTTAGAGAATATGGTACTAAGATTCTACTTGGTAACTTACAACAAGATTTGGCTCGTTTCAATGTCCATTTTGATGTTTGGTTTAGTGAAAAGAGCTTATATGTTTCACATGCTGTAGAAAATGTTATCAATAAATTAACAACCGATGGCTATACTTATGTTCAAGATGGTGCCACTTTCTTAAAAACTTCCCTTTATGGGGATGAAAAAGACCGTGTTATTATCAAGAGTGATGGTAGCTACACATACCTTTTACCAGATATCGCATATCATGCAAATAAATTATCAAGGGGTTACGACCATTTAATCGATGTATTAGGTGCTGACCATCATGGTTATGTTGACCGTCTAAAAGCCGCCGTTCAAATGGTTGGTGGTGATAGTTCACTCATTGATGTTGAATTATTACAAATGGTTCGCGTAATGCAAAATGGTGAAGAAGTTAAAATGAGTAAAAGAAGTGG
>DBWF01000044.1:12467-18618 GCA_002308275.1 Caryophanales bacterium UBA1245 | reverse complement strand
ATGACAAAGAAAACTAATGAAAATCCGGTGTTCTATGCGCAATATGCTTATGCTAGAGTTGCTAGTCTTTTTAGAAAATTCAGTGAAACTGGTAATGTGTATAAACCAGTTACTACTTTTAGTAAAATTAATAAAGAACGGGTTAAAAATATTTGTCTAACCCTTCTTAGATATCCAGTTGTGGTCGAAGAAGTGGGTAGAAAACGTTTAGTGCATAAGATTGCTCATTATATTGATGAACTTGCTTATCAATTACACAGTTTCTATAATGATGAAAAGATTATTGGTGATGATTTAGATCTCACCATGGAAAAATTAACAATTCTTGATGCCCTTAAAAAAGTATTAAAAGATGCTTTAACAATTCTTGGTATTGCAACTTACGAACAAATGTAATTATCTCTTGCAACTTAACTAAAAGAAGCGTATAATAAGAGTATCAATCTAATTATTTTTGATGATCGAGCTGACAACTCGGGAGAAAAACGTATCCAATGCGTTAAATGGAAATAAAGAGCAGAAATACTGAAATAAGGTGGTACCGCGGAGTGATTCGTCCTTATGGTTTTTTTGCTCGTTTTTATTATTGAAGATATTATAGGAGGAACTTATGAAAATTAATAAATTAAAAGGTGTCCTTGATTATTATGGTAAAGATATGGAATTATTCCAAATCGTTCGCGATACTGCAACCGCTCTTTGTGAAGCGTATGGCTACACGGAAGTAATTACCCCAATTATTGAACAAACAGAAGTCTTTGTGCGTTCAGCTGGGGCTAGTAGCGATGTTGTCGGTAAAGAAATGTATGTTTTTAAAGACCGCGGCGATCGTGATATTGCCTTAAAACCTGAATCAACCGCATCAGTTATGCGGATGTATGTGGAAAATAAACTTTATGCGAACCCTGGTATTAAAAAATTCTATTATTGTTCACCAAACTTCCGTTATGAACGCCCTCAAGCAGGTCGCTATCGGCAATTCTATCAATTTGGTGTTGAAGTAATGGGTGAAGAAAGCCCATATTTAGATGCGGAAGTTATTGAACTCGCATACCGGATGCTAGAAAAGCTCGGTATTAAAAAGGCAAAAGTGTATTTAAACACTTTAGGTAGTGATGCAACCCGTGCTCGTTATCGTGAAGCATTAAAGAATTATTTTGAACCAAATTTAGGCGAACTTTGTGATGATTGTAAACGCCGTTTCGAAACTAATCCACTACGGATGCTTGATTGCAAGGTTGATGGTGAAAAAGAAATCATGAAGAAGGCTCCTAAAATCGCTGATTACTTAAGCGAAGAAGATGATGCTTTCTTTAGTGAACTATGTAAAGCTTTAGATGCTCTAAAGATTCCATATGCTAAGAATGATCGGATGGTTAGGGGTCTTGATTACTATACAAATGATATTTTTGAAATTATTTATGAAGATGAATCATCACCTCTAAACGGACTTGCATTGATTGCGGGGGGAAGATACAATAATTTAGGTCAAGAATTCGATGGCCCTCAAATTCCATCAATCGGTTTTGGTATGGGAGTTGAAAGGATGAGTGGCGCTTTAGCTGATCTAGGCGTTGAACTAAATAAAAAGAATAGCGAAGTGGTTGCTATCCTTTCATTAAGCGAGGCTGCTAAATTAAAAACTTTAGAACTTGCTAGCTTGTTACGTGCTGAAGGCTTTTTAGTGGTAATGGATTATAAGAATAATAACTTAAAGCCACAATTTAAATTAAGCGACCGTGAAAAAGCTAATTGGATTTTAATCCTTGGCGAGGATGAACTAAATAATCAAACAATTAATGTTAAAAACGTTGCCAGTGGTGTCCAAGAATTAATTAAACAAGATACACTACTAGCATATTTAAAAAAGGACGTGAAATAAAATGCTAAGAACACATACTAATGGAGAATTACGAATTGCAAATATAAACGAAACAGTCACTTTAACGGGTTGGGTTAGTAAAAAACGTGACTTAGGTGGTCTATTATTTATCGACTTAAGAGATCGTTATGGAATTACCCAACTAGTTGTTAATCCTGATAATGCTAATTATCAAGTGGCTTTATCATTAAAAAATGAATACTGCATCAAAGCAAGTGGGAAGGTTGTTGAACGGAGTAGTAAAAATGCTAATCTACCAACTGGTGATATTGAAGTAATCGTGGAAAAGTTAGAAATCTTATCAGAAGCTGAACTTCCACCACTATTGATTCAAGATCAAACTGATGCCCTAGATGAAGTTAGAATGAAATATCGTTATCTCGACTTAAGAAGAGCTCCAATGCAAAATAATATGGTTGTTCGTCATAAAACAACGATTTCGATTCGTAACTATTTTGACAAACTAGGATTTGTGGAAATTGAAACCCCAATGCTTGGTAAATCAACACCTGAAGGAGCAAGAGACTTCCTCGTTCCATCACGTGTTCATGAAGGCTCGTTTTATGCTTTACCACAATCACCACAATTATATAAACAATTATTGATGGTTGCGGGAATGGATCGCTATTTCCAAATCGTTCGTTGCTTCCGCGATGAAGACTTAAGAGCTGACCGTCAATTAGAATTTACTCAAGTTGACTTAGAAATGAGTTTTGTTGATGAACAAGATGTTCAAGATGTTACTGAAGGAATGTTAAAACAAGTATGGCATGACATTTTAGGTCAAGAAATCAAGACACCTTTCATTAGAATGAAGTGGATTGATGCGATGAACTATTATGGTTCTGATAAACCTGATACGAGATTTGAAATGTTACTTCAAGATATTACGCCTTGGGCTTCAAAGCTAGGTTTTGGTGTATTCAATGATGTGATTGCTGCTGGCGGTGTGGTTAAAGCCATTGTTGCTCATAATGCTTCAACTAAATATTCTCGTAAAGAGATAGACCGTCTAACGCTTCTTGCTAAAAAATACCATGCCAAAGGTCTTGCATGGCTTAAGTATGATGAAGCTTTAAGTGGATCAATTATGAAATTTGTGGATGAAGAAGCATCTAAACAAATTATTAAAGACTTATCTTTAACAAATGGTGACTTAGTATTAATTATAAGTGATGAATTAATGAATGCTAATACTGCTCTTGGTGCTTTAAGACTTACAGTAGCAAGAGAAATGGGTTTAATTGATGAAGATAAGTTCAATTTCTTATGGGTTGTTGATTGGCCACTATTTGAATATAGTGAAGAAGAAGGCAGATACGTTGCGGCACACCATCCATTCACCTCTCCTAAAGATGGTGATGAAGATTTAATGCTTACAAATCCAGCCAAATGCCATGCTAAGGCATACGATATCGTACTAAATGGTTATGAACTTGGCGGTGGAAGTATTAGAATTCACAATCAAGCTACCCAAGCTAAGATGTTTAAAGCCATCGGCTTAACAGATGAAGACGTTCAATTACGCTTCTCATTCTTTGTTGATGCCCTAAAATATGGTACACCTCCTCATGGTGGACTAGCAATTGGATTAGACCGTTTAGTTATGTTACTTACTAAGAATAATAATTTAAGAGAAGTAATTGCTTTCCCTAAAGCTGCTTCTGCAAAATGTTTAATGAGTAATGCACCTACACCAGTTGCTCCTGAACAATTAAAAGAATTAAAAATTAAGATTGAATAAAGGAAAAAAGAAGATGAAAGATCAAAATTATATTTCATGGGACACTTATTTTATGGGTGTTGCCCTACTTTCAAGTTACCGGAGTAAAGATCCTAATACTAAAGTTGGTGCTTGTATTGTTAATACGCAAAAACGGATTATCGGTATTGGTTATAATGGTTTTCCATATGGTTGCGATGATGATGTTTTCCCTTGGGAAAGAGATGGGGACTATTTAGATTGCAAATATCCTTATGTTGTACACGCTGAACCCAATGCCATTCTTAATGCTACTACTAGTTTAGTAGGTGCTACCCTTTATGTTACTCTTTTTCCTTGCAATGAATGTGCAAAACTAATTATTCAATCGGGCATTAAAGAAATCGTTTATTTATCAGATAAATATCAAGGAACGCCAAGTGATATTGCCTCAAAAAGAATGCTTGAAGCAGCCGGTGTTAAATGCCGGAAATGTGCTAATGTCACTTTAACAATAAGTTAATGAAAAACTTATGGCGTCGTAATTGGCCCATTCTTTTAATTGTTTTATTGGTTAATATTGGTCTAGTAGTTATTTCTAGTATTCATATTAAATATGATGTTACTAGTCCCGCCTATGTTACGGAGGTTCAATTAGTAATTGAAATTGAAGATGCATACGAGCAAAAGGGTTCATTTAATACGACTAGTGTTTATTTTAATGAACGGACAACGATTCTTCGTTATTTGCTTGCTAAATTATCGGTAGCTAATATTATCGAAGAAAGTAGTGAGATAGTAAGCTATACTCCAACCTCTAGAAATACACGCTCAGGTGTTTTCCAAAAGAATATTAGTTTAGAAAATGCGCTCATCACCGCGTATAAAGCTGCTGGGCGCACCCTAAATTACACATATGATGGGATTATTATCCACACCCTTGCTAATTATGCAACATATGATTTAGAAGTTGGTGATGTCATCAATAAAGTTGATGGAAAGTCTTTTACTTCATCAGCTGAGTTTAAGGCTCTTTATGATGAAGCGAGAATGAATCCGGCTTATTTTAATGCTGAAGAAGGTATTTGCCACTTACCACTAACCGTTAATGGTGAAGATAAGATTGTAACATCGGATTATATTATGAAGACCTCGACTGGGGAGGCATATCCTGTTTTTGGTTTCTATTATTATGATTGTTATACGATTGATGAAGCATCAGCTGATCCAAAATATACGATTAAACCAATTCGTTCGACTGGTCCAAGTGGTGGCTTGTTACAAACTCTAGCAATTTTTAATGCATTAACTGAATTTGATTACACTTATGGGTTAAAGATTGCGGGGACTGGAACTATCGATGCTGAAGGTAATGTTGGTTCAATTGGTGGAATGACTTCCAAGATTTATACAGCTTACTATTCAGGTGTTAGTATTTTCTTTGTTCCATATGTGGAATCAAGTGATCCCGAAACCAATTACAATGAAGCCCTCGCCGCATACCAAAAGCTTGGATCACCAAAAGATTTTAAGATCGTTGGTGTAAAAACGTTCCAAGAAGCGGTCGATTATTTGAAAGCGTATGGTGAAGCTCATGATTAAGTGGATTCGTTCGTGGAATGAGATGTATAAAAAAATCGGTAATTTAAGTGGTAAACAGGTTATTGGACCAATCATTGTTATTTTACTATTTGCCATTCTACTTGCTGTACCATACATTATCATTTTCTTTAATATGGCTTATATTTATAGTGCTGTGATGTGGCCTATTCATCTAATTATTTGGTTAATTCCGGTTTATGGTAATTTATGTGTGGCCCTTCATTCAAAGATTGTTTATGATGCTACAAGTGAAGTTATTTTAGAACCCGAAAAGCGTTCATTTGTGGTTTTGGGCGGATTATTCAATCCTTACACACTAGGTTGCTTTTTAGTAGCATCAATTTGTCTTGAAATCCTATTTTAGGAGGTTATTATGTTTATTTATGGCTTAATCTTAATGGCTATCTTTGTGGCTTTTGATCAATTATCAAAGATTGTTATTCTCAATGTCTATGGTCTTGGTCAAATTGTGGAAGCTTGGCCTGGTGTTTTCCAATTATATGGTGTTTATAATACCGGTGCTGCTTTTAGTATGCTTAATGATCATTCGTGGATTCTCTTAGTCATTAGTATTTTAGCAACCTTAGGTCTAACTTATTTAATGAAAGACTTCAATTTCAAAAGAAGACCTTTATATAGTATCGCTTTAGTCCTAATCTATAGTGGTACAATCGGTAATATGATTGACCGGATGTTTAATCATTATCATGTTTTTGACTTTATCGATGTTACCTTTATGAATTTCGCAATCTTTAATGTTGCGGATAGCTATTTAACCATTGGTGTTATCCTGATGGCTGTTTATTTATTATTCTTTGATCATAAAGATCCTGTATCACTAAAATGGGAAAAGAAGAAGAAAGAAGAGACGACTGATGAGCAAACTAGTGAGTGATGTTGAAGGCCTAAGAGCTGATAAGTATTTAGCTGGTGCTCTTGAAAAAAGTCGCACTGAAATTCAAAAA
>DBWF01000044.1:774-12361 GCA_002308275.1 Caryophanales bacterium UBA1245 | reverse complement strand
GATATTGTGTATGAAGATAGTGATGTTATTGTGATTAATAAGCCAAGCGGGATGGTTGTTCATCCTGCCCATGGTCATTATGATGATACGCTTGTTAATGGACTTTTATATCATTGTCAAGACTTATCAAGTATCAATGGTGTTGTTAGACCTGGTATTGTTCACCGGATTGATAAAGATACTAGTGGTCTACTTGTCGCATGTAAAAATAATGATGCTCATCAAGCTTTAGCTAAGCAATTACAAGATAAAACTTGTAGTAGAAAGTACTTAGCGATTGTTTTTGGCACCTTTAATCACACAGTTGGCAGAATTGATGCGCCAATTGCTAGAGACCCAAAGAATCGTCAAAAGCAAGCGGTTGTTGAAGGTGGCAAAGAAGCAGTCACTAATTTTACCGTTTTAGAGCGTTTAGGTGAATATTCACTTGTTGAATGTCGCCTAGAAACCGGTAGAACCCATCAAATCAGAGTTCATATGGCATATATTGGCCATCCTGTTTTAGGTGATCCTCTTTATGCTTCTAAAAAGCTTGCAGATTCATCGTTTGGTCAATACTTGCATGCTTATGAACTATCATTTGTACATCCAAGAACGGGTGAAAGATTAACTTTTAAGGTTGACCCACCTATTGAATTTACTAAAAAGATAGCAGAATTAAAAAAAGAGTAAACAATGATGTTTACTCTTAAAGGCTATTCTTTAATTTTAATATTATTTTCTTGACAATAATTGATAATGCGTTCGGTATTACTAAATTTCTTTTTGGCAATCTTATCTAAGATTGATAGACCATATGATTTGATAATACCTACAGCTTGTCTGTCAACTGCAACTCCAGCTCCTTTTAGTAAATCAATCTTGATTTCTTTAGAAAGCTCATGCATTTCTTTTAAAAAGGCAGCTCTGGCAAGAATTGATGCCGCCGCAATCGCCACGTGAACGCGTTCACCTTTTGGTATTAGAACGACATTTTGTTCAACGTTCGATAGTTTTCTTAAGTAATGGTAATACTTTTCCCGTGGTGTGAATTCATCAATTAAGATGATTTCTGGAACCTCAGGAGCCATTTTCTTCTTTAAACTATTGATGGCATTGTTATGAAGACATGCTTTAATAAAGTTTAAATTATTATCTTCTGGACGGTGTAAGGCATTAAAACGTTCTGGTGGAAGAACAAGTATCGAATATTGAACTAAATTTTTAAGTTTAAGTGCGATATCGATAATAACATCATCCATCAAAAGCTTTGAGTCTTTAACACCTAGGCGTTTTAGTTGTTCGATTTGATCACTTCTAACATAGCAACTACAAACGACAACTGGTCCAAAATAATCGCCAGTACCTACTTCATCGCAGCCAATAGCGCTCATTGTTTGATATGGTAGATAGTGCGATTCAACTTCGGCCTCAATTGGCAAGTTAAAGCGTTTTGCCCAAATATTGTATTCGCCATCCTCGGATTTACCTTGGAAGAGAATCGTATTTGTGGTATAAAAAGTAACAACAACATTTTCAAGTTTGGCCCGTGCAATGGTGTGAGCATTCTCACCTTTAATCAAGTATCCATCGTAGTATTCTAACATTTCACGGATTTGGGCATCGGTACCATTAATGGTGTGACTCATCTTAACACCTCCCAACACCCTTATTATATCATAAATTAGGTTATTTTTTCAAATAAATGAGGTAAAAAAATGAATAAGTACGCTTCAAAACTAGAATTGAACCACATTATTGATCAATTAGTAAGCTTTTGCGTCATGGAAGATACGAAGGCAGAAGCCGCAAAAATTGAACCAATTAATGATTTCGAACAACTTAATCAACTCTTAGATGAAGCTGACGAAGCCTTAAGAATCGTTTTACGCTATGACAGAGCGCCGATTCATCTATCCAAACCTTATGAGCGAAGTGTTAGATTAGCTTCTAAGGGTGGCTTATTAGATGGTGCTGAACTCTATGAGACCGCAAGGCTCTATCATACGATTAAAGCTAATATCCATTTTTTAGGTATTTTAAATAAGGAAGAAATCCCTTGCCTAAATTTTGAAAGTTGGATTAATAGCTGCTATGTCAATGACTATTTAGATAGTCTGTTGATTAAAAGTGTGGATGAAGCCGGCAATATTTTAGATAATGCAACACCAACCCTGGCATCTTTAAGAAAAAGAATTAATCAAATCGATATTCGGATTAAAAATAAACTCCAAGAAATTCTTGGTAAAGAAGCTTCTAAGCTATCGCAACCGACGATTTCCATGCGTGATGGTCATTTTGTCATCCCTGTTAAAATCGAATATAAAAATAGTGTTAAAGGAAATCTCCTAGATACTTCAGGTAGTGGCCAAACCGTCTACATCGAACCGCTTGCGGTGATGGAATTAAATTCCCAAAAGCAAGCTTTGATGGCTGAAGAGAAGATGGAAGTGGAGAAGATTTTACGAAATCTATCATCCCTTGTGGGCGCTGAAGCTGAAATCTTACTTAGCAATTATCAAATTATTAAAAAAATTGATTTTACCTTTGCTAAAGCAATGCTTGCGAAGGCCCAAAATGCATCGCGTCCTTCGATTAATGATGAACATATCTTAAATTTAGTCGATGCTAGACACCCACTCTTAAAAGTAAAAAAGGTAATTCCTAATAATATCAGTTTTGATAAATATTTAGGAATCGTCATTACTGGTCCTAACACCGGTGGTAAAACAGTTTTACTAAAAACGGTTGGTCTATTAGTCTTAATGACGAAGTGTGGACTCTTAATTCCGGCTTCGAAGGATAGTAATGTCATGATTTATGACAAGGTTTGTTGCGATATCGGTGATGAACAAAGTATCTTAGAGAATTTATCAACCTTTAGTGGACATATGAGTAATATTGTTGATATTATTAATACCATCACCCCAAATTCCCTCGTATTATTCGACGAAATCGGCGGTGGTACCGATCCATCGGAAGGATCAAGCCTAGCAATTAGTATCTTAGAGTATTTAATCAATCATAAGATTGCATTTATTACGACAACTCACTATCCAGAGCTTAAATCTTTTGCTTATAGCAGTGAAAAAATCGTCAATGCTAGTATGGAATTTGACCAAAATACGTTAAATCCAACTTATCACTTACAGCTTGGCATACCAGGTTCTAGTAATGCATTTGAAATTGCGAAAAACCTAGGACTAAACCAAGCAATAATCGATGATGCTAAAAAACGAACAGCTCAAGCTGATAGTGATGCGGCGGCTTTGATTAAAAAGCTAGAGCTTAGTAATCATGAACTAGCTCTAAAGATAAAAGAAAATAATGAATTAATCGAACAAAATGCGGCTCATCAAAAAGAATTAAATAGTAAGCTTGCTTTGATTGAACAAGAAAAGAATCGAATTCTAAAGAATGCTCAAAAGAAGGCTGATGAAGAAGTAGCTAGAATCAAACAAGATGCCATTAAAATCTTAAATGATATCAAAGATAATCAAAACAATAATCTAAAGCTTCATGAGGTAATCGCCTTAAAGAAAGAATTAGCATCGTTAGATGCTGAGATTGAAGAAAAACCTAGTAAAACTAAGTATGAACCGATTACTAAAGAGCTAAAAGTTGGTGATGATGTCTATGTTAAAGACTATGATCAACATGGTGTAATCAGTAAAATTATGAAAGATGGCACTTATTTAGTTAGCTTTGGCAATGTTAATATGCGTCTTGATATTGAAGACTTAGCACTTTCAAAAGAAACAAGCAAAAAGAGTGAAGACGCTAATTTTGTCAGAACCGTTTCTAAATCAACAATTAGTTTAAGACTAAATTTAATTGGTATGCGATATGAAGAAGCTCGTGACCAATTAGAAAAGTATTTTGATGATTGTATGCTTTGTGGCATCAAACAATTTACCATTATTCATGGTTATGGCACAGGAGCCTTAAGAGGCTTAGTCCAAGATTACTTAAAAAAACACCCTCAAGTAGCCGAATTCCGTTATGGTGGTGCTGGTGAAGGTGGTATGGGTGCAACAGTTGTCACCCTCAAATAACAAGGAAAAGAGGTAACCAATTATGAATCTATTAGAAAAACAACAATATGTTGCTGAAAACATTCATCTTATTCCTCAAGAGGAATTAAATACTTATCATTTAAATTTTATTGAAGCATTAACTAAGAATTCTTCAACAATTGAAGGTGAATCAATCACTCTCGCCCAAGTTATTCAAATTATTAAGGGTATTAATATTAGTGGTGATAGTGCACTTCATCGCCGAGTTTTCAATCATTATCAAGCATACAAAATGGTCGAAGAACGGGCTGCCCAAAAGTTACCATTGACAGAAGATTTCCTAAAAGATGTTCATGAAACCCTTCTTGATGGTATTACACCGGGTGGTATGTATCGTCGTGTTAATATTAAAGTCAATGGCTCATCTTATATTCCTTGTGACTATGTAAAAGTTTATGACCGGATGGCTAAATTTTTCTATGAGTTAGAAAACTTTCAAGGTGATGTGGTTGAACTTGCAACTTTTACTCACCTTCAAATTGCTAAAATCCATCCATTCATTGATGGAAATGGTCGTCTAGCCCGTCTAATGATGAATTATCAATTAATTAGTCATGGATTCTTACCAATCAGTATCTCAGTTAAACAAAAAGAAGAGTACTTTAAGAGTCTTGAAGAGTTCAAAGTTAATAAAAATGACCAATTGTTTAAAGATATCGTTTTGAATCTTTTGAATAAAAAATACGATCGTTATATTGAATTAATCAACCAATATAAGAATTAGTTTATTGTTTTGCTTTCAAAAATTGCAGATTTTTGTTATAATAATAGTGAGTTAGAAAGAGGTTCATTGTGGATAACAAAATAGAGATTATTAGTTATAAACATAATGGTGAACTTCATCGCGTATGGCAATATGCGTATATTGTAGAAGAAACAGATAATAAAATCATTCTCGTTAATGATCGCGCTAATGTTATTGATGGAGATGGTCGCCGCTGGAAAACAAAAGAACCAGCTGTTTGCTATTTCTATAAAGATTATTGGTTCAATATTATTTGTATGCTCCGCAATAATTCCATTTACTACTATTGTAACTTAAGTTCACCTTATGTTTTTGATAGCGAAGGTATTAAGTACATCGATTATGAATTGGATGTTAAAGTGTTCCCAAGTGGTGATCGTCTTATTTTAGACCGTGATGAATTTGAATTCAATGCGTTAGATTATCACTATTCCCAAGATTTAATTAATATAATCGAAAGACAACTCAAGGTATTATTAAATCTTATTGACCGGGGTGAAGGACCTTTTAATCCTCAAAATGTCATGAATGATTTTGAACGCTATACCGTAGCTAAAAAGCAAAACAAAAATAAATAGGCAAGAATATCTTGCCTTTTTATTTTAAAAAATCGGCTTTTTGCCTTATTTTTTTTGACATTTATAAAAATAAAGAGTATAATAGTAACTGGAGGAATTATTATGAAAAAGAATGATATAATTGATGCTATCTATCAAAATAGTGATTATTATCGTCAAGATATCGAAAAGGTTGTTAGCCAGGTGTTTGAAATCTTAGCCTATGGACTAGCAAATGAAGATAAAGTAATGATTAGCAACTTTGGAACTTTTGAAAAAGTGCTTCAAGAAGATTATTATGGCGTTAATCCGATTACCGGTGAACGTCAACTTGTTAAAGGCGGTTATCGTGTTCGCTTTGTATCAAGTAAGAAGTTAAAAGACGCTATCAATCAAAAATAAAAATCAGCCTTTCTAAAAGACTGATTTTTCATTTTACTTTATGAGCATTAAATAAATGATTGCTATCACACTTAGTAAATTATTAATCGCATGAATTGTAAATGAAACAACGACATTTTTATTAGAAAATTCGTATGCACTAGCAAGGACAGCGCCCATTGCAATATACTGAATACCTAAAATGAATTCTTTTAGTAGTAAATCCCATAATCCACTAATTGCATAACCAAGCATTGCTACAACAACGTGGATACTTCCAAATAAAACGGCTGAGAAAACAATGCGCCAGATTCGTTTAAACTTACCAAGTAAGGTGCATAATGATTTCCTGAAGATCAATTCTTCAACAGCAGGTGCACCAATGACTAAGACAACAGCATAAAGGGTAAATGCTAGTGGCTTAGCACTGTAAATCATTTCTTCAATTGCTTGTTGATTTTGTGAATCACCAGTTAAGAAGCCCTTGCCTAAGAATAATTCAATGATGGTAAACAAAATATTACATAAAATGTTCGCTGCATACACACCTGCAATCCCAATTCCAATAAGAGCAAAAACTTTACCCACGCGAGAACTACTATATTTAACATCTGATAGGATTGGTTTCCAAAGAAGAATAACGGTTGCGGCAGTGACAGTTGCATAAGTTAGAATTTGAACCCAAATATTGATAAAATTAGCAGCTTCAGGAGTATAGGCTCCATCAATTTGAACTGGTTGACCAGTGGTTGCTGTATAAATATACATCATTAGGAGTTGGAATAGAAAAGCGCCAATCTCCATAATGCCAAAGTAAACCCCAATCGTAACTAAATAACGCCACCAAGGAAGAGGATTTTCTCTTTCTTCGAAGGTAAATAGGCCACGTTTTACCGGAGTTTCTTGAATTTCTTCAAATTCATTTGGATCTTTATCTAATTCATAACCACACATTTCACAAAATGTTGCGGTTTCATCTTTAATTTCACTTTTACATCTTGGACAAATCATAATTAATTCTCCTTATTTTTTTATATTATATCATATAATTCCTTTTTTTTCAAATTAAAAAGTTTTTATTTATGATTTTAAAGCCTTTTTTACATTAAGTCATTAAAAAAAGAGTATAATAATTAGCAATAGGAGAGATAATTATGAAATTATTAATTGCTTCTCATAACCATGGTAAAGTAGAAGAATTTAAAAGACTACTTAACCAGTTTGGTTTTGATTTTTTAACATTAAGTGATTTAGAAGAATGTAGCGAACCTGCTGAAGATGGTCAAACCTTATGGGAAAATGCCCTTATTAAAGCAAAATACTATTATGATCAATATCAAATACCCGTTGTTTGTGATGATACCGGCCTTTTTATTGATGCTTTAGGTGGCGAGCCGGGGATAAATGCGGCAAGGTTTTCAGGCCTTGGGGACCAGGGCAATCGAAATCTTGTCTTAGAGCGGCTTGCAAATGAGCATAATCGACAGGCTTATTTCGAAACAGCTTTGATCTTTTATGATGGACACCGGCTTATTTCTTCAACTGGTCGGGTTGATGGCTGCATTACAAAAGCCGAAAAAGGCACCAATGGTTTTGGGTATGACTCGATTTTTATGCCTGATGGTTTTAATAAAACAATGGCTGAATTATCTGGTGAAGAGAAGAACCGTTGTAGTCATCGCTATTATGCGATTAAGCATCTCGTTTTTAAACTAAATTTTTATTTTGGCATCGACAATCATCAAAACTATTTGACTAATCTTGCTAAACAAATATATCCTGATTGCCAGTTGCTATCGATTACACCATTTCCTGGTGGAATGAGTAATAATACTTACCTTTTAGCATTTGATTTGTTTAAAAAGGTTGCTCGGTTGCCTGGTGACTGTGCTGAAATGTTTGTTGACCGTAATATTGAGTACAATATGCTAGAAATGGTTAATGGTAGACATGAATTTTTACAATATGAATACTTTGATCATGAATTTGGTGTTAAAATTTCACCATATATTGATTCAGATGAAGAATATATGAGTGAATTTGAGATGGTTAAGACGCTTGAAGCCTTCCACAAACTACCAAAACTAGCTAATGATTATGATCCTTACAAGAGACTATTTTATTTTGAACGCCTCTGCCAATTCTTTGGCATTCAATTAGATCAAGAATATTATAATAATGTGGCTAAGTTAAAATCTTATCAAGAATTCTTATCAAAACGCCCAATGGTAAGCTGTCATAATGATGCGCAGTTATCTAATTGGCTCTTTACTAAGAATGGCGATGTGCTAATTGATTTAGAATTCACTGGTAATAATGATCCGTATTATGATTATGCTTGTTTTGGCAATAATGATTTAGCAATTGGTAAAAATCTTTTATCGATGGCTTTAAATCGTCCATTAAATGGCTGTGATGAAACAATAATTGAATTATGGTATGCAATGCAAGCCATAAGTTGGTATTTAGTAGCCCTCTTTAAAGCGAAAACGGGGTTAAATGAACTATTAAATTTAGATTTTGATCAAATAGCACATTACTTTTTAACAAAAGCTACTAACTTACTTACTAACAAATGATCATTTTACTTGCTTATTTTTCGAAATTAGTGTATAATATTAAAGATTTTAGAGTGCTGGAAGGGGTGACTAAGAAATGCCAAAAACTATCGTTCGTGAAAATGATACACTTGACGATGCACTAAAAAGATTCAAACGTGATGTTTCAAGAGCCGGTACCCTTGTAGAAGCTCGTAAAAGACAACATTACATGAAACCTAGTGATGTTCGTAAAGAAAAAAGACGTGCTGCTCGTAAAGCAGGTCGTCGTTATTAATTAGTAAGAAAGGCTTCACAGCCTTTTTTTCTTACTATTTGGATGTTTTTATATCAAATTATAAAGAAAAAAGTTCGCTTTTTGGTATAATAAGATAGGGAGAATAGGAAAAGTAGAGTGTAATGAAAGAAAAAGTCGTATATCTTTTTGAAAATCCAAGTATGGAGGCCGCAATCCTTGGGCCAATGAACAAAAATATTAAAATTATGGAAGCTGCTTTAAAATGCAAGATTGTTGTTACAAACGACAGTCTTGTTTGTGATGAAGAGCAAGCCGAAACGATTGAAAAGATTATTAAAATCATCAAGATTTTTGTTGATCGGGCTCAAGTTGTAAGAGAAAGAGAACTCCTAAGTATTATTGCAATGCTTAAGAATTATCCATTATCCGAGGTTGAAGCTTTCTTCCATAAAAATATGCTTTTTGTTAATACAGTAGATGGTCGAAGTATCGTTGCTAAAACGATTAACCAAAAGAAGTATTTAGAAGCTCTTCAAAATAGCGATATCGTTTTCGCAGTAGGGGTTGCGGGGAGCGGAAAAACTTATTTAGCGGTCGCATATGCACTAAGTCTACTTAAGAAAAATAAGATCAAGAAACTCATTATCACCCGCCCAGTGGTTGAAGCTGGGGAAAAGTTAGGTTTCTTACCTGGTGACTTAAAAGAGAAGATTGATCCTTATTTGATTCCGATTTATGATGCTATTCACGACATTATTGGTGTTGAACAAGCGGATAAGTTGATGGAAAAAGGAATCATTGAGATTGCACCAATCGCGTATATGCGTGGTCGCACGCTTGATAATGCCTTTATTATCTTAGATGAAGCGCAAAATACAACAACAAATCAAATGAAAATGTTCCTAACTCGTCTTGGTTTTAATTCTAAAATGGTTATTACGGGTGATATTACCCAAATTGACCTCCAAACTAAGCAACAATGCGGTTTAATTGAAGCTATTAACCTCCTTAAAGGAATGCCTGAAATTCGTTTTGTAAACTTTAGTTCGATTGATGTAATGCGTCATCCATTAGTTTCGAAGATTATTGAAAAATATGAAGGTGAAGATAATGCTTAAAATCAATTACATTAGTGATTATGAATTCCCTTTTAATGCCAAAAAAGTCATCAAAAAACTAAGTAAGGTAGTTAGTAAACAGTTTCCTTATAAAGGAAAGCATTTCATTTCAATTATTATTGTTGATAATAAGAAGATTTGGGAAATTAATAAAGAATATCGACATATTGATGCCCCAACTGATGTTATTAGTTTTGCCCTAGCTGATGGGTTAGATTATTTTCCTACCGAAATGGGTGATATTTTTATTTCCTATGAAAAGGTTAACGAACAAGCAACTAATTATGGACACTCAGTTTTAAGAGAATTTACTTTTTTAGCATGTCATGGTATTCTTCATTTGCATGGCTATGATCATCAAACACCTGAAGAAGAAAAAATAATGTTTGCTAAGCAAGATGAAATTTTAAATATTATGAAGATTGGGAGAGAATAAGATGGAAAAGAAATATCAATTAGCACTTGATGCGATGCAAAATGCTTATGCCGTTTATTCTGGATTTAGAGTTGGTGCTTGTTTAGTACTAAAAAATGGTGAATACATCATCGGTGCCAATGTTGAAAATGCTTCATATGGACTTTGTAATTGTGCTGAACGCAGTGCATTGTTTGCGGCATACTCAAAAGGTTACCGAAAAGATGATATCATTGAACTCGTGGTGGCTACTGATACAGTTACTCCATCTAGTCCTTGTGGTGCTTGTCGCCAAGTTATTTGTGAACTCATGAATCAAGAAGCCCTTGTAACATTGATTAATCCAAAATTAATCAATACTTATTCAATAAAGGTGAGTGAATTATTGCCTTATCAATTTACTGGAGATTGCCTCAATGATGAAAACAAACTTTAAATCAGGCTTTGTGGCAATTCTAGGTCGTCCTAATGTTGGTAAGAGTACGCTTTTAAACCATTTTCTAGGAACTAAGGTTGCGATTGTAACGCCTAAAGCCCAAACGACCAGAAACCGGCTCCAAGGTATCTTGACAACGGATGATGCGCAAATCATTTTTGTTGATACTCCTGGTTTTCATAAAGCTTTTAATGTTTTAGGCGAATTTATGAATGAAGCCGCACTCCAAAGTCTTGCGGGGGTGGATTTAGTCTTATTAATGGTTGATGCTACAAAACGTTTTGACGAACTAGACGCTGCTTTAATTAATACATTAAATGAAAGTGGTATTAAAACCTTCCTTATTTATAATAAGATGGATTTAGTCAAAAATCAGGATGAATTTGATAGTCTTCAAAGTAAGTATCAAGAGTTAAAACATGGTTCTGAATTTAAGATTTGTGCTGAAAACCATTTGGGTGTAGAAGATTTATTAAAAGCAATACACGATACTTTGCCAAATGGGCCTCAATACTATAGTGAAGATGAAATCATTGACCAATCAGAACGCTTTGTGGTTGGTGAAATCATTCGGGAAAAGGTTTTGCTTTTGACAGAAAAAGAAGTACCACATAGTGTTGCGGTGACGGTTGAAGCCATGAAACAAAGCGATAAACAAAATCTTGTCAATATTCAAGCTACGATTATTGTGGAACGCCCTAGTCAAAAAGCGATTATTATTGGTAAAGGTGGTGCCAAAATTAAAGAAATTGGTACTGCTGCTCGTAAAGATATCGCCTCATTCCTTGATCAAAAGGTTTATCTTGAGCTTTTTGTGAAGGTTGAAAAAGATTGGCGTAACCAAAAACGTTATTTGAAAGAATATGGGTACGAAGAATAACATGGCCGCAACAATCGATAAAGATAAATTTACCGGAATTGTCATTAGACAAGACTTATATAAAGAAGATGCTCTTAAAATCACGTTTTTAACTGAACATGGTCTAGTATCCTTAATCGTTAGAGGAGCTAGAAAACTAGAGAGTAAACTTAAAATATTAACACCCGTCATCACTAAAATTGAGTGTATGGCAAGTACCGGCCG
>DBWF01000044.1:0-722 GCA_002308275.1 Caryophanales bacterium UBA1245 | reverse complement strand
CCCTTTAAAAACTTCGGTAGCGCTTGCTTTATTTGAGAACATTTTGACATTTATTGATACGATATCAGACTATAAAGTGTTATATCACTTTTTAGAACAGATGTTACAATTACTTAGTAAGAGTGATTATCCAATGAGTATCTTAACAATCTTCAATATCAAAATGTGGTATTTGGTTGGTAGTCAACCAGACTTTAAGGCTTGCCCAGTTTGTGGTAAAACTGGCATTTATTTTAGTGTTGCTAGTGGTGGAATGCTTTGCAAGGCTCATCACAATGCAGCTTCAGTCGGTGCTGAACTATCAAAGCTGATTAAATTAATCTATTTAATTAAATTAGATAAAATTGATGAAGAATTATTAAAATTCATCAACCAATATTATGCGGAATTACTTCCGATTATCAAAGATTATTATCAAACATATTTCGATTATACTAATCGCTATTTAAAGATTATCGAAATGATGCTTGATTAGAAAACAAGAGGATTTATATTATGGAATTAACAATGGATAAATTAGTTGCCTTTTTAAAGGAAAAAGGATTCGTCTTCCAAGGTAGTGAAATCTATGGTGGACTAGCTAACTCTTGGGATTATGGACCACTAGGCGTTGAACTAGCTAATAACATTAAGAAATTATGGTGGAAAGTCTTCGTTCAAGATTCAGAATACAACGTTGGACTTGATGCGGGGATTTTAATGAATACCGAAACATGGGTTGC
>DBWF01000033.1 GCA_002308275.1 Caryophanales bacterium UBA1245 | reverse complement strand
GCTAAATACCATTGTGAGAAGGTATTACCAAGATAACGCATTTGACCATTTCCAGCATTATAATCATGAGCAAGTCTCACAAAATCTTCGACACTATTAATTCCTTCACTAGTAAGTTTATTATAGCCACCATTATAGAGAATAAACTCATATAAATCACTAAACCAAGCATTACCGAAATCATCACGTGATGCATAAACATCCCTACCTAAACAATAGATAAGATCTGTACTTGCATCGAATGTTGCTACTTCGCTTCTTAATTTCGTAATTAATTCAGGGTGATCAATTAGTTCAATACCCGTTGCATCTAGGCTATCATATAGACTTAAGATATAAGTAGCATCTTCATAATAATCATATGTTAATTGATAAGGTAGTTTTAAGATAAGATTATTAATTAAATCTGGATATTGATAGCTTTCACTCTTGATGGCTTCAATCCGTGCTAATGCTTTAGTAACTTTATCATAATTAGTAACTAAAGCTTTCTCGCCTTCAGTTAAAGCTAAATAAAGATTATTACAACGATTAACTTCATCTTCATCAGCTAAAGTGACTTTACTTGGAAGCGCATCGATAGCCTCAATGACTGGTTCGGCATTAATTAGATTTGTTGCTCTTTCAATATAACTAATTAAAGTATTAATATTCGTTACTTTAGCTTGATATTTAGCATCTAGCGCGTCGTATCTAGCCTTTAATTCATTAAGACGTGGCAACCAAGTTGATCTAATTTGATCTTGCTTGATGGCATTAATTTGTAAGAATAACTCCTTAGCTTCTTCATTATCAGCATCTAATTCCCATACCGCATAGAACCAGCGTTCTTCTTCTGTCTTTGGTGAATAAGTATTGATATATCCATCTTTACCTTCTTCACCCCAGCCTTGAAATAGATAACCATCTTGTTCAAGAACTGGGAAAGTAAATGATAAGCCTACTTCTACTTGATATTTGGTTTTTTCTAATTCGCCATATTCAGAATATAAATTGATCGTTGCATATTCTTTTTCCGGTTTTGTTTTACCACCCTCTTCAGGATTTAGTAAAGTACAACCAGCAAGAAGAATTGTTAGAATCAAGCAACTAATAAACAATAAATAATTTCTTAATTTTTTCATCTTTGTTTTTCCTTTTTACTAAGCATTTTTTTAATAATCCAAAGTTGCGTTCTTTTAGGTAACATTGATAATAAGATTAATTTTGGATTACGATTTAGTGAGTATAATAATTTCGGTTTTTTCTTTCTTAACACCTTATTGATTAGTTTGGCTATTTTTATTGGTTCAACAGTTTTTGATTCATTAGCTTCCACAATTCTGCAGAAGTTAGCCACATATTCTTGATAAAGTTTAGTATCCTTAACCATTTCTTTAACACTACTAACTGATTCATCAATCATGCCTGTTGCGATAGCACCAGGTCTAACAATAATTACTTGATGACCTAAAAGGTTTAGTTCTTGTCTTAAAGAAACCGCATATTGTTCTAATAGGCTTTTAGTTAGTGAATACAAGCCATTAAAGGGAAGCGGATCTAATGGAGCTAATTCACTTGATATCATCACTATTTTAGAATTAGGATTTAATAATTCAAAAAAGTATTTATTTACTAAATAGATACTATGAAAATTAATATCAAAAATCTTTCTAAAAGATTCTTCAGGAATTTCAATTAGGCTATCCATCTTGTATGTACCAACCAGATGAATAATCGCATCAAATTTAATATCTTTTAATTCTTCTTTGACTCTTTTAACTTCATCCTTTTTAGTTAGGTCACAAATAAAAGAAGTTACGTTTTCAGCTTCTTCTAGTGGTTTAATATCAAGAGCATAGATGTGCATTCCTTGGTCAGCCAGATAGTTAGTTACGACCTTACCCATGCCACCACTTGCACCGGTTATTAAGATGTTTTTCATAACAATCACCTTTAATTTATTATATTATATCATAAAATGCTATCTTTTTCCAAAAATAAGACACCATTATTAAATGGTGTCTGATAAATTACAATAGTGGAGATATAATTTTAATCAATGAACACAATTGGCGACTACTTTTACGTTGTTTGAAGTCTGTTGGTACCTTTGAAGAAGCTTCTAGCATTTCTTTAAAATCAGCTTCAATATCTTTTAAAGATGGGTCTTGATAAATAACCGCACCACATTCAAAATGGTGAACTAAACTCCGGAAGTCAAAATTAATCGTTCCAACCATCGCAAGACTTTGGTCTGCCAAAATGGTTTTCATATGATTAAAGCCTGGTGTATACCGATAGATATTAACGCCAGCTTCTAGTAAGTATGCAAAATTAGATTCCGCAACCTTATAAACCATCTTTTTATCTGGAATCCCAGGGACAATTAGGTGAACCTTTACACCCCTTAATGCCGCATTACGAAGAGCATCTATCAAGCCATATGTTGGAATTAAATATGGCGTTGAAATATAGACTTCATATTTAGCATAATTTAGGATATTGATATAAGTTTGTTCACCAACTAGTGCATTATCAACACCACCTGGTCCATCACCAAATGGCATAACAAAACCATCACTAGCATACTCTTCATAGTCATAATCAATGTATTTGTGATAATCACTAACCACACCTGATGCAAAATCAAAGTTTTGTAAGAATACCGCAATCAAATTAGCAATTGCACTACCACGAATGGCAACCATTGAATCTTTCCAATAACCAAAACGTTTAATAACATTACCATATTCATCAGCTAAGATTCATACCGCCAGTAAAGGCTATTTTATGGTCAATAATGACAATTTTACGGTGATCTCGGTTATTATAGACCCCTGACAAGATTGGTCTAAATGGGTGAAATTTATAGCATTTTACGCCATGTTTACGTAAAACTCTTGGTGTATTAGAAGCAATTGTTCCCCCACAACCCATATCATCATAGATTAGTCGAACCTCAACACCGGCTTCGGCTTTGTCAATTAGGATTTGCCTAATTTCTTTCCAATATACACCATCAGAGATAATAAAGAATTCCATAAAGATTAATTCTTCGGCTTTCTTTAATTCTTCAATTAGGGCCGGAAAGAAATCTTCACCTTTTTTGTAATAAGTGATTTGATTGTTTTGGTGAGCACCCATATTCGTTGTATTATTAAGATAAGCAAATGTTCCCACCGCATTACCTAAAGCTTCTTTTTTCTTATCATTTAGATAGAACTCGTTTTTATAAGCCGTATCGGTCGCTTTAATAATTCTTTTTTCTTTTCTCATTAACTTATGACGACCAAAGATTAAGAAAATCATCGAAAAGAAAAATGGTAATAAAAGCATGCCCACAATCCATGGAATTTTGAATTCGGGATTTTCTGGCTTATTGATAATTTTAAAGAAAATGATAACGGAAATCACAAAACCAATTAAGCGAACTAAGATGTAGCCAAAAGCCACTAATAGTTTTAAGAGGTTTTCACTAGCATCCCCGCCAATCCATTTGTTAACAACATCGTCTAAGCCATATTGAATAAAGAGTAAAAAACCGGCTTCGATTAGTAATAGGATTAGAATTAGTAAATATCCTGAAAATAGGTTTCTAAAAAATTTCTTCATAATTATCCCTCTAAAAACTAGTATTTTACTTTATTATTATACCATTTATTTATCAATTTGTAAAAGCATATAAAAACAAGTGGTTAATACCACTTGTTTTTATTCTGTTATACCTAAAACTTGTTTAATGTGTTTCTTATAGAAGATACCCCATTCTTTTAAGTAGCCATCCGCAAAACTATTCATAACTGTAATATTTTGTTTTAGAATTGATGATGAACCTTTGGAGTTCGATAGATTCCATGCGACATAGCTAATATGTCTTGAATCCAGCGCTTCATACCACCGGTTAACGTTTCGTTCATTGATAGCTCCATCACCACTGGATTTCATTCCGCCGTGTTCAGTAATGAAAATTGGTAACCCCGCATTATATCCATCGATGACATTTTGGATAGTCATATTATCCGCTGCATAAAAATGATATGTATACATAATATTACTATAATCAAGCGGACTCCGCATTGGACCTGTTAAATCAGCACTCCAACTAGGGTTTCCGATTAGACAGATTGCATCAGGATTATTTTTCCTAATGATTGGAATAATCTCTTCCGCAAACTCCTTACAATCACTCCAAGTAGTCGAACCATTTGGTTCATTCATTAATTCATAGAAGACATTATCATAGTCTTTAAATTCAAAACTGATGCGGTCAAAGAATTCTTTAGCTTCATCTAGATAATAAAGAGGGTTTTTATCGTTAGGATCATCAGCTCCTAACATATGCCAGTCAACAATGGCATACATATCTAGTTCAGTAGCAATTCTAATACCACTAGCAACCATTTGATACAATTCTTCTCTTCTTTTGCTACCTGATTCACAATAACCATCTTCAGCCGTATATAAAGAGAACCGGAAAACATTAATGTTGAAAGCATCTTTACAAGCATAAAGAGTTTCATAATTAACATAACGGCCAAACCATTGTAGGCCATGGGTTGAAATACCAAGTAGTTGAACTGAATTGTTATTTGCATCGACTAAATTACGGCCAGACACATGAAGCTTACCAAATCTTGAAAAGCCATTTTCAACATATGGGAAGCTTAAAAACTCTTTACCACAGACACTACAGTAATAACGCTTGGTTCCAACTGAACCATCAATTGATGGCTCTTCAACTTTAGATCTAATTACATGGTCAACTGGACTTTTTTCTTGAATCTTTTCAAAATAATCGCAGTTTTTACAAACACGAGCAAAATAACCTACTTCACCACAAGTTGATTCCACTTCGACGATTTCATAGTCATGATCTTTCAAAGGGATCTCTTCTTTCTTTTTCTTTCCACAATCTAAGCAAGTATATTCAATGATTCCTGTTTTAGTACATGTAGCATCTTTAATAATCGTACCTTCATCATAATGATGTTCTTCTTTTGTAGTCGTTGGAAATTCACAACCGACTAAACATATAAAAAGTGCTAAAACTATTAAAGTAGTCCATTTTTTCATGCCTTATTACCTCCTACTAATTCATATGCAAGACGAGGGTTACCGTCTTTTAAGTATATAATTCCACAATAGGTAAAGCCTAATTGATCTAAAAGGTGTTTCATAATCACATTTTGTTCATGGGTATCAATTCTTAAGTGGGGTATTTTATTTAAAGAATAATCGACTGCTTCCTTTAGTACACCATGAATGCGACCACTACTAGCAATCCGGTGAATTGTTCCATATGGAGAATCTGTCAACCACTTTCCACCTTCAATATATTGGTATGTTTCATCTTTACCCAAAATTAATGCAAAGACCGCATCAATACATCCATCATTATCTAAAACATATAATTGTTTTTTATTAATATCATCAAGTAATAGTTCTTCACTTGGATATCCGCCTAGCCACTGATGATGATTGCCAGATGCAATCATAATGTCTTTAGCTAGTTGATAGATTTTCTTAATTTCTTCTAAATCAATCTTTTTAGCTAATCTAATCATAAATAGAACCTTCTATTACTAATTATATCATAAATTGAGAAGAAAGTAATAAAGATTTTACGTTAATAACAAAACTACTCCCTTTTGGGAGTAAAAAACTACTCCCTTTGGGAGTAGTTTTTATTATTCTTCTTTTGGCTCTTCGTCTTCAAGAGCTTTTTCTTCAGCAGCAGGTTCTTCCTTTACAGGAGCTGCATGATGTGCTGGAGCAGGTTCACCAATTAAACCAAAGATACCAGCTAAAATACCAAATGGGTTACAAGCAAATAAGCACATCATAATTACTAAAGCCATTAATGGTTTAGAATCTAAGTCAAATGCACCTAAGAAGCAAGTAATACAACCAATTAGTTCAAAGACTGCAAGTAGTAAAACACCTAAACCGATTAGCTTAATGACCATCATAATAAGTGCTGCTTCATCAGCTGTTAATTCACCACGCGCTTCATCATAAAACATTTTTAAGTTTTCTGGATCACTACCAATCTTAAAAATTAGAATTGCACCTACAACAAGGGCTACAGCCACTAATACGTTAAATACACCACCAACAATACATAAAATTTTAGCACCGCTTTTCATCTTCATCCTCCTATTTATTGTATTATCTACTTACATTATAACATATTTTATAATTTATCGATATCAACAAAATAAATAATTATTGATTTTCTTGTTCTTCTCTAAGCTTATCAAGTTTTTTATTTCGGAAATAAATAATAATACCCGTTAAAACCATCAGTAGATTGATGATATAGAAACTAAAAGCGACATAACCAAGCCAAGTAAGACCATGGTTCTCAATCATCAATAAAATCTTACACACAATCCCCGCAATATACCCTACTTCAATCAAACACATAAAGTAGATACTAGTACCTTTTGCGGTACGGGCTTTATAACTTCTAATAATATTGAATGGCCAACTAGCACCAAAACAAATAACCATAATAATATCAAAGACAATTGATAATGTTGATAACATAATTATTACCTCTTAATAACTTCAATGATTTCACCCACAAACATCATATGTGTTTGCCAATCACCATCTTCTGATTTTGGGAATGATTTTGGATTGTTTTGATAATAATGTTTAATCTCATCATCAACAAGATTTTTATCAAAGAAACCACTATAAATCTTTTTACAATAGTATGTTAGTTCTGCTTCTTTATAAGATACACTATTACCACATTCAATTGGTGATAATTTAGCTATTTTCACTTTATCAGTATCACGGCCTGATTTAGAGCCTAATATAGCAAGTGATGACTTATAGCTTTCTGGAAAGAAACAAACAGTAAAATATTCATTTTCCTTCATAAACTCATAAGTATAACGCGATGGATAAATATAAACAGTGACTATTTTTTTATTCCAAAGAACACCTAGGCTTCCCCAACTAACTGTACAACAATTAAAATGGTTAATTGATCCAGCACTAACGAGTCCCCACTGTTTATGAAATAAATCAAAGACATCTTTTTCCATAAATTGTTTTTTCCAAACTTTTACTATTGGTATTTATCAATATCTATATTGATAAGTATTGTATAGCCGTAGTAAGACCATACCGGTTCACTATAAAAATTACCATCTGATGAATAAACATATGCATTTTGATTATCATCACATCCCCATCTTGTCCAAACAAGATTGGTATCAATGCCTTTTGCAATATCATAATCAGTAAATTTAGGATACCAGTCTTCGTAGATCCATAAAACATCCCTTATATCATCACTGCTTAAAACCATAGTAAGATCATAGCATTCAACGCGTACTAGTCCAATATCCTTTTTTTCATAGTAAGAAAAAGCTTTTTCATGAAAAGCTTCTAATGCTTTTCTAAGATCAGAATATTCATATTCATTAAGATATCCAGCATTATCAATGCATTCATCATTTGCCTCATTGCATGGTGAAACATTTCTATAGTAAGAGCCATCTAATATGCAATTAGATACAAGCCATATTTCATTACCACTAGGATAAAGAGGAAACCATTTGATAGGCTCAACTTTAAACCAATAATACCTATTAGCATACATTTTTGTTCCCGTACTGATAAACTCACCACTTCTAGTAGTTCTAACTTTAGCATATTGATTTCCATTATATTCGTAATATCCATTTTCATTTATAGCACTAATACTTAATTGATTTAAAGTGTTAATGATACTTGCATCAGTGACTACTCTTTGAGGGTATTCACCAAAATAAATGAATCCGTCATCAGCAAGGTATGGATTATAACTGTCAAGATAAGTGTTCGAAAATTCTTTAACCCGATCTTCAAACGTTGGACCGGCTAGAGCGGCTGGGGCAGCTGCTGCCTCGCCCTCTGGTAATGGTTTATATGGTTCAGCTGGTTTATTATTTCCTACTGTTCCACAACTAGGAATAATTAACATACTAACTGTTAATGAAGCAATAATAACAGAGATAATAATTAGATAAATTTTAGATGCTTTTACTTTATTTAGTAAATAAAGAAGAGCATAAACAATTGCTAAAACAATTGGTATCACATAGATAAAAATCATAATTGTGTTTTTCATTATCTAATTACCGCCCTTCCCAAAAAAAGCTTAGTATTAAAAATACGAATAAAACAATATCAATAATAAAGCATGCTTTTTTATTTTTTAATAGTGAAGATAATAATAATAGAATAAGTGGAATAAAAGCAAAGACTACAGATAAATACATTGAATTAACATATGATAAACTAATACCCATACCATTTAATAGACCATTTACAACTGGTGTGAAAGCAACATAACCAAGAAGTAATGCGGCATTGATGACATGTAATACTTTCATAATAATACCCATTACTTTTTCTTTGTCTACTTCTTTTGTAGCTACTACTTCTTCTTGAGGTTGATCTACTATTACATCACTTGAAGCATCAAGTGGCATTGCTTCAACTACTTCTTCACTTGGAGATTCAATAGGTGCACTATGATCAATAAATTCAGAAGTATAGAATGAATAATCTTCACATTCTTTATTCCAATATAATTCATCTTCAAAAGTGATTTTCTTTATTTTAATAGTTCCATTTGTTACTTCATCTGGAATCACTAGACCAAATTTAGCAACTGAATCATTTTCAACCTTGTATTCAAGATTCTTAATTATACCAACTGGACCATTATTACTAGATAAAGAAAGATCTAGTTCAATACTAGCAACACCAATTTTAACATTGCGTTTGATTTCAAGTTGTAATAGTTTTCTGCCACTAATACTATCAATATAAATATTTGCAAGTGCTAGTCTTATTGGAATCTTACTATTAATACTATCATCAAATACATTTTCACCATCTAATGTAAAACGTTCTTCATCGATTGCATCATTAAATAGTGTTAATAATTTAGGTAATAGTTCTGTAAATGCCATACTTCTATTAGCATTGTTAGCAGTTCTAATCGTATTTGATTTACTAGCAATGCCAACAGCATTTGGTTTACTTGCTACTTCATCTGGATATGCATCATTATCAAGTAATGCTACTTCTTTTGTATAACGATTCATAAGAACTGTAATGATAATAATCATTACTGAATTAAGTGCTGCACTTAAGAATGCCCAAAATGATGAGAAGTTAAAGAAACCAGAGATTGCTAAAATCCAGTTTAAGATAATAACATACTTGTAAACATAAATATAGTTTTTACCACTACCCTTACAAGTCATACTCATCTTCTTAAAGATGTCCGCAAACTTCCAGTAATACAATCCAACAGCAAATTCAAATCCTGC
>DBWF01000052.1:2693-3777 GCA_002308275.1 Caryophanales bacterium UBA1245 | reverse complement strand
GAAATGTTAAATGTACCAAAAGGTCACCCTGCTCGTGATATGCAAGATTCATTCTATTTAACAGAGAATACCCTTCTTAGAACCCAAACTTCATCAGTTCAAGTAAGAACCTTACTTAAAGCTGGTGGCAAACCAATTAAGATTATTTGCCCAGGAAGAGTATATCGCCGTGATGATGACGATGCAACACATTCTCATCAATTCATGCAAATTGAAGGTTTAGTAGTTGGACCTGATATTACGTTATCTGATTTAAAAGGAACACTACAATTATTCGCTGAAAAGATGTTTGGTGAAAACAGGGAAATTAGACTACGTCCATCATATTTCCCATTTACAGAACCAAGTGTAGAAGTCGACGTAAGCTGCTTCAAGTGTGGTGGAAAAGGATGCCCAATCTGTAAGCGAAGTGGTTGGATTGAAATTCTAGGTGCTGGTATGGTTCATCCAAATGTACTTGAAATGGCTGGCTATGATTCTAAAGTAATGCGTGGTTTTGCTTTTGGTATCGGTGTTGAAAGAGTTGCCATGTTAAGATATGGTATCGATGATATCAGACATCTATATGTCAATGATGTAAGATTCTTAAAACAATTTGAAAAGGAAATCTAGGAGAGGAGGAATTAACAATGAAAGTTTCATATCAATGGTTAAAAGAATTAGTTGATTTAGAAGGAATCAGCTATGAACAATTAGTAAAAGACTTATCACTTTATATTGTAGAAGTTGATGCAATTGATAAACTTGCTAAAGGTACCAATATCGTAACCGCAAAAGTTCTTGAATGCGTTCCTCATCCAGATTCAGATCACTTACATGTAACAAAGGTTGATACCGGTAGGGAAGTATTACAAGTAGTATGTGGTGCTCCAAATGTTGCGGCTGGTCAAATAGTCATGCTAGCTCTACCTGGTGCTAAGCTTCCTGGTGGCACAATTAAACAAAGTGTTATTAGAGGCGTTGAATCAAATGGTATGATTTGTTCACTTGCGGAAGTTGAACTAGATAATAAATATATTCCAGAAGCTTATAAAAATGGTATTTATGTTTTACCAGAAGATACACCACTTGGCCTTGATGCTCT
>DBWF01000052.1:0-2600 GCA_002308275.1 Caryophanales bacterium UBA1245 | reverse complement strand
GATCGTTTCTATGAATTTGGTGAAGTAGTAGAAAGTAAAAAAGAAGCCGCAAGTGAACTAAAAGTTGAAGTTAAAACTGATAAATGTTTATTATATAATGCAAGAGTAATTAAAAATGTAAAGATTGCTGAAAGCCCAACCTTTATTAAATCGCGCCTAATGGCAAGTGGTATTAGACCAATTAATAATGTTGTTGATATTACTAATTATATCCTTATGTTATTTGGCCAACCACTTCATGCCTTTGACCAAGATGTCTTAGGTGGTAAAATTGTAGTAAGAGATGCTAAAGATGGTGAGGAAGTAGTTACTCTAGATGATATTAAACGGACACTTAATAGCCAAGATATCGTTATCACTGATGGAAGTGAGGTAACATGTATTGGTGGTGTTATGGGTTGTGCTAATACTGAAGTTACTGATAACACTAAAAATATCGTTTTAGAAGCTGCTATCTTTGACCCACTATCAGTTCGTAAAACTTCAAGTAAACTTGGTTTAAGAAGTGAATCAAGTACCAGATTTGAAAGAGGCGTTGACTTAAATCAAACGGTTGAAGCTCTTAATTATGCAACATTCTTACTTGAAAAATATGCAGGTGGCGAAGCACTTGCGGGTGTCTTAAGTGTTGGTGTTCAACATATTGATGATAAGACAATTGAATTATCACCAAGTGATGTTGAAGCTTACCTTGGTATTAAGATAGAAGAAGAGAAAATAGTTGATATCTTAACATCTTTAGGATTCGAAGTTGAAAGTGGAAAACAATTAACTGTAAAGGTACCAAATAGACGTCTTGATATTAGTATCAAAGCAGATTTAATTGAAGAAATTGCAAGACTCTATGGCTACCAAAACCTAGCAAGTACTCTTCCAAAACAATCACAATTAGGAGAACTTACATTATCACAAAAACGTCTAAAACTAATTAGACATACCCTTGCTAGTCTTGGTCTTAATGAAGTTAATACTTATGCCCTTGTTTCAAGTGAAGAAAATAATTTATTTACTACTCTTAAACCAAAGAATGCTAAACCAATTAGCCTACTTCATCCAATGAGTGAAGAACATGCAGAACTAAGAATGGGTTTAATTCCATCACTAATTGAAGTTGCTAAATATAATACAGCTCGTAAGCTTACTGATTTAGCTTTATTTGAACTTGGTTCAAGATACTATACTGATGGAACTGAAACTGATATTGATGTATCGCATGAAGAAGTTGTTTTAGCTGGTTTATTCAGCGGTAAATTTGATAACCTATCTTGGGGACAAAAGCATAATGTTGATTTCTATAGTGTTAAAGGTATTTTAGAAAACTTAGAAAAACATTTAGGTATTACGCTTAAATATCAAAAGATGGATAGTGTTGATCCATTATTACATCCAGGTAGAAGTGCTGTTATTAAATTCCAAAATGAAGTAATTGGTTATTTAGCTTCTCTTCATCCAGCTTACGCTAAAGCAAATGACCTAGAAGATACCTATATCTTTGAAATTGTTTTAACAAAGATTTTAAATCAAAAAGCAACAACAATCAAATTTGCACCAATGAGTAATAAACCAGTTGTGGTTCGTGACCTTGCTTTTGTTATGGAAAGAAGTGTCCCAGTTGGTGAAGTTATGGAAGCAATCGCAAGAGTTGATCGTAATTTAATTAGTAAAGTTGAAGTATTTGATATCTATGAATCAGTACTTTTAGGCAGTAAACGAAGTGTAGCTTTCACAATTTACTTTGAAAGCGATGAAGCATTAACTGATGAAATCATTAACGCAAAGATTAATAAGATTATTGAAATTGCCCAAACTAAATATCAAGCAATGCTTAGAATGTAGGTGAAGGGCTTGGCTAAGAAAAAGAGTAAACAAAATAAACTTGTTAAAGATATCTTAGTGTTTTTATTGATTGCGGCTTTGGCTGTAGCATCACTTCTGATAGCTCGTTATTTATACAATAAGAATAAAGCAAAAGTTGAAACTTACACGATTACTTGGGTTAATGAAGATGGATCAGTTTTAGAAGTTGATAAACTTGTTAACCAAGGCGATATGCCAGTTTATAATGGTGCGATTCCAACTAAGGCTTCTGATGAAACATATAAGTATATCTTTGATAAATGGACGCCAAACATTACCGCCGCAGTTGCTGATGCTACATATAAGGCAACCTTTAAAGCAAAAGACATTAATGCAACAACTGATGATCTTGCAATTCATTTTATTGCGGGGGAAAATGATAAAGCTGGGGATTGTATATATATTAAAGCTGGCCAAACTGATATCTTAGTTGATGCAGGAAGTCGTGCTAGTAGTGCTGGTGCTATCAAAACTTACCTTGATAATTATGTTGCTGATGGCAAGTTAGAATATGTTATTGCAACGCATGCTGACCAAGACCATATTGCAGGATTTGTTGGTACAAACGAATTCCCTGGTATCTTCGAAGCATATGAGTGTGAAACCATTATTGATTTCCCATTAACTGATAAAACAACAAAAGTTTATCAAAACTATTGTACAAAAAGAGATGCTGAAGTGGCACTAGGTGCTAAACATTATAATGCTTTACAATGCTATAATAATGAAGGTGAAGCTAAACG
>DBWF01000021.1 GCA_002308275.1 Caryophanales bacterium UBA1245 | reverse complement strand
CCTGTTTTAGTTGAATCAGCACCTAAAGTGCTAGCAGCTCTTGGTAATGTTAAAGCTCCATTAATTAGTGAATTAAAGTTTGGCTATGAATATCAAGAAAAAGTAGCTCCAAAGATGGAACCACTGTTCAAACGAATTGATGCGATCGCAGAACTTGTTGAAATCGAAAAGGCTAAAGCACCAAAAGAAGTGTTTAAACCTGAGATTAGTTTCGATGATTTTAGTAAAATTGACTTAAGAATTGCGGAAATAATCGAGTGTCAAAAGTGCGACAATTCAGATAAATTACTTCTTTTAAAGGTTAAAATTGGTACAACTGTTCGTGATATCGTATCAGGTATTGCCGAAAAATATCAACCTCAAGAATTAATTGGTAAGAAGGTTGTCGTTGTTTGCAACCTTGCACCGGCTAAAATTAGAGGCCATGTAAGCAATGGTATGCTGCTTTGTGCTTCTGGTGAAGACTCATTATTCTTATTAGAATCACCAAATAGTAATAGTGGTGACTTGGTTAAGTAGGTGAAATTATGCAAAAAGATACTTTTCCAAAGCCACCTAAAGAGAAATTCTTTGATAAAAGAACCCTTCTACTTTTAGGCCTTGTTATAGTTGGTACGGTTATTTACTCACTTGGTGTTGTTTGGTTTTTAAACCTTGGAACATTCTTTGCGGGTGGGATAACTGGTATTAGCCAAATTACATGTTATTTTATCTTTGGTGAGATTAAACCATTTGTCGGTGTTTTAATTACATTATTTAATATCCCACTATTTATTTTGGGATGGCGGTATTTAAGTTTAAAATTTGCAATCTTTACACTTATATCAGTATTATTACAAACAGCCTTTATTACCCTTTTCCAATATTTACAAACGAATTATGGTTTTAATCCAGTTTTAGATGTTATTAAAAGCTATGGTATGACAGCTGATACGATTGATATTGGAACACGTTTATTCTTAGCTTTACTTGGTGGCTTCTTCACAGGTATTGGTAATGCTTTGTGCTTAAGAAGTGGTGGATCAAGTGGCGGTATGGATGTTGTTGCTAATGCTTTCCAAGTACGTAAAGGTATTTCACTTGTTAAATTCTCATTTATCGTTGATGGTGCAATTTTAATTGCCGCTGCATTTGTTAATTTTGCAACAATGCTATTTACAATGGTTCGTCTGGCTATTTCAATTCTAACTGTTGACCGTTTCTACCGGATTTATCAATATGTTAAGATTGAAGTTATTACTGAATATCCTGATGATATTCGTGACCTATTATTAAAACGCTTCTTCCACAGCATGACAATTATTGATGCTGTTGGCGGATATAGCATGAAACAGAGAAAGATTCTAGAAATTTTTGCATCGCGTTATGAAGTTACTAATTATGTAAATAGTATTCGTAAAGTCGATCCACATGCTTTAATAACGGTCTCTAATGTTTCATCACTAACCGGTAATTATGTTAAAAAGACAATCATTTAAAGAATTGAGCCTTAGTAATAAGGCTCTTTTATTTTAAAAAAGAAAATGATTAAATATTTTGACAAAAATAGTGCATTAGTGTATAATATGGACGATACATTTGAAAACAACCCACATAAGCCCTCTATTGATTGGTTAGAGGACGTTAAATGCTTTTAATCAATCGCTAATTTAAATTAAATTAATGGAGGAATAAATAAATGCGTACTACATTTATGCAAACAAATGAATCAGTTGAACGTAAATGGTACATCGTTGATGCTACTGATCTAGTATTAGGTCGGATGGCTAGTGATGTTGCTGTCGTTTTGAAAGGTAAACACAAACCTACTTTTACACCACATATTGATGGTGGTGACTATGTAATTATCGTTAATGCTGAAAAAGTTGCTTTAACAGGTAGAAAATGGTCACAAAAAATGTACTATCGCCACAGTGGATATCCAGGTGGTTTAAAGACACGTACTGCTACAGAAATGCTTGACAAACAACCTCAAAAGATTGTTGAAAAAGCTGTTCGTGGAATGCTTCCTAATGGTAAGCTTGGTGATGATATGTATCGTCGTTTATACGTATACGTTGGTCCAAATCATCCACATGCTGCTCAAAAACCAGAAAGCCTTCCAAGAGTAAAATAGGAGGAATAGATTATGGAAAAAGTTCAATATCAAGCTACTGGTCGTCGTAAAAGTTCAGTTGCTCGCGTAAGAATGGTTCCTGGAACAGGCAAATTCGAAGTTAACGGTCGTAATTTTGCTGAATATATTCCATCTGCAGCAATCCGTCTTGACGTATTACAACCATTAAATATTACAGAAACAGGTACACAATACGACATTTATGTCAATGTTTGTGGTGGCGGTATTAGTGGTCAAGCTGGTGCAATCCGTTTAGGTATTAGCCGTGCTTTATTATTAGTAAGCCCTGACTTCAGAGCCCCTCTTAAAAAAGCTGGTATGCTTACTCGTGACCCTCGTGCAACAGAACGTAAGAAATACGGTCTTAAAAAAGCACGTCGTGCGCCTCAATTCTCAAAACGTTAATCGTTCGAGACTGGTGCCTTGTTCGCCAAATTGTTACGAGACAAAAAAGTTGTTTTGCAAGGTCACAATTTATGATTGTGACCTTCTTTTGATTAAAAGGAGGTCTTCGTCATGGAGATTAAATTATATAATTCGCTATCTAATCAATTAGAAGTGTTTCATCCTATTAAAGAAAATGAATTATCGATGTATGTTTGTGGACCAACGGTATATAACGATATCCATATCGGTAATGCAAGACCTGTTGTCTTCTTTGATACGGTAGCCAGATTCTTTAAAGCATTAGGTTATAAAGTAACTTATGTTTCTAATTATACCGATATTGATGATAAGATTATCAAGAAGGCTAAAGAAGAAGGTCTAAGTGAAAAAGAAGTTGCAGAAAAATATATTGAACACTATAATGCAATATGTAATGCCTTAAATGCAACAATGGTTGATGTTCATCCACGGGTAACACAGTGGATTAATGGTATCATCGGCTTTATTGATGAGTTAGTTCAAAAGGGCTGTGCTTATCAAGTTGGTGATAATGTCTATTTTAGAGTTCGTAGTGATGACAAATATGGTGTTTTGAGTAATCAACGTCTAGATGACCTAGAAGTAGGTTCAAGAATTGAAGCCGTGGATGATAAAGAAGACCCACGTGACTTTGTATTATGGAAGCTTACTAAAGATGAAGGCATTAAATGGGATAGTCCATTTGGTTTTGGACGACCTGGTTGGCATACCGAATGCTGTGTGATGATTGACCAAATCTTTGGTGGCGGTATTGATATTCACGGTGGTGGAAATGACCTAAAGTTCCCTCATCATGAAAATGAAATTGCCCA
>DBWF01000055.1:55007-55138 GCA_002308275.1 Caryophanales bacterium UBA1245 | reverse complement strand
CATGTTGCGACTCCTGTATTTGATGGTCTTCATATGGATGATCTAAAAGAAATTATGAAAGAAGCTCGTGAAGAAGACGCTCGTCTAATCAAAGAAGATCCACGTAACTTTAGAGCTCCTGTTGACGAAAA
>DBWF01000055.1:54429-54973 GCA_002308275.1 Caryophanales bacterium UBA1245 | reverse complement strand
ATGTATATGATTAAGTTAGCCCACATGGTTGACGATAAACTTCATGCTCGTAGTGAAGGTCCATATACACTTGTAACCCAACAACCAATGGGTGGTAAAGCCCAAAATGGTGGTCAACGTTTCGGTGAAATGGAAGTTTGGGCGCTAGAAGCTTATGGCGCTGCTTACACATTACAAGAAATGATGACAATCAAGTCAGATGATATTGTTGGCCGTAACCGCGTTTATAAAGCGATTGTTGATGGTGCACCAATCCCTGAACCTGGTATTCCAGAAGCATTCCGTGTTTTAATTAAAGAAATCCAAGGCTTAGGCTTAAGCGTTAAATTGATTGACTCTGAAGGCAGAGACGTAACAAACGACAGTTTAGTAAGTCAGTTTGCGGAAGCCCAAGCTGGTAAGAGAGGACTATAAGAAGGAGGAGCATAGCGATGTATAAGAAAAAATATCAATATATTCAAATCGGTATTGCTAGCCCTGAAGAAATCATTTCTTGGGCTAACCCTCTTTTAAGAGAAGAAGTTGCTAAAGGTAACATCTTACA
>DBWF01000055.1:51104-54319 GCA_002308275.1 Caryophanales bacterium UBA1245 | reverse complement strand
AAACCTGAAAAAGATGGTCTATTCTGCGAAGTAATCTTTGGTCCAACTAAAGATTATCAATGCGCATGTGGAAAATCAAAACGTTCAGTTGATGGTAAAGTTAAGGTTTGTGAAAAATGTGGTGTTGAATTAACCGAATCAAAAGTTCGTCGTGAACGCATGGGTTATATCGCTTTAGCAGCTCCAGTTGTTCATAACTGGTATCTAAAGTCAGTACCAAGTAAGATTGGTACCTTACTTGATATGAAAACAACCCAAGTTGATGACGTTGTTTATTTAGCATCTTATATCGTTATCGAAGTTGATGATGATGTTGAAGAATTATACGAAGGTATGATTATTACGGAACAAGAAAATGCGAAGTATAAACGTTTATACCCATTTAAGTATAAAGTTAAAACGGGAGCTGAGGCTATTCGCTTCCTACTTCAAAGACTTAACATCGAAGAAACGATTAAAGAAATCCACGAAGAATTACATAATGCGACAAAGCAAAGAAGAGAAAAGCTTATTAAGCGCTTAGAAATCTGTGAAGCTTTTGCGCATAGTAATAATAAACCTGAATGGATGGTAATGGATGTTATTCCAGTTATCCCACCAGATCTAAGACCAATGGTACCACTTGATGGTGGCCGTTTCGCAACAACTGACTTAAACGATTTATATCGTCGTATTATTACAAGAAATAACCGTTTACGTCGTCAATACGAAGTTAATGCTCCTGAACTTATCACTAAGAATGAAAAGCGGATGCTCCAAGAAGCTTGTGACGCTTTAATTGATAATACAGGTCTTAACCGTCGTAACAAACGTGCTGTTATGGATAAGAACAGAGCGTTAAAATCATTATCTGACCTATTACGTGGTAAACAAGGTCGGTTCCGTCAAAACTTACTTGGTAAGCGGGTTGACTATTCTGGACGAAGCGTTATCGTTGTTGGTCCTGATCTAAAGATGTACCAATGTGGTATTCCAAGAGAAATGGCCCTCATTTTGTTTAAACCTTTCATCATTAATTATTTAAGAACGAAAGATTTAGCAACTGGTGATGCTTTAAAAGAAAAAGCTGGTATTAAGAAAGCGAAAGATTTAATTGAACGCGGGGCACCTGAGGCTATGGAAGCTTTAGAAAAGATTGTTGTAGAACACCCAGTTCTATTAAACCGTGCGCCTACTCTTCACCGCCTATCAATTCAAGCTTTTGAACCTAAACTAGTCGAAGGTAAAGCCATTCGTCTTCACCCACTAGTTTGTACAGCGTTTAATGCGGACTTCGATGGTGACCAAATGCCAGTGCATCTACCACTATCGAAAGAAGCACAAACGGAAGCTCGGATGTTGATGCTTGCATCTAAAAACATCCTAGCACCAAAAGATGGTAAACCAATCGTTACACCATCTCAAGATATGATTCTTGGTAACTATTATTTAACAATTGAACGTAAGCCTCATAACATCAATAACTGCTTTGATTCAATTGATGAATTCTTAGCTAGTCCATTTGTAGCTGGCTTCCCTACAATTGCTCATTATCTTGCTACGACACCACATGCAAGGGACCCATTCAAAGTGGTATTGCCAAATGGTGAAGAACGCATTTATGACAGCAATAAGGGTATGCGCAGTGATGATGAATATCACACTTCATATCTACATTATGATGGCTTAGATGGCTTAAAAGAAGACTTATTAAGTGGTAACTGTCCAAGTGATGCTAAAGTATTCTTCCTTGATCATCCACAAATCTTAGTAGAAACCGAAACTGGTCAACAAATCTTTGGTAATGTGGAAGAATTAAAAGAAGCTCTAGCTAAAGGTGCAGTATCAAGTGTAGCAAAAGTGTATGTTCTAAATGAAGGCCGCTTATTTAGAGACCCAGACGAAGTAGAACATGCTTATGAAGAAGGTCAAATCCAATTCTCAACAAGAATTTGTATTCCTGCTTCAACCCTTAATAAGAACTTCTTACATGTTAAAGAAGAATTAAAGGATGAAAATCCTGCTCTTTATCAAGAATTATGCGATAAAAATGAAGCGTTAAAGCATAAATTTGTCATTACAACTTATGGTAAAATTATCTTTAACACCATCTTCCCACACGAATTTGCTTATGTAAATGAATCAGAAGTTAAGAACTTAACTGATGGTATGGATGATCGTTTCTTTGTAGATCATGCAAATGAAGCACGCTTAGCCGCATGCAAACTTCCTCTATGTCAGCCTGTTAAGAAAAAATTCTTATCAGCTATCATTTACGAAGTATTTAAACAAGCAAAACTTGCGGAAACCTCTAATACACTTGACAAGATGAAAGACTTAGGTTTCTATTATTCTACGCGTTCTGGTATCACTGTATCTGCGTTCGACGTTATGGAAATTGACAAGAAAGGTGCGATTATTCGTGATGCTGAAAAACGGGTTGAACAATATGAAAAGATGTATCGACATGGTCTATTAACACCTATCGAACGTTATAAGAACATCGTTCAAGTATGGAGTAAAGCAACTACTGATATTGAAGCGGAAATTAAGCTTGTCATGAAAGACAAAGCCATTGAAAATGATATCTTCCTAATGGCCGATTCTGGTGCCCGTGGTTCATCTTCGAACTTTACACAGCTCGCTGGTATGCGTGGTCTAATGAATAAGCCTAATGGTGAAGCGATGGAAATTCCAGTTAAATCATGCTTCCGTGAAGGTATGAGTATGTCAGAATTCTTCATTTCAACCCATGGCGCTCGTAAAGGCTCTACCGATACAGCACTAAAGACTGCTGAATCTGGTTACTTAACAAGACGTTTAGTAGACGTTTCACACGATGTAACGGTTACTATGGATGACTGCGGTACTGATAAAGGTATGGTTATGAAGACAATGTATAACGATAACGGATCAGTCATCGTTCATCTAAAAGAAAGAATTTTAGGTCGTTTTGCTTCAAAACGTGTTGAATGGAAGAATCCAAAAACAAGAAGTAAAGAAGTTCTATGTGAACGCAATCAACGCATCACTGAAGAAATCGCCGACAAGATTGTCGAAGCCGGCATTACGGAAGTTGAAGTTAGAACACTATTCACATGCGATTGCAAGAACGGTGTTTGCGTTAAGTGTTATGGTTCAGACCTATCAACAACGGAAACCGTTGAAAAAGGCGAAGTTGTTGGTATCGTTGCGGCTCAATCAATTGGTGAACCTGGTACCCAATTAACCATGCG
>DBWF01000055.1:48302-51066 GCA_002308275.1 Caryophanales bacterium UBA1245 | reverse complement strand
ATTCAAGAATTATTTGAAGCCCGTGAACCTAAAGGTAAAGGTATTATTTCGGAAATTGATGGACGCATTGAAGAAGTTCGTCCTGAAAAAGATAACCGTTTCACAATTATTGTTCGTTCAGACATTGACCGAAAAGTATATTTAACAGATGCTGGTAAGAAACCAATCGTTAAAGAAGGCGATTTAGTTCGGGCTGGACACCTAATTGTGGAAGGTACAATTCACCCTAAAGAATTATTAAGAGTTGCAAATGTTGCAAAGGTTGAAAAATACATTGTAACGGAAGTTCAAAAAGTTTATCGTTCACAAGGTGTAGATATCTCTGATAAACACATCGAAATCATCGTTAAACAAATGCTTCAAAAAGCAATCGTTATTCATGAAGGTGATACTGACCTATTACCAGGAACCTTTATTTCTCATCCTGAATTATATGAAGTTATTAAAGATGCCCTAGCTACTGGTAAACGACTTCCAGTTGTTAAACCAGTTATCCTTGGTATCACAAGAGCTTCATTAAAAGCTGACTCATTCTTATCAGCTGCTTCATTCCAAGAAACAACACGTGTTCTTACTGAAGCCGCAATCCGTGGTAAGATTGACCGCTTAGAAGGTTTGAAAGAAAACATCATCATCGGTGGCTTAATCCCTGCAGGTACTGGTCTCGTTGAAGAAGTTGAAGTTGAACCTAGCGATGCGGACGAACCTCTATACGACGTTCCTAACGCATAATTGATAATTAATGATAAAGTGGGTGAACAAAATGATTCATGAAAAATCATGTGGTGGCGTCATCATTGATGGCAGTCTTGTCTTATTAATCAAAAATAAACGTTCACAACATTGGTCATTTCCTAAAGGTCATATGGAAAAAGGTGAATCACCTGTCCAAACGGCTTTAAGAGAGATTCGTGAAGAAACGGGTTTAAAAGTAATCATCAAGCCCGATGTTTCATCCACTATTAATTACAATCCGACAACTGAGGTAAATAAAGACGTAACTTACTTTTTAGCTCGTCCTTGGGGAGGAATTCTCAAGGCTCAAGAAAGTGAAGTATCAGAACTTGAGTGGCTTTCAATTGATGAAGCCTTAGAAGAGATTACTTACGAACAAGAAAAGGAAGTATTACGGAAAATTTATCAAGAGTATGTAAATCTAAAGGAGACTAAATAGTCTCCTTTTTTTGTAATTGATTTTATTTTTTTGTTAATTTGTGGTACAATAGAAGTAGAAAGGAGTGTATCTATGTCAATTCTAGCTAGTAACTTAAAGCTATTAAGAGAAGAAGCATCAATGTCGATTCAAGATTTAAGTGAAAAGACAGGGATTAATGAACAACTCTTAATCGCCTTTGAAGAAGATAGAATTACTCCAAATGAGTATCAAATTG
This sequence comes from Caryophanales bacterium UBA1245, assembly GCA_002308275.1. GTDB lineage: Bacteria > Bacillota_I > Bacilli_A > ML615J-28 > CAG-313 > UBA1231. Next base: position 49,675 of record DBWF01000055.1, on the reverse strand, counting down.
AAGTCTTATGTCGTGTCCTTAAAATGCCAAGTGAAGATATTACAACCCGTGATTTAAAGGTAGAACGGGCTGAGGCAACCAAAGGGATGCGATCTAAAGAAACCCGTGAACAATACAATTGGTATTTTGGTAATAAAAAAAGAATCATTTTTTATATTGCTTATTTAGCATTCTTCGTTATTGCAACAACAATCCTTGCTTTGTATGTAACTAATCGGATTAATGCTTTCTTTCTCGAAAACACAATGGAGCAGCTTAAAGATTACTACTATATCTATTATTCTGCTTATCCATTTGTCGTCTTCTTGATTGTATTCTTTTGGCAATTATCGAAATTTGGATTTATTGTCTATGGTTTAGGAATCAGTTTCTTTATCATTTTTGATTTTCTATGGGGAAGAAGAGTCTATTTTAGATGGTGGTATATCTTTTGGTTTGGGGTTATTTTTACGCTAGTCGTTTTCCTTGGTATCTTTGGTGCACTACCATACTTTGTTTATACGATTGTTTGTTTGATAAAAGAAGTAATTCGTTCAATTAGAGGTAAGTATTAAAATGAATGAGAAGATTTTAGCTTTAGCCAAAATAATCAATGAATCCAAAAGAATTGTTTTCTTTGGCGGCGCTGGGGTTTCAACTGAAAGTGGCATTCCGGATTTTAGAAGCCCAAGTGGTTTATACAATGTTAAAATGAAGGTTCCTTCACTTACTAATACATCCTATTCTGCTGAAGAAATCCTATCCCATCATTTCTTTATGGCTCATCCTGATTTATTTAACGATTATTATTTTAATGCGTTAATTTATCCAGATGCAAGGCCCAATGAAGCTCATAAATTCTTAGCTGAACTAGAAGAAATGGGAAAACTTTCGTGTGTGGTTACCCAAAATATTGATGGACTTCATCAAGCAGCGGGTTCAAAGAAAGTATATGAACTACACGGTAGTATTAAACGTAATTATTGTATGAAGTGCGGTGCTTTCTATGATGAATTTGCGTTAATGGAACACAAAAGCATTTGTCCTAAATGTGGTGGACGGATTAAACCCGATGTTGTTTTATATGAAGAACCCCTTAATGAAGAAACGATTACGGGTAGTGTGGAAGCGATTATGCAAGCTGACTGCCTTATCATTGGTGGTACTAGCCTAACTGTTTACCCTGCCGCCGGCTTTGTTCGTTATTTTAGAGGTAAATATTTAGTAATTATCAATAAAGATCATACCGATATGGATCGTTATGCATCTTTAGCAATTAACGACAAAATCGGTGAAGTCTTTAAAGAGGTACGACCTTTAATTAAATAAAAAAGACCTATTAGTTTCCTAATAAGTCTTTGTAAGCAAAAAAAAATGGCGTCCCAAGAGGGATT
>DBWF01000055.1:42302-48295 GCA_002308275.1 Caryophanales bacterium UBA1245 | reverse complement strand
CACGGCTTAGAAGGCCGTTGCTCTGTCCAGCTGAGCTATTGGGACATCTATTTTAAAGCATAATAATTATATCAAAAATTAGTAATTTTGTAAAGTAAAATAGTATTTTATCTTGGAGGTGTGTGATGAAAATAATCAAAAGATTTTGTTGTTTAATCGCCTTATTATTCTTTATTTTGTGTTCATCAAGTTGTAATGTGGTTTCGAAAATTAAACCCGGTGATTTTGGTGAATATACAGATCGTTTATTTGCGACAATCATTGGTAATGATGAATTAACCATTCACTATTTGTTTAAGGATAAAGAAGCCCTAGGTATTAAGGAGACTTCGCTAAGCCTACCAACACCAGGGTCTAGTAGTGCACTGGGTCGTTTAATTATCAATTTATATTTTGGTCCAATGGCTAATTATAATTATGATGAGTTAGATTTTGACCAAAAGATGACCTATAATGTTATCTTAAATCTTTTAGACCGGATTAATGAAAAGGTTGGTGATATGGTATACCTTGATAACAACTATTTAGGCTCATACCTTGGTTATCAAGCACAACTACCAATATTGTTTGCGGAATACAGATTTGATTGTTTAGATGATGTTTACAATTACTTTGGTCTGTTAGAACTTGTTCCGGAGACTTTTGAAGAATATTATAACTATGAAGTCAAGAAGAGTGAAGCTGGTTATGGTATGCCAGACTTTGTGATCGATAAAGTAATCGATCAGTGTCATGAATTTATTGCTAGTGGCGAGAATCATTTCTTAATTACGACCTTCCCAAGTCGCTTGGATACTCTTAACTTACCAGATGAACAAAGAGCGGAACTCATTGAACAAAATAAGTCAAAGGTTTTAAATGATGTATGTAGCGGTTATCGTTATATTGAAGAAAACTTAGGTAATTTAAAGGGCCAAGCTACTAATAACTTAGGTTTATATCATTACCGTCATCTTCAGGATGATGGCACATATTATGAACTTGGTCAAGAATACTATAAGTATTTATTTAAACAAGCAACTGGTTATGAAGATGATATGGAAGAAGCAATTGCGTATATGCAAAATCATCTTGATCAATTAGTTGCCGAAATTAGAAGCTTACAAGCTGAAGATGAAGAAATTAAAGAAAAAGCAGCCGCCGTTGTCTTAATGGATGACACACCAGCTGAACAAATGGAGTATTATAAGACTTTGTTACCTGGTCATTTCCCAGTTATTGAACATTGGCCAACCATCAATATTAAAGATGTTGACCCTTCAATGGAAGATCACTTTTCACCTGCTGCGTATATTTCTTCAGCAATCGATGATTATTCACAAGAAAGTATTTTCTTGAATCAAAAGAAGATTAATGGTGACTATAATTATCTATATACTACCCTTGGTCATGAAGGTATTCCAGGCCATATGTATCAAAATATCTATTTCAAAACGCAAGATGTTAACAAGATTCGGAAAGTCTTAAAGAGTAGTGGTTACCAAGAAGGCTGGGCTACTTATGTTGAACTTTATATGTACAACTTTGTAACTGGTGTTGATGAGAATGTTATATCTTACTTAAAAGACTATGATATCTTAAATGGTGTTCTTACAGCTCGACTTGATATGGGTATTCACTATGAAGGTTGGGATCAAGCCCAAACTAAAGAATACTTAGAACGTTATTTTGGTTCTTATACTGATGAACGAATTCAAAAAATTTATGAACAATTAGTAGAAGTACCAACTAACTCACAAACTTATTTCTATACTTATTTCAAGATTCAAGATATGTATGATCGGACTAAACTTGCTTTAGGCGAATCATTTGATCCAACTGAGTTCCATCAAGTAATCTTAGACTGTGGACCAGTACCACTAAGATTTGTGGAAGTGGTTGTTGATGAATATATCAGTAGTAAAGTAGGTAACAATGCTTAAAAAAGTCTTTATTTTAGCTGATTCTTTTAAAGGTTCAATTACTTCAAAAAGGATTGCCAGTAAAGGAGAAGCCTTCTTTAGAAAGTATTTAGATCCTAATTTGGTAAAGGGGTACAGTATTTCGGACGGTGGTGAAGGGACAGTTCAATTCTTTATTGATGAATTAGGATTTAAAGAAGCTTATGTCAATAGCGTTAATGCTTACTTAAAACCTCTTCAAACTAAGTTTGCTTATCAAGGAGAAGTCGCTGTTTTTGATGTAGCATCCATTGTAGGTTTTGATGTGAATGATCACTTAGATATTTTACACGTCACTTCCTACGGGATTGGTCTAGTATTAAAAGAAATTATCAGTCAAGGCTTTAAAAAAATCTATTTAGGCCTTGGGGGATCAATTACTAATGATGGTGGTAGTGGCTTACTTGAAGCTCTTGGGGTCGTCTTTTATGATGGTGAAAAAGAGGTTCGCTTACATCAAAATCCATTTTCGAAAGTCAGTAGTGTTGATTTGGCGAAACTGTCGAAAAATTTAAATGGGGTGGAGATTACCGGCTTATCGGATGTTAAAAACCCATTACTTGGTTCAAAAGGGGCAACTAGCGTGTTTGGACCACAAAAAGGAGCAACAATAACTAATCAAGCTTTTCTAGAAGACTGGATGACTAAATATGCATCATTATTTACGGTTGATGCGGCTATTCCAGGAGCTGGGGCTGCGGGTGGTTTAGGATTTAGTCTCCTTGTGATGAATGCAACATTAAAATCGGGTTTGCAAGTAATGCTAGAATCTTTACCGATTAATAATCTTGATTCAGAAACTTTACTAATTACGGGTGAAGGTTGTCTTGATGAAACGAGTTTTAGTGGTAAAGTTGTTGGTCAGCTAGTTGAACAATCTAAAAGGAACGGTAATGAACTAGCAATCATTTGTGGTATCAATTGTTACAAAGCCCAAATACCTTATCGCATTTTTGCAATGCACAAGGGCATAGTGAGCGATTTTAAAGCAACAGTTGAAAATGACTTAGATTTTGTCTTTTGCCAAATCTTTAAAACATATTTTTTAAGTCCTAATCTTATTCTTAGACCTGCTTGCAAGTTAACAGATAAACTAAGAAAACTTCGTTATGATGTCTTTGTAACCGAGCAGCATGTAAGTTTAGAAGAAGAATTTGATGGTTTAGATGATGCATTTAGTCATTTTGAAGTATGCTACTTTGAAGAAGTTATTGGTGGAGCAAGAGTAATGACTAAAGGACATGATGCTACGATTGGCCGGATTCTTGTAAAAGAGAAATATCGCAGATTAGGTGTTGGTTCATTTTTGATGAAGCAACTAATGGCGTTACTAAAAGAAGAGGGCATTAAAACAATTACGATTCACGCTCAAACCGTTGCTCTTGGCTTTTATGAGCAATTAGGGTTCACCAAAGTTGGCAAAGAATTTGAAGAAGCTGGTATTATGCACTATCAAATGATTTTAGAATTATAAAATAAAAGATGAATTGAGGAAACTAATTCATCTTTTTATATTTTATAGGGCATCATTTTTGCAAAAGGGAAAAGAAAAGCGTATAATTGTTAAATGATAAAAGGAGGCATTTTATGCAATTATTTGTAACTGTCTTAACAGAAGGTGAATTCACATCACCAATTCTTAGTAAACTAGCTGATCATGGTTTTCATGGTAGTGTCCTAGCAACCCAGAGTATTAAGAATGCTTTTATGAATTCCGTTGAACCTGATCCATACTTTGGTGGGATTAGTAAAGTCCTAGCACCAGGGCATGAACCACGACCTATGCTCTTCGTGGTCGTTAAAAATGATGAACAAATTAAAGAATTAACAGCCCTTGTCAATGAGGCAACGGGTGGAATTAAAGGAAAAGGCTTTATTTACACAATTCCAGTTAATTATATAGAAGGGTTAGATGAGTGATATGGAAATCGTCCGCATCTTGCTTGCTTTAGTGATTGCTTTAGCAGGCGGCTTATTATCAACTCGAATTGTTAAAATCTTTCATTTGCCAAATGTAACAGGCTATTTAGTAATGGGTATTTTAATTGGCCCATATCTATATGCTTTATTTGGCACCGATCCTAATACTTTTGGACTTCTTACGAAACCAATGCTTAAAACGCTTAATATCTTAGTTGATGTTGCACTGGGCTTTATTGCATTTTCCATTGGTGGCGAATTTAAATTAAGTGCTCTAAAACAGCTTGGCAAAAAGATCTTTGTAATTACTTTCTTCCAATCATTTCTAGCCTTAGTTTTGGTTGATATCTTTTTAGTTGTTTTGTGTCTGTTCTTAGGTAAAGAATATATTCCAGTTGCCATTATTTTAGGCGCTGTTGCCACCGCAACCGCTCCGGCTGCGACACTGATGGTTATTAAGCAATACAAAGCGCATGGACCAGTAACAAATACTTTGTTACCAGTTGTTGCGCTCGATGATGCTTTTGGTTTGTTTTTCTTTGCGGTGAGCTTTGCAATTGCTAAAGTACTGGCTAGTGGTGAAGTAGCCAATCCGGTTTTATCGATGTTTGTTTTACCACTTTTAGAAATTGTTGTTTCAATTGTGGTAGGTTTTGTGATTGGACTAGTATTAGCTCTTTGCATGAAGTTCTTTGCATCGCGGGCTAACCGCCTAACTTTAATGATTACAGCGGTTATCTTGGGGGTTTGTTCACAACTTCTACTTGCGAAGATTAAACTATTTGGTATCCCTTTTGAAACCTCATCACTCCTAACTTGTATGATGATTGGGGCAGTGCTTTGTAATATGCGTGATGATTCACTGGTTATTATGGATGGTGTTGAACGTTGGACTCCACCACTATTTATGCTATTCTTTGTCATTAGTGGTGCTGAACTAGATTTCACGGTTATGAAAGGTATTGTCTTACTAATCTGTTTAGTATACCTAGTAGCGCGTTCGATGGGTAAATATTTTGGTTCAAGAATTGGTTGTGATATTGTCAAGACGGACTCAAATACGAAAAAGTATTTAGGTCTAACCTTGCTACCTCAAGCCGGGGTTGCTATTGGTATGGCCCACTCGGCATCCGCATCTCTACAAGGTACCCCAAGTGCCGGAGTAGCTACAATTCTTACCGCCGTTGTTCTTTGTGCAACCCTCGTCTATGAATTGTTTGGACCAATTATTACGAAATTTGCTCTTCAAAAAGCTGGTGAAATTGAGACTAAATAAGTGCTAAAGCGAACAGTCGCTAGCACTTATTTTTTGCTAGGAAATAATCGTTTAAATCACGAGGATAGGCACATTTTTAACAAAAATGCAACTAAAAAAGTAATAAAAAATAAATAAAAAATAAAAGGTTTTTTCCTTTGACATAAAAGGTTTTTTTTAGTAAAATCTCTTTACCAAATGGGAGGATATCATATGTTAAATGTTAAAAAAAGAGACGGAAAAATTGTCGAATTCGATCTAAACAAGATCGCCCTGGCCATCGAACAAGCCTTCAATGCATTGGCCAAAAATTATACAAAAGATATCATTGAATTACTCAGTTTAAGAGTATCATCTAACATTCAAGAAAAGATAAAAGACAATCTTGTAAGCGTTGAAGATATTCAAGACAGTGTTGAAGTTGTCCTCATTCAAGCTGGTTATATCGATGTTGCTAAAGCTTATATCTTATATCGTAAGCAACATGAAAAGATGCGCAACATTAAATCTACTTTCTTAGATTATAAAGATACTGTTAATAATTATTTAAAGATTAACGACTGGCGGGTTAAAGAAAATTCAACTGTTACTTATTCAGTAGGTGGTTTAATTTTATCTAACTCTGGTGCAATTACTGCTAATTACTGGTTAAGTGAAGTTTATGACCAAGAGATTGCGGACGCGCACAGAAATGCAGACATCCATCTACATGACTTATCAATGTTAACAGGTTATTGTGCTGGTTGGAGTCTAAAGCAACTCATTACTGATGGTTTAGGTGGTGTTCCTGGTAAGATTACTTCAAGCCCTGCTTCACACTTATCAACTTTATGTAACCAAATGACTAACTTCTTAGGTATCATGCAAAATGAATGGGC
>DBWF01000055.1:42068-42225 GCA_002308275.1 Caryophanales bacterium UBA1245 | reverse complement strand
CATTTATTTATGGTGTTAATACACCAAGCCGTTGGGGTACCCAAGCGCCATTCACTAATATTACGCTTGACTGGACAGTACCTAATGATATGGCTGAACTTAACTGTATCGTTGGTGGTGTTGAACAAAAGTTTAAATATAAAGACTGCGTTAAAGA
>DBWF01000055.1:11557-41996 GCA_002308275.1 Caryophanales bacterium UBA1245 | reverse complement strand
CCAATTCCAACATATTCAATTACCAAGGATTTCGATTGGAGCGATACAGAAAACAATCGTCTCTTATTCGAAATGACCGCAAAATATGGTACACCTTATTTCTCTAACTATATCAATAGTGATATGGAACCAAGTGATGTAAGAAGTATGTGCTGCCGTTTACGTCTTGACTTAAGAGAATTAAGAAAGAAATCAGGCGGTTTCTTTGGTAGTGGTGAATCAACTGGTTCTGTTGGTGTAGTTACTATCAACCTACCTCGGATCGCTTATCTATCAAAGACTAAAGAAGAATTCTATGAGCGCTTAGAAAAACTAATGGATATTTCAGCAAGAAGTTTAAAGATTAAACGTAATGTTATTACTAAACTTATGAATGAAGGCTTATATCCATATACTAAACGTTACCTAGGCACTTTCGAAAATCACTTTTCAACTATTGGCTTAGTTGGTATGAATGAAGCCTGCTTAAATGCTAGTTGGTTAAAGAAAGATTTAACACATCCAGAATGTGTTGAATTTGCGAAAGACGTTCTTAACTTTATGCGTAATAAGTTATCAGATTACCAAGAACAATATGGTGACCTTTATAACTTAGAAGCAACTCCTGCAGAATCAACTGCATATCGTCTTGCTAAACATGATAAGAAACGTTATCCAAATATTATTACCGCTGTTCAAGAAAAGGGTGCAACTCCTTACTATACTAACTCAAGTCATCTACCAGTTGGTTACACTGAAGATATCTTTAAAGCTCTTGATGTTCAAGATGAATTACAAACCCTTTATACAAGTGGTACGGTATTCCACTGCTTCCTAGGTCAAAAATTACCTTCTTGGCAAGCTTGTGCAAAACTTGTAAGAACAATTGCTGAAAACTATCGTTTACCTTATTACACAATGTCACCAACTTATTCAGTATGTGCTGTTCATGGTTACTTAGAAGGTGAACAATACAAGTGCCCTGAATGTGGTAGAAAGACAGAAGTATATTCAAGAATTACTGGTTACTATCGTCCTGTTCAAAACTGGAATGATGGTAAGTTAGAAGAATTCAAGAATCGTCGTACTTATGATCCTGAACATTCATTCATCGATAAGAAACATCATGAAAAATGTGAAGAACAAGTTGAAGTTGTTGCTAAATCAAAAGACATCTTATTATTTGGTACTAAGACTTGTCCAAATTGTAAGACAGCTAAGATTTTACTTGAAAAAGCTGGTGTACCTTACATTTTAGTGGATGCGGAAGAATCAAAAGAAATCACAAACGCTTATGGTGTTAAAAAAGCGCCAACGCTATTAGTACCTAATGGCAATGAATACGATCGTTACGATAACGTTAGCTTAATCAAAAAGTACATTGAAGGATTATCAGAATAATGGCAACCATTTTTGATGTTATTATCATTGGCGCTGGTCCAGCTGGGCTAACAAGTGCTATTTATGCTCGTCGAGCAGGTAAGAGTGTCCTTATTTTAGAAAAAGAGTCAATCGGTGGTCAAATTGCGACGAGTCCAAAAGTTGAAAATTATCCATCAATTATTTCGATTAGTGGTACTGAACTCATGGATAACATGATGAATCAAGCTACTGAACTCGGTGCTGACTTTGATATTGACGAAGTTAAGCATATTGAAAAAGTAGATGGCTTATTCCATTTAACTGGTGAATACGGTAATTATACTGCGAAAAGTGTCATTATTGCGACTGGTTGTAGCCACCGCAGTATTAATGCTAAAGGTGTTGAAGACTTTATCGGCAATGGTGTTAGCTATTGTGCGGTTTGCGATGGATCATTCTATCAAAATCAAGATGTCTGTTTAATTGGCGATGCAAATACCGCTTTACAATACGCTTTAATGCTTTCTAATATTTGTCACAAGGTCTATGTTTGTACTTTATTTGATAAATTCTTTGGTGAAGACATCTTAGTTCAAGCTCTTCTTAAACGTGAAAACGTTGAAATCACTCATAACCTCTTACTTCAAGAAGTAAAGGGCAGTGATGAAGTAGAAGAAGTTATCTTTAAAGACACTAAAACTGAAGAAATTAAAAGTTACGCGGTTAAAGGTTTATTTATCGCCATTGGCCAAATCCCCCACAATGAAAACTTCACAAATGTGGTTGATTTAGATAAAGATGGCTACATTGTAGCTACTGATGATTGCTTTACTAAGACGGAAGGATTATATGTTGCAGGGGACTGCAGAAAGAAAGCTCTTCGTCAAGTTGCAACCGCAATTGGTGATGCTGCCCTAGCCGCAACCATGGCCGTTAAGTATTTAGATCAATTAAAATAGTCTCTTTAATAGAGACTATTTTTTTAATTATTAATTTTACAATATATCATTTTACCTATTTTTATAATTATGATATAATATGCTAGTAAAGGAGTATTTTTCTATGGCAGATTTTAATAACTTTTGGAAAAGTTTTGGTGATTTTTTCGTCAACTACTGGGTTAATATTGTTGTTTGCTTAGCAATTTTAATTATTGGTGGTATTTTAATTAAATTATTATCAAAACTATTAATGAAAATCATTTATGGAACCAGAATTGATAACGCCTCTGGTAGTTTTGTAGTTGCTTTATTACGAATTGTTCTATGGGTTGTTTTGATTTTTGGTTGCGCAAGAATCTTAGGTATTGAAGGAAATAGCTTCTTAGTAGCTTTCTCATCAGTAGCTCTTGCTATTGGTTTAGCTTTGAAAGATTCACTAGGTAACATTGCCAATGGTATTGTTATTGTATGCATTAAACCTTTCAAGAAAGGTGACCACGTCCAAATTGGCAGTGTTGAAGGTGTTATTAAGAAGATTTCAATTCTTACTACTGAATTAAAAACATTTGATAATAAACGAATTGTTATTCCAAATAACCAAGTTGTTGCAGGTAGCATCACAAACTTTACGGCTAACCCAACACGAAGAATTGAATTTATTTATAGCGTAAGTTATTCTTCAGATATGAAGAAGGTAAAAGAAGTACTATATCAAGCTGCTTATGACTACCAACACACTTTAAAAACGCAAGTTATCAGAGTTTTCATGTTAGCTCATTCTTCAAGTAGTGTTGATTTTAAAGTAATGTTCTGGGTTGATGTTGAAGATTACTGGACAACTTACTTCGATTTTACAGAAGTTGTTTGGAATGAATTTGCTAAGAACGGTATTGAAATTCCATTCAATCAATTGGATGTTCATTTGAAAGATAAATAGGAGGTGTCCTATGAAAAGAAGAAAATGGATAGGTTTCTTCGCCATTCTTCTTGTAAGTGCTTGTTTATTAACAATTCCAAGAGCTTATGTAGTTGAAGGTGAAGTAACTGATTTTTCACAGATTGCACCAGTTATTAAGTTAACTGAGCCAACCTATACAAAAGCATATCAATCAAACATTCCTAATGCATTTTATGATGCAAGTAAAGGATTTGGTTCTCAATCTTCAGATGAATATAGTTATCCAAGCACTTTTATTGATTTGATCAGTATTGATGGAACACATAACTATGCTAAGGATGACTTTATTAAGGTACCTTATAACTCATCAGTTAGTTTTTATATTGAAACGGCTTATATGGGATGGTATTATGATGGTTCTACGCCAATTCATTCTAATTATGATATTACTAATGATAATGAAAATGCAGGAATCACATTTGAGATTAGTACTTATAAAAGTACTAACTCAGCATATGGTGTAGATTACACCTTTGATTCTAGTAATCCTAGTTATGTTTTTTCTGATGATAATTTGTTCATTGATAATAATGGTGAATTAGAATTCAATTCTAGTTATCATATGCCAATGATGACCATCAATGGTATTGAAAGTGGTATCACCAAGATTACAATTCATGTCTATGATGATAATGAATATGGTGATAAAACTATTGATCTATGGGTTGTTTGTGGCGAAGAAGAAGAATTTGAATTCTTTAACGGTATTAAAATCTTTACGACATATGGCAATAGTGAAGTAAAAGATGATATCCCAATGCAAACATTCTATTTAGAAACAAGCGATAATCCATATTTTGCAATACCATTTGAATTTGCCAATAATTGTGGCTTTAGTGTTAACAATAATCTAATCAATGTTAGTGTTAGCACTGCGGTTGATTCTAATGATGCTTATGCCCATGATAGCACTGTTTCTTTCTATTATCCAGGCGAATATGATATTGTTCTAACATTTACGACAAAGCTGGAAACAAATATTCAATCTGATGGTGATAAGCAAGTTACACTAGGAACAAGAACGATACATTTATTAGTTTATTCACAATATAATATTCAATATTATGATAGTGATGGTAATCTCTTTGACCCTCAACAATCAGTTGATTTAGCTGATTTACCAATTAGTTTAGTACCATTAACACCTAATTTTAGTAATTATACGCAATTTCAATTATCATATAGTGTAACTAATACAGGTACGCAAGCAACTGGTGATTTAAGTATCATCGATAGTGTTGGCTCATATCGAACTACTTGCACGATTAATGATACTGCATATGAAGCGGTAATGAATACGTATGAATATGGTGATCAATCAGGAGAAGAAATTAACTATCCAATTAATGCAAGTTTTAGTGGTGCTATATCAATTACGGTTGAGGATTTAGATGCTCAATATCCAACCGCAACTCTTAGCCTAAATACTAGTCCACTTAACACCCAAGAGAATTCCTTGTATTTATCAGATTTCTATCTTTATACTTTTGAAATTGATAATTTTGCTGCAATTCAAGATTTAGGTGGAACAATAACTGTTTCAGTTCCTGGCATCTATATGCTAAATGCCGAAGAAGCCGAATTTACTATTAATGATTTGTATTCTGGAACTTATGAGATTGTAACTAATGTTTATTATCCATCTGGTCAAATGGAGCGGATTGCAACCTATCCTGTTAACATCACTGGTGATATGAGCTTAGGTATTTATGATGTAGATACCGAGGCTATAATTACAAGTGTTACGCTTCCAGTTGGTGATGAAAAGAACTTAGAAGTAAGATTATATCAAGATGATCAAATCTTTGGTCTTCCATCAATGCTTTCAATTAGTCATATGCCAATTAATGGTATTGAAGTTGGTTCTGAACCAGCTACTGGTGAATTTTATATCAGCGCTAGTGAAGTTGGTGAATATAATCTTAATATTATTGTTTTAGAAGGCGAATATCAAAGCTATGCTGGTGCAGTTGCACTAGAAGTCATTGTTACAGAAGCTGTTAATCTACCTGAATGTTATTTTGGTGATAGCAATCGTAACCCTGTATCAACATTAGAATTATCGCAAAATGATAGTGAAGACTTATTCTTATATTTATATGATGGCGAAGATATTATTCAAGTTGATAATGAATATAATGTAAGCTTTAGTTATTCAACTAATAATATTGTGAATGCTTCAACAAGTTTTGGTGGTCCAGATAATATTTACTATGTTGTTACCATTGCTTCAACTGATTATATTGGCGAAACAACTATTAGCGCCACTATTACTTGGGAAGATCGGACATTTGTTGGTCAAATCGCGGTTAATGTTAGTACTACTGATAGTCCATCATTCTATTTTGTTGATGAAACTGGTGCTGAGATTACAGAATTATCGCTAATTGCGGGTGAAAGTGCTGAAGTTGGCATTTATTACCGCTTAGCTCAATTAGATGAGGCACTTCCACAAAGCTATCAAGTAAGCTATCAAGTTAATAAGAGTGGTATTACTGTTGCACCAATTATTAGTCAAGACTCTCCTAATATGGTAAATGGACGCTTTATGGTTGATGCTAGTAATGATGCTCTAGGTGATTATGTTGTATTATGCAGTATTACCAATGAATCATTTAACGAAACAATTTATTTAAACGTTTCGGTAATGACGATAGCATCCCTTACAAGATATTATTTTGCAGACAACGAAGGTGTTGCATTATCTGAAATCGAACTTGAAAAAGAAGGCCGTGCTGATTTTACAATTTATCAAACTGTTGATGGTAAAGAATCACTAGTTACTGATATTGTACCACGCTTTAGTGTATCTAATCAAAACGCGCTTACGGTATTTAATAATCCAGATATGCAAGAGACTAATGGTTATTATTCTGTAACGGCTGGTACAATTGTTGGTTCATTTACAATTCTTGCTTATTTAGATAGCAATGAACCAATTACCCTAAATGTGAGTGTCTTACTTGATTCACCTGCTAGTGAATTTAGTTATTACTTATATGATGAAAATGATGAATCGGTTTCTGGCTTAGTCAAGTTACCACTTAATGGTACTAATAACTATACCGTTAAAGCATATGGTGCAAGTGGTCTAGTTGAACTTGATTCACATTTCAGTCTTGTTTGTGATAATAGCGAACCAATTAATTATGAAATAAATGGTGCGGTTATTACCATTTCTGAAAATGAATATGCATCACTTGGTTCTCTACTAATCAAGATTTTATATGATGGTGAAATCGTTGATAGTATTGTCTTCACATATCAAATTGGTGACCTTGATATTCCAATTCCTGAACCAGAAGGCGAATTCTATTTTGAAAACTATGAATATGTTGCCATGGGTGAAAAGGAATTCTATATTCCAATTATGTATCGTTTAGATAACGAAGAAGCTCCATATGCAGGTAGCGACTTAAGCGTTGAAATCATGAATAATTACTTGAATAATGGTTCAATTCGCTTTGATAGTGAACACAATCAATTAGTATATAATCCTTATTCATCTGGTTATGAACAAGTTACTTGTATCTTTATTTATAAAGGTTTCTATTTAAGCAAACATACTTTCTATTTAAGAACCGTTATTACAACCCAAAGCATTGAAACAACATTCGCTGAAGGTGCTGTTGTCCAAGCTTTATTAACAGATGAATACGTTCGCCTAACAGTTCCTCAAGCATATGAAGATATGTTATATCAAAGTGAACGTTTCGCTGTTGCTATGGACCGCAATATCTGTTTAGTTGATTCATATCCAGAACGGGAAATGATTGTTCGTCTTAATGATATTGGCTCAACTGACGTATATTTGATTCTCCAATCAGATGGTTCACAAATTGTTTTGAAATCAACAATCATTGTTTCAAGAGAAGAACCACATATCGATATTGATGTTCGCCGTGAAGGTGATGCTACGGGTGCTATTTCGAAACTTGATAATTTGATTTTCACACTTAATCCACTAGGCTTTGTCTTCTCAGATGACTTAAGCTATGAATGGATTGTTGATGATGTGATTGCTTCATCAAGTGCAACATATCAAACTAAATTGTCAGAAGGTAGTCACAATGTAAAACTTCGCCTAACTGATAATAAGCAGAAGAAGACTTTTGAAGCCGAAAGAGTAATGCGAATTGCGGCGATTGCTGGTCAACAACATCAATTATCATTTGCTGAAAATGAAATCTATCTTGTAATGCTTAAGAATCAATATGAATTACAAGTCTTACTAGATGGTATGATTGCTAATGAATATGTTTACCAATGGAGTACTGATGATGATACGGTATCACTATTTAATAGTGGTAGTTCGAAAGCAACAATTCTACCTAACCACGCTGGTACAACAACGGTTTATGCCTTTGTTGATGTTGGTGTCGGTGAAGAAAAGATTATCAGTGCAGTTGTAACAATTATTGTTGAAAAGGTTGAGAACATTGGTTATCGCCTTTCACAAGAATTCCCTAAGCCTGGTAAACCATTTGATGTGATCTTTACGGTTAATGGCCGTGATGATTGTAAGAATGCTGATTTTAATTGTACAGTATTAGAAAATGGTACCGAAATTACTCCTAATATGAGTGGTAATACTTGTCACTTTGACAATCCTGTCACTGCAAAATATCAATTTACATATCGCTTAGGTAACTTAGAAGAAGTTGCAACGGTTAAAGTTAGCAATTTCAATTTCCGTGAATTCTTAATTACAATTTTACCATTTGTAATGGTTGGTTTAGTACTTGCGGTTATCGCTTATACATTTATTGTTAGAGGTTTAAATCCATACCGCAATATTACCAAAGCAATCAACCAAATGGAAAACACATTCCAAAAAGAAATTGCTAAGAATAGTGCTAATCATTCAGTTAAGGATTCTGTTAATGCCTTTAAGAAATTACGTCATCAATCGCATAAACTATTAAATAAGATTAATTACTTTAGTGATGAAGGATTTGATGGACTAGATATCGCCATTAAAGCTGTTCTAACGATGCAAGCAATCTTTGATTCACTTGTTCATGAAAGTGCAACACTATCTGAACAAGATTGTACAGGTGCTCTTAATAAGACATATGAACAAAACTTTAAAGAATCTAAAGAATTAATTGCACAAGCAATCGATTCACAACTACATTATCAAAAGCAAGTTAAAGAAAACAATGCTGATGATAAAGTTAAGAAGACAAAGACAAAGAAAGAACGCATTGATTATAAGAAAGAATTATATCGTAATGGTGTCTTAACAGCTCCTGATTCAGAATCTGATAGTGATCAATAATTAAAAAAAGCGGGTTAGATAACGAATAATCGTTATCCAACTCGCTTTTATTCATATCCTCTTAAAGAAACGTTATTCATATGTTCCTTTAAGATTTTTTTATATTGATGAGCAGTTTGAAGATCGACTTCATGTAAGCCTTGTTTAATACAAGTTTCACTATCTTTAAACTTCTGTAAATACATCCGTTTTACATTACCTAACCAAAGACCGATCTTTTCAATGTCTTCAGGGGTATGAAATTCGTGGACAAGCGTGGTTCTAAATTCATAATCAATACCACTTGTCTTTAAGAAGTTGATAGACTCTTGAATATTAACTAAATTAACAAGCTTTGTTCCAATTGTCTCTTGATATTTATCAAGAGCGTTTTTAATATCCATGGCAACATAGTCGATTAAACTGGCTTGGTATAATTCTTTTAGCATTTCTGGGTTTGTTCCATTAGTATCAAGCTTAATAAAATAGCCTAATGCCTTGATTTCCTTTAATTTATTAGCAAGATCAGGATAAAGGGTTGGTTCACCACCAGTTACGCAGACTGCATCAAGCATATTACGGCGTTTTTTAAGAAAACTCAAGATTTCTTCCCAGTCTAAATAGGTAATATCTTGATTAAATACGAGATTACTATTTTGACAAAATGGGCATCTAAAATTACAGCCATTGGTAAAAAGAGTACAAACTAGCATCCCTTCTAAATCAACTAATGATAGTGGTTCGATGCCACAAAAACGTAATTCAGTCATTTATTTTATAAACCACCTTTCGTAATCATTATAGCACATTTTTTATCAATAAAAAAATTAAGTATAAATATTTAACAAAAAAAGGTGTTTTGTAGTATAATAAGATAAAGGAAAATGAAAAATGAGCGTTTTAGAAGTTAAAAATCTAGTTAAGAATTACAGTACAAAATCATTTACAACAAATGTGCTAAAAGATCTTTCGTTCACAATTGAAAAAGGTGATTTCTTAGTTATTACTGGTCCTTCGGGTTCTGGTAAGACAACCCTTTTAAACTGTATTAGTGGACTTGAAAAGATTACGAGTGGACAAATCTTATTTGAAGGAGAAGACTTAGCTTCTATTTCTAATGATAAGATGTCTGAACTACGTAAAAAGCATATCGGCTTTGTTTTCCAAGCCTATAATCTATTACCTAATTTAACGTTATATGAAAATGTCGCTTTAGCCGGAATTATCGCTGGGGATGAAAATAGTAAACGCATCAATGAATTATTAACCCATTTTAATTTAATTGATTATAAAAACTATTTTCCAAATCAAGTATCAGGCGGTATGCAACAACGCTGCGCGATTGTTCGGTCGTTAATAAATGATCCGGAGATTATTTTTGCGGATGAACCAACAGGTAACTTAGATTCAAAGAGTGGTGAAGAAGTAATGAAGACTTTCCAATTTCTTCACGAACAATATGGTAAAACAATTGTAATGGTTACTCATTCACTAGATCATTTGAAATATGCCAATCGTCATATTAAAATTATTGATGGTCAAATCATTAATGATGAACGCTTATCATGAAGAACTTGCTATTTAAATTTCGATATGTTTATCGAAATGTCACGCGAAATCCTTTTCGAACGATTAGTTTGTTTCTTTCTTTAACGATGTTTTCCTTTATTGTTTTGACAGCTTTATCAGTTCGTGGTGGATTATCAGATGGTTATTACCTATTTGAAGATTTGCGTCATGAACGAGTTGATATTGTTGTTCAATATGATGCTAATAGTACTAAACATATTATTGATGGTAATAAGCTAAAACAACTAAGAGATTATATCGATTATTATGCTTCATCATTTGAAGTGCCATCAACTGTTTACTTTGATGAGGCTTCATCGAGTGCTAAAATTATGGGTTGCACGAGTGAAGGAATTAATCCTTTTATTCTAGCAGATATTGCCCATTTGCAAGCTGATGAATGCATTATTACTGAAAAAGTAGCTAGTGTAATTGGTGCTAAGACAGGCGACGCGGTTTGCGTTGATTTGGCCGGTAATAATTATTATTATCAGGTTGTCGCGGTGGTGGAAGCTATCAGTTTACTTGAAGATTATGCGGTTATCGTTGCTAAAGAATCCTTTGTCAATGAATACATGTATCAATCACTGGGTTTAAGCATGGATACAATGGCGGGAATGGATGTATCGACTAATCTTTATATCCACTTAAAAGATGGTGTTAAAAGAAGTAGCATGATTAAATTCTTGCTAGGTGAAGATTTTTATGCGGGTTCAACAGTTAAAGATCCGCGTAATTACGATGACCTAAAAGCTAATCTTGATATTATGACAGGTGTTGTATATGCAGCACTGGCAATCTTTGTTGCGGCGTTAACCTTTGTTATTGTTTCAATTCTCAACTTGCGAATCCGTAACTTTAAAAACGAAGTTGGTATTGTCGAAACCTTAGGCGAAAAGAAGACCTATGTCTTTAAGGTTTTGGCAATCGAAATCATTATTCTATCACTTTTTGCTTTGCTTTTCGCATATTTATTAAATACTTTTATCTATACTCATGAATTTAGTATTATGTCACCACGGGGACACTTTGTCTACCATTATAAATGGTGGCAGTTTGTGGGAACACTAGTGAGTATGTATTTAATATGTGGTTGGACAATTATTTATTATTACCGTCGTTATCAATTATTAGAAACCGCTGACCTAGCTAAAAATAAAACCTATGATCAAGTAATGAGTTTTAAAAACCTCTTAATTGCTAATGGAATCCTAGGGGCACTATGGGTAATTACTTTCTTTGTACTACCAAGGTTTGTTCCGGAAGTGATTTATTCAGTATTCGGCGTTGCTATAACCCTTGTATTTGGGTTAATGCTTGTATCACTCGTTTTAAAAATCATTTGTCGCTTTATGCGTTTTAGTCCGGTTTTCAATAAATCTTTCCTTAATAATTTAAAAGTTAACCGTATAAAACACAATTCTCTTAAAATTTTGCTTGTTTGCTTATTTGGTATTGTTATGTGTTTCTTAGTAATTGATACCATCGAACAAAACATGCAAAAAATTGAGAACAATTTAGCTATTGATACAGTCTTAGTTGTTCCAAGTGGTGTAACGCAGACGATGGTTGATCAAATTAAGACGCATCCAAATGTTCAAGAAGCTACTTATGGTTACTTTGATGTTAGTATCCATACGGCCGATGAAAAGAATGACTTCTTAATGATCTTTAGTAGTGCGGTTGAAGCAACCAATGCTTTTATGGGCTTTGAATTAACTAAAGAGCAAGCCTCTACATTTAAAAATAGTGAAAGGTCTTATATAATTGTTAAACCAGACTTTTTATCTAGTAGTGGATATGAGGTTGGCGACGTTTTAGAATTTAGTTATCCGAATGGTAATCGTAGCTATGAAATTCTAGCTACGGCTGAATTACCATTTCAACAATTTGCTTATACTAATGAATATTATAAAAATGGTGGTAAATCACAAGCTATTATTATCGCTAATGACTTAGATGATGCTAAGGGCTTAAATGATTTTAGGCAGATGGTAAGTCGCGAATATGGTAAAAACCTTTGCTATTTATATGACGCATCGGTAACCCTAAAAGCTTTCATTAGCCGCGCCCGAATGGCTTTAAAAGTTATTTACGCGGTAGTAGCAATTATTATAGCTTGCTTTATCGTTTCCATTATTAATAATACGATTTTGAATTTCCAAGAAATCAAAACCGATTTGGCGACCCTTGAGGTCTTAGGTATTAGTAGAAAAGCAGTCTTTAAACTCTTTGGTGAGGAAATGCTTGTCTCCTACCTAGCCATTATGCTACCGGTAGCCTTTATGCTACTATCAATCTTCCGTTTCTTCGGCGGATTTACCCTTATCTTTGGCTATTATGTGAACTTAGTTGTCAACTGGAAGATAATTATAATTGGCCTTGTAGTTGGTATCTTATGCTTTGCATTAAGCTATATTTATTATTTTGTAGGTGTTTCAAACATCGATATATGTAAAGAAATTAAAAAATAGGAGGAAAAGAATGAAAAACAAAAAATTATTGATTGCATTAATTAGTGCTGCAGCTGTTGTAATCGTAACTGTTGCTACTATTTTAATCGTTGTTGGCGTTAAGAACAGAAAACCTGTTCCAACAGAAGAACCAATTAAACCTGCCCCAATTACTGAATCATTAGACAAACCTGAAAATTTGGCTGTTAATGATAATGTATTTACATGGGATGCCGTTTTACATGCGACAAGCTATGTTGTTTATGTTGGCGATAAAGAATATGTTGTTGAAACTAACAGCTATGCTTTAGGTGAAATTAGTGGTAAAGTTAAACTTTCTGTTAAAGCAAAAGGTGAAGGATATATCGACTCAGTAAAGAGTGCTGAGATCGTTTATGTTGCAACAGTTGATGATGCAGATGTTCAAAAATCTAATGCATCTTTAACTGCCTTTATGGAACAAAATGGTTTAACTGTAACAGAAGATGAGATTAACACTTTAGGCACTCAATTATATAAAGTTGGTCTAATTAGTGATAATGTTGATGCTCTTTGCGTTTCATTACAAAATGTTATTGATAGCCTTGGTGAAATTAAACAAGTTGCTGATAAAGGTGAAGCTTCAATTATTATTTTAAGAAGTTTACTTGAAATGGTTGATCAAGAAGCTGATGAATATTCACTAATTGAAGGTGCTCGCATATTTGGTGCATTCTTCTTAGGTAAAAAAGCTGATGCTTTAGAAGTTGCTCTTGCACCTGAACCAGAACCAGAACCCGAGCCAGAACCAGAGCCATCTCCACTTCGTCATAGACGTACAATTGAAAACTATGAAACTGAATACTATTCTGATGAAGAATTAGTTGCATCACTTCGTGCAGCTAGCGTTTATCTAGCTAATTTAAATGCTAAGAGTGTTCAAAATATCACTTATACACTCGCTTTCTTCCGTACATACGAAGCACAACTAAAGAGTTTACTTGCTAAATTCCAAAGTGCTGAATCATTTGTTGATGATGCATTATATAATGACTTAGCTGCTTTAAAGAATGCGATTGTTGGTGCTTTAGTTAACACTATGCCTAGTAAGCATGACTTTGATGAATTACTTGCTACTTTAGAAGGTCTATTTAAAGCTATGCTACCTACATCACTTCAAGGTTTAATTACTTTTGATGGTGTAAGAGGCGTTTTAATTAACTTCTATTCAGCAAATCATTACATCATCAGTTTCTTAAATTCACTAACTGATGCTGATGTTAAAGAATTATTATCTAATACTCAAGCTGTTGTTAAGAGTCTAAGCGAAGGTATTATCGCTGAAATCACAACAACAATTGCTTCAATTACTGATCCTGAATTCTCACCTGAAAAAGTACTTGAAGATGTTGAAACAATTGCTATGGTTGCTGCGGGCAAATGGTTTGAACAATATCCTATTTATGGCCAAATCATTTCTCTTGGCTATCCTGAATCTTTATCTGAAGTATTCCCATATTTAGCAGAAGTTCTAAAGGCTTTAGGCGCTGAAGAATATGTTGAATTATCAGAAGAAAATGTTACTAAGATTCAAAACTACTTCATGGGATTAATTCCTGATATGGTTATGAATCCACTTGCTTCAGAAGAAGATTTCGCTGACTTCTTATATCAATGTCATTTTGAAAATGGTTTAGTATTTGATAAAGAAGCCTTCAATGAAAAACTTGATGAAATCGATCTTGTTGCTTTAGTAAAAGGTGAAATCACAATGGAAGAAGTTCTTGCAACATTTGATTGGGCAAGCTATTTCACATATGATGTAAGTGCTCTTAAAGATAGTATTCAACTTGCTATGGATACTTATATGCCTGAATTATCACACTTCTTAACGGTTTTACAAGAAGATGATCCAGCAATGATTATTGCTGAATTCGGTATTGAAGACTTAGAATATGAACAAATCGAAGCTCTTGTTGCTCATATTCAAGAAGCTCTAGGCTTTGTTGATGGTGCTAACCCATTTGAAACATTTGTTGGCATCGTTTTAGAAGATTTAAAAGCTTATGTTCAAGAAAATTATCCAGTTTTATTTAGAATTCCTGAAATCGCTTCATTCATTCAAGAAATGAAAGAATTAAACGAAAACCCTGCGGCTGCCGCTGCTGGTACATTAATTAATAATGACCAACCTTTAAGTATTAACTTAATCGCTATTTATAAAGCATATGCACTTGCTACTAACCGTTATGCTAAGTTCTTAAATAGCTATCAAGCTCCTTATGCTGAAGGTTTAACAATCAATTATGAATCACTTGTTGAAACCGCATTTGATGGAATCGGTTATTTCTTCCTAGGTAATCATATGCAATATGCTAAGGGCATTCTTAACAATGTTCTTACAATGGCTTCTAAAGCTGGCGCTGTCTTTGGTGCTGCTGGTGACTTACTTGAAGCATGTGCTGGTTATGTCCAAAACGTTTGTGGTGTAATCACTGAAGAAGCAATTCTTGATGGTACTGTTATTGACCAAGTATTAGCTGAATTATTAGCTGCGGCTAATGATGTTCAAGGTAAATACACTGCTTTAAGAAGTCTTCTTGGCTTAACTGATTTCAAAGCAATCAATAATTTAATCTATGATTGGGAAATCGCTGAAGGTTATAATGCAGAAGAAGTTGAACATGATCGTGAAGGCTTTGAACAATCAATGCAAGAAGTTGTATGGTTTGTTGAAAAACTTGATGCCTTTGTTGCATCACTTCCATCACGCGTTGAAGGCTTACAAGAATTCTATGCTGCGCAAAAAGAATTGTTTACACCAGTCGTTGAATTCTTATTAACTTCTGTTCTACCTGCATACTTAGGTGCTGAATATAGTGAAAAGATGACAGCTTTCGAAGAATATCTATTAAAGCCTGAAACTAAAGCCGCAATTGAAGCTTTATATAACTCTGAAGTATTCCATGCAATGGGTGAAGCTTTAAATAAGATTTATGCTCCATTTGATCCAGAAGCAGAAACTGTTGATTATGTTACTGGAATGCAAGGCACTTGTAGTATAATTGAAAATGAATTTGAATCTTGGAATGATCCAGAATCAACTTTATATGCTGACCGTGTTGCACTTGTTATGAGTTATCTTCGTTTCGTTATCGCTATTGATCAAGTTTTAGGTCAAGCTAAAGAATATGCTCTACAATTAGAAGAATTAATCAATGATGCAGATGCTGAACGTAGTGCATTTAATTTAGTTCTTACTGATTTAGAACAATTATTGTATGATTACTTCATTTCTGATGATTATCTTGATTTAATTGAATTAATTGATTTAGGATTCGATATTGAAATGTACGAAGTTAAACCAGATGAAGAACCATTTGCAACATTATTTACCTATATTATGGATGAAGATACTTGGAAAGAAGTTCGAACTGCTCTAGGTATCAAAGAAGTTGTTAAGATTACAATTAAACTTGGTAACATTGAAATTGACGTTGAAGAATTAAAAGCAATGTATCTATATGATATCTTAGTATTAGTTGATTCATTCACTAAATTATTAAATAATGATTTTGCAGCTGGTATGGCTAAGGAAGCACTTGGCTTCACTGATGAAATGATCAACGCTCTTAAGATGATTGATATGACAATTGTCTTCTCAATGATTGATTCTGTTCCTGGATTAAAAGATGTTTTACAAGCATATACTCTAAATCAATTATTAAATGGTGAAATGTTAGTATCAATGTTTGAAGAATTTATCGCTTGCAATTTTACAATTAGTGAAGAACATCAAGAATTCACAGAGACTGAACAATTCTATGCTGGTTTAATTGCAATGATTCCATCAATGATTATTGCACCAGATGATGAAGATCGTGCCGCAAAAATTGCTGCTCTTCCTGAAATTTGGCAACAATTCTTTATTGATGATCCATCTTCACTTGCTGGTATGGTTGCTGTTCAAAACCTTCTACAATCTTTACAAGCTAAAGAATTAGATGAAATTATTGCTGAATACGTTGTTGCTCCTGTTAAAGAAGTTACTAATCAATTTGTAATTAATACTGTATTTGGCTTCATTAGTTCTAAAGTTGGTAAAGATGTTTGGGCAATGGTTGAAGCATTCTTAACTGAAGATGAAATGAATTACTTATTAGATTGGGACTTCGCAGCATTAGAACAATGCTTCTATGACCGTCTTGAAGCTTTAGTTTTATCAGAAGTATTTGAAGAATATGTTTATGAAGATATCGAATTATGGTATCACAGTGCTCCATATGATAAACTATTTAAGGGAATTGTTCATGGAATCTTTGAAGAGGTTAAAAATCAATTAGGAATTGAACCTACACCTGAACCAGAACCTGAACCAGAACCAATTCCTGAACCATAATATTTCTTTACAAAAAAGAACGATTTGTCTTTTGACAAATCGTTTTTATTTAATCGTTATTTGATGCTTTTGATATTTGATGATTCCCTCATCACTAAGCTTTTTGATAATTCGTGCTAGACTTGGTCTTGGAATGGATAATTCAATTGCTAGTTTGGTAATGGATGGAATTGCAATAATATTAGAATTAGTTTTTTTCGATTGCATCCATAAATAATACATAAGCCGGTCAGCTAAATTTTTATGCGTCATCAGTTTTTGTTGTTGCTTGATTGCTATTGCTTTATCACTCATTTCGGCTAGGTATGCGGTCAAGAAGGGTTCATTTGTTTGAAATAGGCTTAGAAGCTGCTTCTTGGTAATAAAAATAATCGATGCTTTCTTTTCACAAACTACATCACCTAGAAAAAAGGGGTGTGAAGAAAAAATTAGATTATTACCAAAAACCTCACCACTAGCAAGGTAGGAGATGGTTTCTTCGTGGTCTTGAATGGTAATCGTGGTAATCTTGATATCACCGCTTTCAATAATGCCTATTTTTTCACATACTTCTCCTTCATTACAAATGATTTCGCCGCGTTCAAAGGATTGCTTGGGAAAGTTATTTAATAACTGTTTAAATTCTATTAATTTCATAATTGATACCTCAATCTAATTATATCATATTTGTAACAAATGTTACAATTTATTTGTTTTAAATGTATTTTGATAGACGAAACTTTTATTCTTGAATATAATAAATAGCGAGGTAAATAATATGAAAACATTAATTACAGGTGCTTCAAGTGGTATTGGCCGCGATCTAGCTAGGGTGCTTGCGGAAAAGTATGATACTTTTGTTTTAGTTGGTCGTAATCTTGAGCGTTTATCTGGTATTGGCAAAGAATTAGAAGAAATGGGTAAAACTGTTTACTTAGAAGTTTTAGATGTTACCAATTTTGATGGCTTAAAACAACTGGCAATAAAATACCCAGATATTGATCTACTTGTTAATAATGCCGGTTTTGGCGATATGGGTCCATTTGAAGAAACTTCTCTTGATAAAGAGTTATCAATGATTGATACTAATATTAAAGCACTCCATGTTTTAACTAAATGCTATTATCAAATAATGGTTAAGAATAATCATGGCCATATTTTAAATGTGGCTTCGATTGCAGGAGTGATGGCGGGACCTTTGATGGCTACTTATTATGCAACTAAGAACTACGTTGTTAGACTATCAGAAGGCTTAAGAGAAGAACTAAGACGCAAAAAATCGAAAGTTAAAATTAGTATCTTATGCCCTGGACCAGTTAAGACTGGTTTTGAGTCATCCGCAAACATTACTTTTGATTTTAAAGGGATTGATAGTAAAGTAGTTGCTAAGTATACGGTTAAGCATTTAAACCGGTTCTATATTGTTCCCGACTTTAAGATTCGCGTACTTCGATTCCTAGCTAAAATCTTCCCAACCAAAACAGTAGCTAAAGCGATCTATAGTGTTAAGAATAAACCAAAGAAAAATTAAAGTGTAACAAATGTTACACTTTTTTATTATGATAAAGAGTATAATATAAATAGGGGTGAAAGAATATGAAAAAAGTATTATTAATGTTATCTTTTGTTTTTTTGTTTTTTAGTTTAGCTAGCTGTAATGTTGGCAGTGGTACTAAGTATAAAATGATTCTACCAAGCGGTACACCAGCTATTGCGATGTCATCATTTATCGAAATGAATGAAGTTGAAGCTGAAGTTGTAAGTGGATCTGACTTACTGATCGCCGCATTCACGCAAGCTAGCTATGACCTAATTGTAGCGCCAGTTAATCTTGGTGTTAAATTCTATAATCAAAATGCTGATTTTCAGTATGTTCTATATCGTCCAATTGTTGGCTGCAATTACTTTATTTTATCAACAGAAGTAAGTAGCTTTGCTGAACTAGATGGCAAAGAAATCACAATTTTTGGTCGTAATGCTACTCCTGGTGTAATGTTTTCAACCCTTTGTAAGTATTATAATATTGAACCAGTAGTAACTTATGCTGATAGTGTTGCGGATGTTAACCCACTTTTAGTAAGTGGTAAAGCTAAAACAATTTTAACAGCTGAACCATCAAAGAGTGTAATTGAATCAACTGGCAATTATAATATTATCAATCTTGCTTCATTATGGAGTGACGCCTCAGGCACTAGTCTTGATGTTCCACAAGCTGGTCTATTTATTAAAAAAGACTTGGTTGGCAAGAGTGAACTCACTAAACTTTTAGAAAATATTGAAGATGGTATTAAGTTTGTCGTAGATCATCCAGATTCAGCAACTCTTTTAGTTGGTAAAATCGATTCTAATCTTGCTAAGATGGATGCTGAAAAATTAATGAAAGCCATTCCTAATTGCAATTTATTAACTCATCCTCTAGTAAAAGAGGAAGTAAGTTATTACTGCGAAAAGGTAATAGCCGCAGGCCTTGCTGGTACGATTGGCGGAAAGGTACCAGATGAAGGATTCTATTATTAAAAAAGTCGGCTTTAGCTCGTTAACAGTTTTAATTCTTTTCTTAATTTGGATTATTATCTCAAGTATTAAAGACAATCAAATGATCTATCCATCGGTGGGTGCTATTTTTAAAGCCTTTCCTAAAATTATGACAGCTAGTAATCTAAAAGCCTTTGGCTTTACTATTTTAAGAGTATTCTTAAATATTGGTATTTGTTTAGTTGCAGCTCTAATTCTTGCGATTGTCACTATTAAAGTAAACTTTATTTATGAGCTTATTGCTCCTCTAATGCGCCTTATGAGGACGGTTCCTTTTATTTGTTTATCACTGATGATTGTTCTATTCTTTTCAAGAATTATTGCTCCTTTTATTGTGGCAATCGTGGTGATATTACCACTAATGTATGAAGGCATCTTAGCTGGTTTTAGAGAGATTAAACCAAATTTAAAAGATGATCTAGCGCTTCTTAATATTGATTTTGGGACGAAACTATTCAAAGTATATTTACCAATTTGTGTACCAAGTATTCTATTAACACTCCTTCAAACAATGGGTTTATCATTCAAAGTTATGATTATGGGTGAGTACTTTGCGCAGACTAATAATAGTCTTGGAAGAGTGCTATATGATGTTAAATCGAACATCTATATGGATGAATTATTCGCTTGGACAATTATCATTGTTTTGATCGTTGCGGCGGGGGAATTAGCTCTTAATTATTGGCGTCAAAAAAGAAGTTCATATGAATATTAAAAAAGGTAGTAACAACTACCTTTTTTTCTATAAAATGATGTATAAGCCAATTAGACTTACGATTAAGATAACAGATGATAGAATCAAACCATTTTTTAAAAAGGCGAAATAAGAGTATTCAATATCTTGTCTTTTTAAGATTCCTTGCCACATGATACCAGCTAGGGCACCAATAGGGGTTAAGTAAGCACCAATATTACTACCGATGATTGTCGCAAATAGTGCATATGGCTGAATTGTAGGATTTACTCCTTCGATTAGATTAACAAATCCTAAGGACATTGGAATATTGTTTATTAAATTATCAGTAACAGTTGATGCCGCACCATAACAAATAGTTGTAACTAGTTGGTTATCATTTGTTAATCGAATCATTATTGTTTGTAATTGATTAAGAATTCCAGCTTCCTTTAAAGCGGTTGTCATACTAAACATAATTAGAACAAAGACACCTAAAGCTAGGGGAAGACGACTTAATGTTTTGGTAAGCACATAAAAGTCATGTTTAAATATTGCAAAGAATAGTTCAATTAAAAGAAGTAAGAAGGCTCCGATTAAAGTAATAATCCACATTTCTAGTCTCAAGTAATGGCTAATGGCAAGCATTACGGTGACTGATAATAAGATAACAAGATTAATAATTACTAGCGGGCGGTTATAAACTTCAGCCGGTGCGATATCAACAGCTTCAAAAGGCTTTTTTAATTGTTTAAAGAATAATAGTGGTAACACAATGAGACTTGCAATGGTCGCTAAAAGCGTTGGGAGCCACATGACTTCTAAGTAAGCTAAGAAGTCAACATTAAAATATGTAGCTAAATAGATATTAGTTGGATTACCAATAATAAGGAGCATACTACAAGTATTGGCAATCACAAATTCAGAAATTAAATATGGAAGGGGATTGATTTTAGTCGCTTTTGCAAAGTAACAAATAAAAATGGTAAAGGTAAGAATGATTATATCGTTACTAGTGATAACCGTTAAAAGTCCAATAATAGCCATAAGGGTAAAGAATAATTTAAATTGTGAGTGTTTAACTTTGGCCACAATCTTGACTGCTAAATAGTTAAAAAAGCCAAGAACATCAAGCGAAATTGAAATAAAGGTTAACGATAATAAAAGAATAATGATTTTAAGAGGATTAATCGCATTGTTAGCCCCAACCGCATTAATTAATACAACTGGTTTAACACGGGCTAGTATAAGCGCGATAATTGTTCCAACGAAGGTAACAACTAGATATGCATCGATGACAATGAAGTTTTTAATCCGGATGGTCCAGTGCTTTAGGATGCAGGTAATCATTAAAATAATCGTTATAATAAAGGTAATTAGAACACCAATCATCGTTAATCCTCCTTTCAATATTAGTCCTTCCATATTATATAACAAATTATGAATAAATAACAAATAACTAATCTTGTGAAAATGCTTTATTTGTAGTATAATAGCAATTAGAGGAATGAATTTATGAGAAAACGTTGGTTTTTATTAGTATTACTAATCCCACTCTGCTTATTTGGCTGCGAGATGCCATCATCAACACCTACTGAAGAAGAGGTTTTACCTTATCAATTAGAACGTCCAAAACTCGTTTTAGTTGGTGAAGAATTAAAATGGGAGCCGGTTGCATATGCTTCTTATTACCGGGTCTATGTTAATGAAGAATTAGCAAGTGCTGGTAGTGCTACTTCATTTAGCCTAAGCAAACTAATTAATGATGAATTCATAATTAAAGTTCAAGCTATTTCTAGTAATGAAGCTATCAAGAATAGTGAATTTGCAAGTATTAAATATGAAAGCTATCCAGACAAAGGTCACTATCAAATCTTGATGATTAATGATACGCATGGGTCATACATTGATGACGATACCCCAGGCCTTGCTCGAGTATCAGCAATTATCAATGAGGTTGATCAAGGTAATTTAATCAAAATTGCCAATGGTGACATTTTCCAAGGTTCGTATGTTTCGAATGTTTTGCAAGGTGCTCCTTTAATTGAGGCGCTTAACGCGATGGATTTTGACTGCTTTGTAATTGGTAATCACGATTTTGACTGGGGACTAGATGTCGTTTACCAATACTGTGATGGTGATCCATCAAATGGTGAAGCCAATTTCCCATTCTTAGGTGCTAATATTATCGATAAAACAACCGGTAAGCGAGTTGAATGGCTAGATCCTTATACAGTTGTCGAGGTTGGTAGCAGTAAGATTGGTATTATTGGCTTAATCGGTTATGAGTTAGAATCAAGTATCCTATCAACTAGAGTTGAAAACTATGATTTTGTTTATCCAATGACAATTGTTAGAGAATGCGCTAAAGAATTAAGAACTGATCTTGGCTGTGATCAAGTCATTGTTAGTATTCATGATTATGATGAAGCCCTTAATAATTCGCTTGCATCCCTTAGTGGCATTTATGCGATTGATGGTATTTTTTGTGGTCACACCCATCAACAAATCAGTACGACTTTAAAAAGAAGTGATAATAAAACAATTCCAGTTGTTCAAAATCGCGATAAGAATCAGGGTGTCGTTGTTGTTGATTATGATTTAGAAAATCCTTCATTTGTGGTTAGGCAATATAATCCATTTGATTATCAACCTGATTATGAAATTGTGAGCTTAGAAAAGAAATATCAAGCAACGATTAATGAAGGTAACCGGGTGTTAGGTAATACTAGTTATTTATCAAAATCGGTTTTAGGCCACTATGCAACTGATTTAATGGCTGATAGATATGATGCTGATATGGCGATTATTAATACCGGTGGTATTAGAGCCTATATCAGTAATGGTGAAATGACGATTGCGGATGTATTTGAGGTTTTGCCTTTTGATAATCAAGTCATTACCTTATCAATGAAAGGTAGCCTAATTAAACAACTTTACCGCGATAATAGTGATTACTTATATTTTAATACATCATTTAATATCAATAGTATTAGCAATGATGGTTATTATGATGTTGCGGTGATTGATTATGTATTCTTTAGTCCATTCTATGATGAATTTGATGGTTTAGAGTTTTATAATACAACTGAAGTTTTAAGAGATTTATTAGTTGATTATTTAGATGAATTATATTAATAAGAAGTGAGGTGTTAAAATGCGTACAGGAAATAAAATGCGTGCTTATGCGTGCCTTTTACTGAGTCCAGATGCTATTTTGACACCTTCTTTATTAAATAGGCAATATCATTTATTAAAAAAACTATATCATAATATTGAAATTAATATCAATAATGTTGAACAATGTAACGATTTAGATGATGCATATGATACATTAAAGCAAAATACTATTCAAGAGACGCTAAATTTTACTAAATATCAACAAATGGTGCGCTCATATTTTATTAATATGAGTGAACAAATTAGACATAGTCTTTATGAAAAAAGCGACCACCTAAAGATTGTTGCGCTTGCGGGGGAAAGCCTAGCTTTAATTGATGCTGCCAACTCCTTTGATGAGGTAATTAGTATTTATCTATCCTTTTTAAAAGAGGTAGCAAATATTAAAAGTATCACCCAAGCCAAAAAGCAGAAGAAAGACCAGATGGTTTTAAGAATCGTAATTACCTTTGTCGCAATTACTTTTGTTGGTTTATTCTATACCATCTTTGTTATTATGCCAATGGCTAAATATGAGAGTGCCAAGCAGGCTGCTTTAGATGGCAAGTTTGATGAAGCATATGAGGCCTTTATCAGTTTAGGTGAATATAGTGATGCTAAAAGACAAGCGGAATTAGTTTATATTCATAAACTATGTCAAGAAAAAGATTATGTTGCTGCTTCGTCAAATGCTTTGGTTTTAGGTCTTGATGTTAGCTACCAATATGTATTATATGGTGGAACACTAGTAGAAGAAGAGACTCCTAAGGCATTACTTAATGGATACCGTTTTAGCGGTTGGGATTTAATGAACTATGAATTAATTGATAACCGCTTAACCTTAAAGCTTAAAGCCTTATATGAAATGGAGACTTATCGGATTAGCTATCTTGATGTGGATAGTACTGCTTACCCTAGTGAGTATAATGTTTTATCATCATTTATGCTACCCACAATCGAAAAATTTGGTTATACATTTGAAGGTTGGAGTAGTACAAATGGAGCAGTTACTAAGAGTCATTATATTAATCGTGGCACCTTTGGTGATTTAGTATTGCAACCAGTTTTTAAGGCTAATGATTTTGCTATTCAAATCAATTTAGATAATGGTACTTTACCAGATGATGTTCCAAGTACTTATAATATGGATACCGATACAATTCATATTGGGGCACCTTCAAGGGATGGTTATACCTTTACTGGCTGGACCACTAATTTATCTAATGAATTACAAGATAGTGTCGATATTCCAAAAGGTTCATTTGGCACGATGCAACTATTTGCCCACTACCTTCCTAATACTTACCAAATCAGTTATCAATTAGATGGTGGTAGTGGTGAGATGATTACAACATACACGACTGATGATGGTCAAGTATTAAGAAACCCAACCAAAAAAGGTTATACATTTACCGGTTGGAGTGATAGTGAAGAAGGAATTCCGAATCCTAATTACCAACTAACCTATGGTGACCTTGATTTGAAAGCTAATTGGCAAATCAATACCTATCAAATTCACCTTGATCCAGCTGGTGGTGAGGTTGGTTTAGATGAGGTAGATACTAATTATTTAGAAAGCTATTACTTACCAACGCCTTCACGCCTTGGTTATAATTTTGAAGGCTGGTATTATGCGGGGGTAAAAATTGAAGATGGTATTTATCAATACGATTATGATTTACCACTCAAAGCTAAATGGAGTCCTCGGGATGATATTAATTATGTTGTTAATCATTACTGGCAAAATTTAGATAATGATGCTTTTAGCTTACATGAAGCAACCGTTTTGTTTGGTGTAACAGATACGAAAGTTAAGGTTCAAGTCAATAATTATGAAGGCTTTGTAACACCACCAGTTCAAGAACTGACAATTGATCCAAAAGGTCTCTTACAAGTTGATTACTATTATTACCGAAATAGTTATGATATTTATTTCTTCACTAATGGTGGGGAAGCGATAACTAGTATAAATTTAAAATTTGGTGCTTATATTGAAATACCAGATGCCAAAAGAGAAAACTTTACTTTTGGTGGTTGGTATCTGGATATGGATTTGACTGAAAGTTTTAATCTTATTACGATGCCTGGCCGGTCGATATACTTATTTGCTTGGTATGAGGAGGAGCTTAAACCATCAAGCTTAACTTTCCAAATGATTGATGACAATGAAGAAAATCCAAGAGAATACTATTTAATCACCGGTTATCAAGGCGAACTACCACTAAGTGTTGTCTTACCTTCATATCTAGGTGATATTCCAATCCTGGCGATTGGCGAACAAGCTTTTCTCGATGCGCCAATTTTAGAAATCAGATTACCAGAAGAACTTATCTTTATGGGCAAGGATGCCTTTAATCAAACTAATCTTGTTGTCTATGTGCCAAAAGGACTAGATAGCACTTTATGGAATGATTGGTGTGACCCATCAACAATTATTTATAATGAATAAAGGATAATAAATATGCGACAAATAAATAAAGAAGATGTCATTTTAAAAATCCAAGAATTAGTTCATCAAGCTTGTTGTGAAGTAGATTCTTCAACTATCAAGCAAATAATAACTAGTAAAGATTATGAAGAATCGCCAATCGGCAAACAAATCTTAGAAGAAATCATCAAAAATGATGAGATAGCTTGTCAAACAAAGCGTCCAATTTGTCAAGATACGGGTATTGTTGTTTGTTTTGTTAAAGTAGGTCGCGAGTGTTATTTACCTTTTGACTTAACTGCGGCTATTAATGAAGGTATTAGGATTGCTTACAAAGAAGGTTATTACCGTAATTCGGTTGTTAATGACCCAATTGAACGCCGAAATACTTTTGATAATACGCCAGCCATTATTTATTATGAATTAATTGATGGTGATCAAATTCAAATCACACTAGCACCAAAAGGAGCCGGTAGTGAAAACATGAGTACGCTTAAAATGCTGACTCCTGCCGAAGGTATTGATGGTATTAAGAAGTTTGTCATCGATACGATCAACGAAAAAGGTGCTAAAGCATGTCCACCACTAGTAATTGGTGTTGGTATTGGCGGGGGCTTTGAAAAATGTGCGCTACTAGCTAAAGAAGCTCTAATGGATGAACTCGATGCCCCTTATGAAAATAGTGTTTATGAAAAGTTAGCAAATGAATTAAAAGATGAAATCAATAAACTAGGTATTGGACCAATGGGGCTTGGAGGATCTAATACTTGCCTTGGGGTTAGGATTAAATCTTATCCATGCCATATAGCTTCGCTTCCAGTTGCTATTAATATTCAATGTCATGTTAATCGCCATGCCAAGGGGGTTATCTAGATGAGTACAAAGCATCTCAAACTACCTTTATCAGAAGAAGATATAATGAGTCTTCGAGCTGGTGATATCATCTATTTGACAGGTACGATATATACAGCTCGCGATGCGGCACATAAAAGAATAATGGAAGCTTTAAAGGATGGTAAATTACCAATTCCACTTAAAAATGCGACTATTTATTATGTTGGACCAACTCCAGCCAGACCAAATGAAATAATTGGTTCGGCGGGGCCTACATCTAGTTACCGGATGGACCCTTATGCAAGGACTCTTTTACAAGAAGGCCTTAAGATTATGATTGGTAAGGGACCTCGAAGTAAGGAATATCAAGATGACCTAATCAAATATCATGCTCTTTACCTAACATCAATTGGGGGTGCAGCGGTTTCGATTAGTCAAACGATTAAAAAATGTGAACTAGTGGCTTATCCTGACCTAGGACCTGAGGCTATTTACCATTTGGAAGTCGAAGATTTCTTTGCGATTGTTACATATGATGCCTATGGTGGTAATTTATACGAAGAAGGCATTAAGAAATATAAAAAAACGAGTTAGTTTTCTAACTCGTTTTCTTCATCTTGAGGTTGATTAATTGTGACACGCACCTTTTCCACCCGCATTTGTTCGGCTTGAACAATTTCTAAGTGGAGATTGTTCCAATCAAACGTATCGCCAGTTTCTGGGAAACGTTCTAAAATCTCGGTGCACCAGCCACCAACGGTTGTATATTCCGTATCAAATTCTTTATCGGGATAATCAACTAATTCCAAGAAGTCATAGATATTCATATCACCATCAACTAAGTAAGTATTATCAGATACTTGGACATAGTCAGGCACGATCGTATCAGCTTCATCCCATATTTCACCAACTAATTCTTCAATGATATCTTCAGTTGTTATAATACCCATCGTCCCACCAAATTCATCAACAACGATGGCTAAGTGGTTTTTATGAACCCGCAGTTCATGTAGACAGTCAACAATAGGTTTTGTTTTATGGAAGAAAAGAGGCGGAATTAAAATATCACGGATTTTAAATTCTTCTTTCATTAAGATTTTCTTTAACAAGACATTTGAGTTTAGAATACCAATAATATTATCAATGGTATCTTCATAAACGGGAATTCTTGAATAAATGTATAATTCAGCATCATCAGTTATTTCATTAAAATGATTTTCTAAGTCATCAATATCGACCGCATACATATCAACTCTTGGCTTCATAATTTCATGAGCTGTGGTTTCGGTCATATCGATAGCATTAGTAATTAACTCGGCATCATCTTCATCAATAATACCAGCTTCCTCCATCTCTTCAGTGATGGTTATTAATTCTTCATCTGTAATGTGATCAGCTTCTTTTGGTGTCCAAATTTTAGCGATTGCACCAATACCAGCGGTTACAACATAGACAACTGGGAAGAAGATGATTTGGAAGAAAATAATAAAGTAAGCATAGAAGAGAGCAAGCTTTAGGCTATGCTTTGGAGCGAGTGTCTTTGGTAAGATTTCCCCAAAGATTAAAACTGTTAAAGTTACAATAATCGTCATTAAAAAAGTATTATGATCTAAAAAGTGATAAGCAATGAGCGTAGCAATTGATGAAATAGCAATATTGACTAAACTGTTACCAATTAAAATGGTTGAGATTGTTTTGTCAAATTGTTCCTTAATCTTTAAAGCCACGCTTGCAGCTTTACTCTTTTTGTCTTCAGCTAGTCTTTTTAAGCGGTATGGATTAACCTTTGCATAAACTGATTCACTAGAAGAGAAGAAGGCAGACAAAATTAACAGAATAAAGCAAACGACAAGGAGCACGTATAGTAAAGGTTTACTCATGAGCAACCTCCCCTGGTGCAATTGTTTCTTCAAATTCACCAACTAATTCTTCTAAAGCATCTTCTAAAGTAACAAGACCAACTACATTACCTTGATTATCGGTGACTATCGCGATATGGTTTTGTTTACTTTGTAAATAATCGACTAAAGCATCGATTTTCATTGTATCTAAGACTTTTAGGGTTTCAATTAGACAAGAACGATAAGAAACGTTTTGTTTAATCAAAGCTTTATGTAAATACTCTTTAACAAGTAAGATACCAACAATATTGGTCTTTTTATCTTTATAGATAGGAATTCTAGAATAGTCCGTTTCCGCAATCGTATCCAGCAATTCTTTACGCGATGTATGGGTAACATCGATAGCGAATACTTCGTCAATCGGTGTCATAATGTTACGAACGACCTTATCACCAAATTCGACCGCATTATTAATAATATCAGCTTCCTCTTCATCGAGGACACCATCATCAGCACCTTCATCAACGATATCTTGAAAATCATCTTCTGAATAAGTATCTTCCTCATCACTAATTTTGGCTATTATTTTAATTAGCTTAATTAGACCTAGGAAAATAATCGAAATTGGTGTTAAGATAATATTGATAACAAAGAGTGGAATTGAAATAAACTTACTAGATGCATCAGGATTAGCTTGCGCAATACTTTTTGGTAGGATTTCACCAAAAATAAAGATTACAATAGTCATAATAATCGTTGAAGCAACGGTTGCTAAGCCTTCATTCTTTAATATCAAAATACTTAGAGCAGTAGCTAAGACCGAAGCCACAATGTTAATGACATTAGTACCAATTAAAATAGTAATGATTGAATGATCGTGATGTTCTAAAAGCCATAAAACTAGTTTTGATAGTTTTTTGCCATCTTCAGCTTGAATCTTCAAGCGCTGACGATTGCAATATAGAAGAGCCGTTTCACAAAAAGAAAAGAAAGCTACTCCTACAATTAACAGTACCAAATAAATAAATGATGTTGTACTGATTTGCGTACTTAAAAATAAATAACAGACCGGTCCAAGTGGATCCATGGAAATAATCACCTCTTTATAGTTATTAATATTATATCAAATAATCGTGATTTTGTCAAAGAAACTATTAGCAAGCATAAGAAAAGCCAATTCAATCGAATTGGCATACCTTTATTCACTGATTTCCTCAGTATTATTATTTTGTTTTTTATTTTTAAATTCTTTTATAATATAAGGAAGACAAACGAGAATTTCAAATAGAGCACCGCTAAAGAGAACTCTTAAGAAATAGATGTGCCATCCACTCTTTAAGTTTAAGAAAGGAAGGTTTGGTGCTGGTGGACGACAAACAAAGAAGTAGTTGGTATCATAAGCGCTGAGGGCACCATTAACCCAAATCATTATAATGCAAAGGGCGAAAAGAATGAGGAGATTGCGAATACATATCTTTAATCCTAAGTTTACTTGCTTTGTAATGATATAATAGAGAGCTAAGTAAACCATGCCGGCGTGATACATAAAGTTTTGCCATGTAATGGGACTAGTAAATTCAACACCAGTTGTGGCAAAGAGAATTGCCAGAATAGCACCAATTAGACCAATTGGCACAAAGAAGCTAATAATTTTCTTTTCTAACTCTTCATTCTTGTTAAATAGCATAAAGAAGAAGATAAAGATAAAGAAAGAACATAAGTGAAGTGGTAAGGCTTTTGGATCAATAAAACCACGATAGAGATTACCATATTCATCATAAACCATAATGATATTAGTGAATAGCTTTAATAATTCACTAACAACAGTGATACCACACATAATAATAAGAGCAGTTTTCTTTTTGAATTTGAATTTTAAAGAAATAAATAAGAGGATGGCAATGAGAACAATACACATTCCAATCCAAATAAAATGTTTGGGTGTAAACATAAAAACTCCTTTTGTTATTTGTATTATATCATAGTTGGTGTTAAAAAAGGGAGTAAAAATAAAAAAAAGCGTCATTGACGCTAGTGTTTAAAATGGTACACCCTCAGGGACTCGAACCCTGGACCCACTGATTAAGAGT
>DBWF01000055.1:0-11550 GCA_002308275.1 Caryophanales bacterium UBA1245 | reverse complement strand
TCTACCAACTGAGCTAAGGGTGCATCAAATAAAGCATAATTATTCTATCATATTCTGCTCATTTAGTAAAGTCAAATGATAAAAAACATCGTTTAATAAAAATATACTTATAGTAGAAAAAGATATTAAAATGTGGTATAATATATTCAAATGAAAGGGTGATGCGCTATGGACATTGCAAGTATTGTAATCCTGATTCTATTTTTGCTATTAGCCATTATTGGATTCCGTAAAGGGTTCATTAGCGTATTACTAGGAATAGCTAAAGGATTTGTTACATTAATTGTTTCTTTCTTTTTAGCTAAACCAGTTGGGGGATTCTTATATAATAGTGGTTTAGGTAATATTTTAACAGGTAAAATTAGTGATACTTTCTTTAACCGTAATCCTGAGTTATTTGGCAATGTGGTTACTAATGAAAATAAAATTGAACTAATAAAACAAGCTTTAACCGATCTTAAAATACCAGAATTCTTTAGAGATACAATGTCTGAGTACATTGGTAAGTTTATTGGTGAAACAGATGGCTTAAGACTTTGTGATTATTTAGGTAAGACAGCCGGAACTTTTATTTGTATTATTATTGCCTATATCGTATTGTGTCTGACAATCTTCCTTATTCTGTTCTTGTTACAAAGAGCATTAAAAGATGTTAATAAGATTCCAGTGATTGGCGTTATTAATCGAGCACTAGGTATTATTTTAGAAATTGCATATGGTTATATCATTATTTGCTTTATTTTTTGGTTGGTAGTCTTACTTTCTGCTAGTATTCCGGAGGTTAGCGAATATGCAACCACTATTTTAGCCCTTGATAAAGATGGCTTTGGGGTAGCTAAATGGTTATATGAACATAATATTGCCATTGTTTTGTTTGAATGGTTTTCATCTAAATTAGGTTTTTAGTGGAGGTTTTCAATGAAAGGTTTTAAAAATGCGTTAGTTTATATTGAAGGTAAAGGAATTGTTAAAACATCAATCGCTATAGAGGGTGATAAAATTGTCTCAATTGGTGGGAATGAACCAGTTGAAGATCTAATTCCTCTAAAAGAAGGTTATTTAGTAGCACCTGGTTTTATTGATGAACATATTCATGGAGCCGCGGCTTCTGATGCGATGGATGGTACGATTAAAGATTTAGGTAATATTGCATGTGCGGTTGCTAAAGAAGGTGTTATTGGCTTTTTAGCAACAACGATGACCCAAAGTGTGGAAAACATTACTAATGCTTTAACTAGTGTTAAAGATTATATGGCAAGTGACCCTAAAGAAGGAGCACGTGTCCTTGGTGTTCATTTAGAAGGACCATTTATTTCACCTGCTTTTGTGGGCGCTCAACCAATCGAACATGTGCAAACGCCGAGTGTAGCCGCATTTAAACATTATCAAGAAGCAAGTGGTAATTCAATTAAAGAAGTAACGATTGCACCAGAAGTTGAAGGCAGTCTTGAATTAATTAAGTATTTAAAGGAACAAAAGATTGTGGCTTCAATTGGTCATACTAATGCCACTTATGCAGATATTAAAAAGGCTATTGAAGCCGGAGCTAGTAATGTAACCCATACCTTTAATGCGCAAAAGCCATTACATCACCGGGAAATTGGTACTGTTGGA
Source organism: Caryophanales bacterium UBA1245 (assembly GCA_002308275.1). Taxonomy (GTDB): domain Bacteria; phylum Bacillota_I; class Bacilli_A; order ML615J-28; family CAG-313; genus UBA1231. Next base: position 9,936 of record DBWF01000055.1, on the reverse strand, counting down.
TCAGCATTACTTTTTGATGAACTCAACTGTGAATTGATTTGTGATACTATTCACGTTAGTGTACCTGCCATCCAACTAGTTCTAAAGATTAAACCTTATGATAAAGTAACTTTAATAACTGATGCAATGCGGGCAAAACATATGCCTGATGGTATTTCTGAACTTGGTGGTCAAACGGTTATCGTTAAAAATGGTGAAGCCCGTCTTGAAAATGGTACGTTAGCTGGAAGTGTACTAAGAATGAATCATGCTGTTCGTAATGTTCATTTAAAATGTGGTGAACCATTAGAACATGTTTTAGATATGGCATCACTTAATCCAGCTAAAAATTTAGGAATCGATCACGAACGTGGTAGTATCAAAGTTGGTAAAATGGCAGACTTTGTTGTTTTAGATCAAGACTTCGAAGTAGTAGCAACGATTCGTGAAGGTCAAATAATTTATCAAAGATAAAGGAGAATAGAATTATGAAATTTTTTATTAAAAAGTATAGTGCAATTATTGCTTTAATTGCTTTAGCTGTATACGATGCACTTGTTTTAATCCTTAGACACAATTTCCATCGTGTTTTCTGGCTAGCATTTATTGCGGTACAAGTAGCCTTTGTTGCTTACATTTTAGTTAAGTTATTTGTTAAACAATCTGATGAAGAAAGAGGTATTAACCCACTTGGAATTACTTTATTCTTCTTTATTGTTGTGATGGTTTTAATGAGTTTCCTAGGTTACTTACTTAAAGACACACATGCTGCATTCTTAGGTTTAATTATCGGTTATATTATTATTAGTGGTTTAACTGCTGTTTTAATCGTCTTTAGTATTTTAAATAAAGCGGTTGTTAAACAAAACACTAATATTAAACCTCAAGTTGTAGATGAAGAAGACCTTCTTGGCGTTTTAAATGGCGCTTATGAACTTGTTAAAGATGAAGCCGCAAAGAAACAAATTGGCAAAATCATCGAACGCTTACAAGGCGCTGAAATTGATGAAAAGTCATTAGAAGGCAAGAAGCTTATTGAATACGCTGGTTTTGTTTATAAAAATGCTAAACGTGGCGAAATGAATAATATTTTCTACAATATTAAAAAAGTAGACGAAGCATTAGATCGTATTTTAGGTGACAAATAAATAAATTAATAAAAGACAAGAATATTATTATTCTTGTCTTTATCAAATAGAGGTAAACTTATGCTTACAATTCGTGATTTTTCTTTTACTTATCCAAATGGTAAAAAAGCGGTTGATGGTTTAAACATTGAAGTTAAACCTGGTGACTTATATGCTTTTATTGGCCATAATGGAGCAGGTAAAACAACAACAATTAAATGTATTATGGGGATTTTAGATTTTGAAGCGGGGGATATCTTAATTGATGGTACATCCATTAAGACTGATCCACTTACTTGTAAACGCCAAACGGCTTATTTACCGGATAATCCAGATCTTTATGAATCACTAACCGGTTTACAATACTTAAACTTCGTAAGTGATTTATTTAGAATTCCACTAGAAGAAAGAAAAGCCGATATTGAAAAATATGCAACTAGCTTTGAAATGATGGGCGAACTAAACAATTATATCTCATCATATTCACATGGAATGCGTCAAAAGCTAGCTTTAATCGGCGCTTTCATCCATCATCCAAAACTAATTGTGATGGATGAACCATTTGTGGGACTTGATCCAAAAGCATCCTTTATTGTTAAAAATATGATGAAAGAGTTCTGTGCTAATGGGGGCGCTATCTTTTTCTCAACGCATATATTAGAGGTTGCGGAAAAGTTGTGTAACCGGCTTTCGATTATTAAACAAGGTAAATTAGTTGTTAGTGGCACGATGGAAGAAGTAACAAAAGATGCATCGCTAGAAGATGTCTTCTTGGAGCTCACTGAACGTGCGTAATATTCTAATTCTTATTAAAAATTATCTCCATAACTTTTTAGGTTCCCTTGTCAAGCGCAAAAAAACAGCCCGTAATTATTTAGCTGTTTTACTATGCGTCCTCTTTTCAGTTGCGATTATCTTTACTTTTACTGGTAATGCAATCTCAACAACCCAGTTATTTTTACGAATGAGTGAAGAAGTACCGGGTGCTTATAAGATGGCGATGTTTACAAGTGGTACCTTATCGGTTTTGATGTTATTATTCATTACCATTATGCGTAGTGTTTATCCATCAAAAGCTAAAGATACTTCGCTACTTTTAAGTCTACCAATTAAAAGAAGTGAAATTGTTGTTGCAAAGAGCTTATATAATTATCTATTTGATTTAACTATTTTTCTTTCAATTATTCTACCTAGTTATGTCGTTTACTTAGTTTTAGTACCAGGTGTTGATGGTTGGTTTTTGGTAAGAGGTATTATCTTTATCTTATGTTTACCATTATTATCGAATGCGGTAGCAACATTCTTAGGTGCTTTCTTTAATATGTTAGCTAGAAGAATGAAGCATTATGCGATTTTCCAATCGATTATCTCTATTCTAATGTTAGGATTCTATCTAGTTGCTAATTATTCAATCCAAGGCTATTTAATGGGTATTAGTGGTACGGTTGAAGAAGTCATTGCTAGTATTAAACCAATTGAGTGGCAACTAGGCTATTTATTAGATGGCAAAGTTTTATTTATGATAGCTTTAAGTGCTATTTGTATCGTTTTATATAGCTTGTCATTGCTATATACAAGTAATCGACTTGGCAAACTAGAACTTAGATACCAAAATAAATCCCACGTTTTAGTTTATAAAGCAAGAAAACCAGTTCGTGCCCTTGTTAACAAAGAACTAAAACAATACTTTAATATGCCAATCTATTTAATGAATACCATTATTCCAGGGGTTTTATATTTTGGATTAGGGGTTGCGGCGTGTATTTTGGGTCGCGATAAAGCCCTAAATTTTTTAAGCCGCCTACCTATTGATATTACCGGCTATACTGATTTAGTAATCGCCTTGCTATTTAGCCTACTTATTAGTTCATATGTTATAACTGGATCTTGTATTTCCCTAGAAGGAAAACATTATGACTGGTTAAGAAGTAGTCCAATCGATGAAAAAACGCTCTTTATTTCAAAGATTGGCGCTAATATGGTATTAACTACTGTCGTAGTTGTCATTACTTATCCATTCCTTTTAACATTTATGAATTTAGCTTATTGGTGGTGCTATTTGTTATTACCACTAGCATCAAGTCTTGCTATGAGCACCCTTGGTTTAGTTATTAACTTATGCTATCCAAAGATGGAATGGGAAAGAGAAGAACAAGTTGTTAAAAGTTCAATGGCTAGTGCGATATCAATCTTCGCACCAATGATTATCGGTGTGATTCCGCTTACTCTTTATTTAGTAAGTCTAAAGAATTATTTAACACCACAACTATTTATTTTGGTTGTATCAATGTTTTATGTCATTATTTTCTTACTATGTGTCCTTTGGCTCCATTATAAGGGTAAAAAAGCCTTATTTAAGGTTTTTGATGGTGGGAAGTTATAATATTTGTTGAAATTATTATTTTATTTTTGATATAATTAAAGTAGATATTTTGCTAGGTTCCTCTCATTATTCTTGATGGTGGTGGAAAGTTTAACAAGACGTCAAATCAATTGGGGAGGAAATATGGATAAAGTCATCGTTTGTAAAGATTGTGGCAAAGAGTTCACTTTTACTGAAGGCGAACAAGCATTCTATGCTGAACGCGGTTTTCATGAACCTGTTCGTTGTAAAGCATGCCGCGATGCACGCAAAGCTTTAAAAGAACAAAAAGAACAAGCTGCCGGATCAGAACAAGCACCTGAAGCCTAAACTTCGGTTTTAAAAAGACTCTTTTATTAGAGTCTTTTTTTATTGCATTGACATAATAATTTAGTAAAATGTGATATAATACAATTTGGAAAAAGAGGTAATGATAATGAAAAAGTTAATTTGGTCATTAAGTATCTTGATGATGTTTTTATTTTTAGGCTCTTGTACAATTGATGTTTCATCTGGTACCAAGCCAGTTGTTGATGAAAAAGAACAAAAAATAAACGAAATGATTAACACGATGAGTGTTGAAGAAAAGATTAGCCAAATGGTGATGCTTGCTTGCCGCTCTCGTGATGGTGTAAATTTCACAAGTATGAAGGATGAAGTAGCAAGCCTTTTAGGTGAATATGGGCTTGCGGGGATGATTCTGTTTGCTCAAAACTGCGTTGGCAATGAACAAACCTTTAAACTAATCGATAGTATTCAAAAGGCTAACCAAAAAGAAGGCCGACCAGGGTTATTAATCGCAGTTGACCAAGAAGGTGGAAGAGTAACAAGACTGGAAGAAGGTACTGCTTTAGTTGGTAATATGGCACTTGGGGCATCAACTCACAAAAGTGACTGCCTAACTGCTGGCTTACTTACTGGCATTGAACTTTCAGCGCTTGGCTTTAATGTTGATTTTGCACCAGTAACGGATATTAACAATAATCCTAATAACCCAGTTATTGGGGTCAGAAGTTTCTCTGATGATAAAGAAATCGTTTCATCTTGTGTTGCTAGATTTTTAGAGGGATTAAGTGGCAGTAACATTATTGGCTCACTTAAGCATTTCCCAGGACATGGTGATACGGGAACTGATAGTCATACTGGACTACCTTTGATTGATAAAACTTTAGATCAATTACTGGATTTTGAATTATATCCATATCAACAAAATGCTAAAAAAATCGAAATGATTATGACAGCGCATATTGTTTATCCTCAAATTGAAACTGAAACTTACCGTTCAACCTCAACTGGACAGTTGATCAACTTACCAGCAACGTTATCAAAAACAATTTTAACAGATGTTTTAAGAAACAAACTTGGTTTTGAAGGCGTTGTAGTAACTGATGCTTTAGAGATGGCTGCAATCGCAAGTCATTTTGATAAATTAGATGTCGCAAAGCTAGCAATTAATGCGGGGGTTGATATTCTACTAATGCCAATTGATATTAGCACAAGAAACGGCATTGCTGAATTTAAACAATATATTAGCGATGTTGCAAAAATGGTTAATGATGGTGTAATTGATATCGATATGGTAAATGCAGCAGTTAAGAGAGTTTTGACTCTAAAGGCAAATCACCAGTTATTAGAAGGATATGAGGCTAAAGATATCAACCAAATTAGTGTTGTTGGTTCAAAAGAAAACCATGATATTGAATGGACAATTGCAAAGCATGCTCTAACACTTGTTAAAAATGAAAATGCGCTACCTGTTGCAAGTAGTGAAAAAGCATTGATTATTGCTGATGTATCATATAATGTAGCGATTAATTATGCTCTTAATGTAGTAGAAGCTCATGCCGATATTGCTACTCTTGATAGCATCAATCCAGCAAGCTTTGATTTTGGGCAATACGATAAAGTCGTAATTATCTCAACAATGGGTAATAAAGCATATTTAAAGAGTGATACAGCAAGTAAAATTGCCCGGATTATTGGACTTTTAAAAGAAAAAGATATCAAATCAATCATTTTAAGTGCTAATCTACCTTATGATGTCGCAAGATTTAGCGATGCGGATGCTTTAGTATTATGTTATGGCCCACGGGTAATGAATGTTGATCCAACACTTACCACTGGTCAAATTAAACAATATGGACCTAATATTCCAGCTGCTATTTCCCAAATGTTTAGTGGCGAGGATTATGAAGGTCACTTACCTATTCAAATTAATAAATTAGATGAAAATTTAGAATTTAGTGATGAAGTTTTATTTGAAAGATTATACTTTTTATCACGTTAATACAATTGTAGAAGAGTTAGAGGAATAAGAATATGGCTAATGATTTAAAAAAGAATCAAGAAATCTTATTAACAATTAAAAGAATTGGCATTAATGGTGAAGGGATTGGCTATTATAAGCGTTTGGCAGTTTTTGTTGATGGCGCACTACCTGGTGAAGAAGTAGTAGTACGCTTAACAGAAGTCTACCCTCAATATGCTAAAGCAGCTATTGTCCGCCTTAAAGGGGATGCTTCACCTATGCGGATTAAACCATTATGTCCATATTATGAAAAATGTGGCGGTTGTAGTCTCCAACATGCCAAATATCAATTCCAATTAGATATTAAAAAAGCTCTTGTGGAAGAGGCTTTTACTAAGTATTATCATAAGGAATTAAATCCTAAGATTTTTAAAGAGACGATTGGAATGGAAGAACCTTGGTGCTATCGTAATAAAGCTAAGCATCCCGTTCGTTTTGATGGTGAAAAACTTGTTACTGGCCTTTATGAAGAGAATACGCTTCGCCTTGTTTATATTGAAGATTGCTTAGTAGAAAAGAAAGATTTACAAAAATGTATTAAACAAATTTGTGAAGTACTAACTAAACATCAAGTTATTGCTTATCACCCAAAAAGTAGAGAAGGCGTTTTAAGGCATATTGTGGTTCGCTCAAGTACTTATAGTGGTGAAATTCAAGTTACGCTTATATTATATAAGGAAGATGAAAGAACAATCAAGATTGCAAAAGAATTAATTAAGATTCCTCATGTAGCTAGTGTTAACTATAGTATTAATAATGAAACCGATGCTTTAGAAAACTTTGGCTCACCAACTAAACTAATTATTGGTGAGGAAACGATAACTGAGGCGATTGGTGATTATCACTTTAAACTGCTACCAATGTCTTTCTTCCAACTAAATCTATCACAAACCACAAAGCTTTATCAAGAATTAACAAATATTGCCAAGTTTAATGGCTCTGAAAAGGTCCTAGATGCTTATTGTGGCGTGGGCACAATTGGACTATTTATTAGTGGTAAGGTAAAAGAAGTTCGTGGCATTGATAATAATGTCCAAGCTATCCAAAATGCTAATGATAATGCTAAACTTAATAAAGTCGAAAATGCAATGTTTTATCATGGTGAAGTCTTACCACACTTATATCAATTTGCTAAAAAAGGTTGGACGCCTGATGTCTTAATTGTTGATCCACCTAGAACCGGGATGGATTTAAATTTGATTCACTACTTACAAGAACATCCAGTTGCTAAAATTATCTATGTTTCTTGTAATCCGGCAACTCTGGCTAAAAACTGTAATCACTTAAGTAGTAAATACCATATTTTAAACATTCAACCACTTGATATGTTTCCTCAAACCGCAAACGTTGAATGTATTGTTTGCTTAAACCACAAATAGAGGTGTTTGAATGGAAGAATTAGTTTTACAAATAAAAGGTCTTATTGACCCTAATTTACCACTTATTTCTAATCTAGCTAATGCGAGTGCGGTCATTAATCAGCTGCCTAATCTTAATTGGTGCGGTTTTTATCTTGTGCATGAAGATAAACTCTATTTAGGCCCTTTCCAAGGAGAAGTTGCATGTACCATTATTTCAAAAGGTAAAGGTGTTTGTGGAACAGCATTTCAAGAGAAAAGAACAATCATTGTACCTGATGTAAATGAGTTTCCAGGTCACATTGCATGTTCATCGGCATCCAAATCAGAAATTGTGGTACCCATCATTAAAAATGATGAAGTTGTTGGGGTGATTGATTTAGATGCGCCAATCTTAAACCGCTTTAGTGAAGAAGAAGCTAAAGTTTTAGAACAAATAGCAAGTTTACTTGTGACTATTTTTTAGATGCTAAAAATCGTTTAGCATCTTTTTTTAAAGGTTTTATGGTATAATTTAAATGAAAGAAGAGTGATGTAAAAATGAGTCAATTACTAGCCCTTGCTAAACGCTATGATTTAGTGGTTGGTGATAAGTTTGAAATGTTTTATCGGGGGATTATTAGAAGTCTTAATCCTTATAAGTATGTAATCCATATTGATTGTGAGAAGGGTAAAGCTTATCCTAGGTATTATACGCTTACGCCTACTAGTGCTGATGTTGGTGATTATGAGTTAACAGTTTCATTATATAATGATTATCATGAATTAATTGAATCATCTAAAACCAACCTCCATATCGTCGAAGCTGCCAAACCAAACAGAATCGTAAATATTTTATGCTTTGGTGATTCCTTGACTGTTAATGGTGTATGGCCTAGTGTTGGATATCAACGGTTTTGTGAAAAAGGTGGCGCTCCAGAAGGTCTAGGTTTTGGCGAATGCTTAAGGATGGTTGGTGAAAAATATAATGGCAAAGTTGGCTATACCGGCTTTGGTGGTTGGAAATGGAGCGAATTTTGTACCAATGATTTCATCGGTATTTCTAGTAGCGTTTGGGTGAAATGCCAGCATCATTTTGATGAGCACGACCAAGAAAGTCTTTGGGAATCAAATGGTAAGAAGTGGTACTTAGAGACTATTGAAAAAGACCAACTTAAATTTAAGAGAGGACCTGGTAATATTGGTTGTAGTCCTAATATTGGTAAGACTTTTACGCATCTAGAAGGCGGTATTCATATTAGTGATATTACAGTTGAGAGTTATCAATATGAAGAAACTAATCCTTTCTGGAGTGAGAAGCTACAAGGACCAAGTTTCAAAGAGTATTGTGACCGAAAAGGTTTCCCTGATTTAGACTATGTTTATATTCTACTTACTTGGAATGGTCAATATAAACCATTTTGCAGTGACTTTAGTCATCATGAAAAATATATTAGAATGATTCTTGATGCTATTAAACGTGATTATCCATTATGTAAAGTAGGATTGATTGGTATTCAGTCGCCATCTGTAAATGGCGGTATCACCGCAAACTATGGTTGTCGTGGCTTCTACAGTGATACTTTAGGCGATGTTTATACGGCCTATAATTATGATATGTTTTTAGAGAAACTAACCGAATGTGATGAATACAAAACATGGGTTCGTTATATTGATATGAAAGCTCAATTTGATGTTGAACATAGTATGCCAAGTGTGGATACACCAGTTAATGCTAGAAGCGCTCTAACTGAAAAGTTAGGTACAAATGGTGTTCATCCAACGATGGAAGGCTACCTACAAATTGGTGATGCTTTCTTTAGAGCCTTAGTTAGTGATATGAAAGATGAAAGTGGTGAATAAAATGAAAAAAATTAGATTCATTATTATTAGTTTATTATTTGTTTTGTTTTTAGCTTCATGCGAGCTCAATATGGGCGGGGATCAACCAAAAGAAGAAGATAGCGAATTTAGCGTTACCGTTCTTGATGAAGATGGAAACCTCGTCGAAGAAGCTGTGGTCAAAAAAGGTGAAGCCTACGTGCCAAAGGTAGCTCCTCAAACCGGTTATTATTATGACTATGGCGAATATAATGATGATTTAGAAAAGGTTGTGGAAGACTTAAACGTTGTTCGCTATATTACCGAGATGGATAAGAGCGTATATTATTATATTGATGGTGCTGTTTATTATCAATATAGTGGTAAATATTATGATCCTGTCGATGATCCTGCGCTACCTAGTTATATGGCAAGGGCTTATTGGCACCGTGAGATTGAAAAGACCGCGACTTCTATTACCTATATTTATACTTTAGAGTCTTATACAACAAAGAGCCTAACCGTTAAATTTATGTTAAATGGTAAACTTGTTGAAACCCAAAGTGTGGAATATGGTAGTGATGCTACGTATCCAACATTTGAAGAAAGGATGCACGTAACTTGGGACAAGCCTTGTACTAATATTACGGATGACACCATTATTAATGGTGTAGCAACTTATGACTATTTAAATATTACTTATTATGTTGATGGTAGGGTTGTAAATTTTGAGCCTAGCGCCTTTACACCAGGTGAAGAAGTAACTCTACCTACCCCAGAAAAAGAAAACTATGTCTTTGATGGCTGGTATGCATCAGATATTTCACTATACCCATACAAAGATTTAGAGGGTATTACCACTCATGATGTAGTTTTATATGCCAGGTTTAGACAAATCAATAATGATATGGTAATTGAATTACCACCAGCTGATTATCATTTTACTTCGATAAAGAAGGTTAATATTGGCAATAATGCGACTGGTTATCAACCACAAATTCC
>DBWF01000001.1 GCA_002308275.1 Caryophanales bacterium UBA1245 | reverse complement strand
GCTTTGCTAACTAATAACATTGATTCAGCAAGACTTGTTTTGCCACATCCCATATGTCCTAAAATAGCAACATTGCGAATTTGATGGGCTAAATATTCTTTCATAAAATCCTCCTTGAAATATATACTATCTATAAAAAATCATGCATATTTATTATACAACATTATGTCCAGTTTTGTAATGATTTTAATAATTTATTTTGGTAACGCTTACTTCTTTTTTTAATTTTTGCGTCCTTATACCATAAAGGACTAATTTGTGGTATAATAAGACGATTAAAGAGGTTTTTCATATGAAAAAGAAATATCTAATTATTATGACATTGCTAATACTTCTTTTAGTATCATGTCAAGCTAAGACAAAGTTTAGTGGCGGTTTTGCGATTGTCTATCAAGATAATACCCCCTATCTTTTAAATAGCGAAGGACAGACGCTTAGTCTAGCAAAATATGATGGCATTGGTGAAGTTTTTGGCAAGTATATTGTAGTTAAGAAATATAATGGTCAAAAACTTAAATATGGTTATATCGATCATAACGGGAAGGAAGTTATTAAGCCAACCTATGATATGGCTTATCCATTTAGTGAAGATTTAGCTGTTGTTGTTAAAGGTGGAACCTATTATTTAATTAATCCTAAAGGCAAAACAGTTTATCAATTTAAAGATGATATTAAATCTTATGATTCTTTTGTTGAAGGATTTTTAAAAGTTGAGGACCATCATCAATATCGCTTTATGAACCATAATTATGAGTTATCACCTGCCTTTGATGGCGTTGAAAACTATCATGAAGGATATGCTCTTTGTTATAACTTACAAGATGGTAAAAAAGTTTATTCCATAATGGATCAAAATTACCAAGTCAGTCTGACAACTGAGCTTAATCCATATAGTTTTGCAGACAGCGTTTACGATGGTTGGATGCGCGTTGGACGCCAAATCGGTGATACTTTCTATTATTCTTTTATGAATGCAAGTGGACAAATCCTTACTGACCAAAACGATAATCAATTATTTGAGGATGCCCATAATTTCCATAGTGGACTAGCCTTAATCTTTACTGGTCAACCTTATTTCCACCTAAGAGGGCAAGATGATGAAATTTTAGTTAGCTACTATTCAGCCCAATATCTTGATAAGAATGGTAAATATCCATCATTTAAGTATAATGATGCCCGTTCAACTGATAAAGACAAATATCAAGATAAAATGATTATGGGCGACTTTGTTGGTGATTATACTTTCTTTAGAATTATTACTGGTGGCGCTAGTTACTACACCCTCAACAAAAAAGAAATCACTAGCACTAGTGCTATAATTGAAGAGCTCAGCCTAACTACTAATAATCAATCACTACCTCAAATGGAAAAAGATAGTTATCGTAAACCATATAGCATTGCATATTTAAAAGAATCACCATTCTATAAAGATGGTCAATCAAGTATCCTTTGCGTTGCAAGAGTTTATAGCGACTACTATGGTATTATTGATGAATCTGGTCAATACATCTTCGATGCGATCTATGAAAGGGTCATCCTATAGGTGAAGATATGATTGAACTTATTAATATTAATAAATACTATAAAGCCGGTAGCACTTCATTCCATGCTTTAACTGATATCAATTTGCGTTTCGCAGATAAAGGAATGAACTTCATCCTAGGTAAGAGTGGTAGTGGTAAATCGACCCTCCTCAATATCATCGGCGGTATTGATTCTTACGATTCAGGTGAACTAATTATCGATGGTCTTAGTACTAAGAAATTTAAGAGTCAAGACTATCATACTTACCGTAATACTTATATCGGATTTATTTTCCAAGAATTCAATGTTTTAAAAGGGCTCAATGTTTACGATAACATTGCCCTTAGTTTAGACTTACAACATCAAAATATTAAAGAAAAACATGATGACATTATGGCCATCATTGATAGAGTTGGCCTAACTGGTCTTGAAAAGCGGATGATGAACCAATTATCTGGTGGTCAACGTCAAAGAGTAGCGATTGCGAGAAGCTTAATTAAAAATCCAAGAGTAATAATTGCTGATGAACCAACTGGTAACTTAGATAGTAAAAATAGTGAAAATATTATGAATCTTTTAAAGGATTTATCGACCGATCACTTAGTTATTATCGTTACCCATAATGATCGTCTTGCTAAAATCTATAGTGACCGAACAATTGAAATTAAAGATGGCCAAATTATCAGTGATAATGGTAATGTTGCTATTGAAGAAGCTCATTTTGATTTAAAGCCAATCAGTGTTCCTATCAAAACAAGTCTTCATTTGTCAATCAAAGCCATCTTTAAGAGTTTAAGAAGATTTATCTTTATGATGCTTCTATTTACGGTCGCACTGGTTTTTGCGGGGGTCGTTATTAATATGAGCCTTGCAAATACAACCCTAACTTATGCTAAATATCAAAGCGAGTACAAAAATGATACCGTCAGTTTAGTCTCTAAATTTACATCTTATGGTCATACGAGTGATTCAGCATTCTATGATTTTCTAATTGACCGCTTTGACAAAGAATACTTAACTAATGCACCTCAATTTAAGATGCTTAAAACAATGCACTTTCCACTTTCAATTGATGATAATAGTGTAGTTGAAGATGAATTCTATCTAAATACGATTGAAAATATTCATTTATACGATAGTGATTTTATTCATAAGCAAGCATACTTAAGAACTTATTCTGGTGTCGTTGATTCAAGTTATATTCCAATCGTGATTACTGATTATTTAGCAGAAAATCTTGTATTCCAAAACTTCTTTGGTAGTAGTGTAACAAAACCTACTGATGTCTGTGGTAAAACACTCCACTTTGATTGTTTTAATAGTGATTTATTCATTCAAAAAATCATTATTACTAATTATGAACAATATAAAGAATACTTCACTTACTTTAATGAAAGTGCTGGTAATGATACTAAAGCTAAATGCGCATTCTTCGATAATGCCATTCTTTATAACAGTATCTTAGTTGATGAAGCCGGTTATAACAGACTCTTCAGTAGCGAAAACATCAAGTATTTCTACTCTGATGTTGTTTATAATATGGTTGCTGACCAAGGTGTTGGCCATAACCTCTTAGTTACAACTTATCCTGATGATGCATCATTTATTACTAATAAAGAAGGAAAAGTGCCTGAAATGCATGCGGAAGGTGAACCAATTCAAGTTGCGGTAACAACTGGTTTCTTTGAAAAACTATTAAATGTGTATGCAGATGAAACCGCAATCGATGCTGAAAACTCGAAGAGCGATTTATTATACAAAAAGATTCATTATGAAATTGCAGTGCATGATTCCTTAGATTCTGATGTTGCAAAGATGCAAGCCATCTATGCCAGCAATTTCCTTTGCTATACAAGCTATGTTCCAACTAATTCAACATTCAATATTACCCAAATCATTGAAAATGATGATGAAGCGATTCTTTATCTAGCTTCACCTAACGAATCACCAAAAGACTATGACAATACAATTAATAGTGTCTTTGGTAGTGGTGCTTTCATCACTTTAATTTTTGATTCGAAAAACAATCCAACAAATGATGCTATCCTAAATAGTAATGCGAAGTTATATCGTAAATTCATCAATAATAATATTGATATCACTAACCAAAGCTTCACGAAGATTTTATTAGTTGACCAATTTATTAATGATAACTTACCTCTTTTCCTTGGCATCTTCTTTGTCTTTGCCCTCTTCAGTTTCCTACTAATCTTTAATTTTGTTATTATTAACATTAAGAATAGTACGCGTGATATCGGTATTTATATGTCACTTGGCTTTAGTGGTTGGAAGATTTCAATGATTTATCTATTCCAAGTTATTATTTTGGGTATTGCTTCATTCTTAATTAGTTTAATTGGAGTTGGTGCTTTCTTAATTATTCTTGATAATCACTTTACAGCCCTATCCGCAGTAAACTTATCAATTATCAAGATGTCAATCGGTGGTATTGGCATTACGCTTGCCATCGCCCTAGCAATTCCAATTCTTTCCGTTATTATTCCACTCATCAACTTGAGTCGAAAGAACCCAGTTGATGTTATCAAGACGATTTAGAGGTGAACAGTATGAATAATCAAATCAATAAACCTCTTATCAAACTTGAAAAAGTTAATAAATATTACCAATCTGGTGATGAAAGAATTCATGCCCTTAAAGATATTTCCTTAGAACTACCTCCTCAAGGACTAATTTTTGTTCTTGGCGAATCAGGCTGTGGAAAATCAACCCTTCTTAACCTTTTGGGTGGCCTTGATAAACCGGAAGAAGGACGCATCTTAATTGAAGGTGCTGATTTCTTGAAGTTTACAAGTAGCGAACTAAATAATTATTTAAATAGTTATTTAGGCTTTGTCTTCCAAGAGTACAATATTTTAAAAGACTTAAATCTCTATGATAATATTGCTTTACCACTTGAGATGCAACATATTCCACCAAAAGAGATTAAAGAAAGAACTAATACAATTATTGACTTAGTTGGCCTGGGCGAATTAAAGAAACGTAAAATTAATCAATTATCCGGTGGTCAAAGACAACGGATTGCGGTGGCGAGGGCACTAATCAAGAATCCTAAAATGATTATTGCTGATGAACCAACTGGTAACCTAGATAGTACAACTAGTGCAACAATCTTTGAATTATTAAAGAATTTATCTAAAGACCGTTTAGTCTTAATTGTTAGCCATGATGAAGAATCAGCTTTCCTATATGGTGACCGCGTTATTAGGATTGAAGACGGTATGCTCGTTGAAGATATCAGTGCTCCATTTGGAGAAAACAATCACAACCCATTACTACCACCAACAATTGATGAATCGCTACCAGTTGTTAAGGTAGAATCGCGGAAACGCGTTAATAATGATGAAGAAACCGATAACTTAGTTTTAACTAAAGTATCAACACCAATCAAAACAAGTGCTAAGTTAGCGCTTAAAAATATTAATCACAAAAAATTTAGATTTATTCTAATGACTCTAATTTGCGCATTAAGTTTAGCTTTCTTTAGTTTTACACTTGAATTAAATAGTAATAAAATTAGAGAAAATGTTTATACATCAGTTGATAATGGCTTCTTATATGCTGATCTACTCAAAAAATCAGAATTGCCAAAAGACTATGTAAAAACATCCGTCTATGATGATTATATTGGAACAAGTCTTGGTGCTAATACTTATGATCAAGTCAAAAGCGATCTACCTAATTTAACCGTTCACCAATATCAAAGTGTCAATATTCCACTTGCTGATAATAAAAACCTCATCAATGGTTTTTATAGTGGTGAAATCGAATTTCTAACTAGATTTGATACCACAAACGAATATCATCTATTAGCTGGTCGGAAAATTGAAGATGGCTATCACGAAATAATGATTACTGATTATTTAATTAGTATGTTTAAGTATTTTGGTATTTACCAAGAAGCCCAAAATTATAGCGACTATCTCGGTAGAACTTTGAAACTCGCAACTGAACAAGAATATAAGATTGTGGGAATTATTGATACTAATTATGAAAAATATACTTCATTTATGAAAGTTGCAAGTATTAGTATTGATAACAAACTTAATTATCCATTTATTAACGAATACAAGTTAATGAATACCGTTTACTTAGATCAAGCCGATTACGTAACGGAAACTGGTGTCAAGATGCCTAAAATGGATCTACGCCAAAACAGTTATGAAATCAATCTTAAAAGTAATAACAGTTATTCATCAATTAATAATTGTGTCGTTACTACTAATGAACTAACCATTCGTTCAATTCAAAAAGATAGTACATCATATTATGTTGTTGGTCGTAACGTTGACCACACCAAGAATGAAATAGTTGTTCCTTATGATATCTATGCTAAGCTATTTAATCTTCAAGCTGGTGAACCAGCAGGTTGGAATGAATATGACCGGGCTTGGCGACGAGTACGTAATAAAACTGTTACCCTTAATATTCAATCCGGTAACCAAGAACCAGTTCAATTAAGCGTTACTATTGTTGGTATTTGTTCGCCTAACGCAGTTAAAACCATTGGTGTTTCAGATGCCGTTATGGAGTTCTTATTTACCAATACCTCAAAGAATAGTTCATACTTACTGGCT
>DBWF01000037.1:2739-3408 GCA_002308275.1 Caryophanales bacterium UBA1245 | reverse complement strand
TGGTACAGGAAGAGTATAACTTGAACTATATTCAATTAAAACAACTTCTTTGTTAGGTTCTGAATTAGATCCGCCGTCTTCTGGAATAGCTATTTCCATTTCAAGTGATACAAAGAAATCAAATGCTTCACTAACTGATTGATAACGTAAGTAGTAAAGTTCACCAGCTGTAACTGTGCAACTGCCTCCGACTGAACCATGGAAGGCAAGTGCTTCCTTTTCACTATTGCATAAATCAATATGATATCCTGGAGCAACTGATTGTGCTTCATATTCTAAAGTACCAGTTACTAGTGGTACAAAGGCATAATAAATCCAATCTTCTTCACTACTATTAACATGAATAGCAACTGAAGTAGCAAAAGATATTGGAGTTGCATCTTCATAAGCTACCCATTTAGCGTATAACTGTACATCTGCTAAAACATCAGCACTGAAATCAAATGGATCGCCTGAACATTCAACATTGTCATACCAACCACCAAAGATGTAATCTTCTCTTTCAGGAATACTTGGATATACGAGTGAATTGTCACTATTAATTCTTTGAGTTGCAATTCGGCCACTTGCACCATTTAGATTAAATGATACATCGAATCCACCAACAACATCATCAAGAGTAACTTGATACTTAGTTAATTCCCAGTGTGCTAGAAGAGTTACATTTTC
>DBWF01000037.1:1378-2683 GCA_002308275.1 Caryophanales bacterium UBA1245 | reverse complement strand
CCAAGTTGGCGTTGCAAGTACTACATTTTGTCCATAGTAAACACCTGTACTACTATTTGCAAGAGCATCACCACCATTAACATCGTAAGTAATTGTACTTGCGATTGGTGTCCAAGATGCAGTAAATGTCTTTTCACCAGTTGAACCATGTGGAATTACACCACCATTACTCCAACCAGCAAAATCATAACCATATCTTGAAGGATTATGTAAAGTGATATCTTCGTCTTCAACAGTATAGTTTGTTGGATCAAGAGGACTCAATTCAACATCTTCATCAACATCATAAGTAATCGCGTAATAAATAATACACCAGTCAGCTAATAAATGTGTATCTGTAATACGTGTATAAGTAGTCATCGAGAATTCTGTGTAATTTAAGAGCCACTGACCAAAACGATAACCTGTTCTAGTAGGAGTTGGAAGCGATAATGTTTGACCATAGTAAACATCCATTGAAGCACTAGATAGCGGATCACCACCATTAACATCAAAGTAAATTGTGCTATGAATTGGGCTCCATTGAGCTACTAATTCAATTGAATCAAGTAAGTTCCAAGTACCACCAACAAATATGTTAGCACCAAGTGCCCAACCAACAAAGTCATATCCATAACGAGTAGGTGTTGCAAGTGTATATGCTTCACCATAAGTAACATCTTGAGTATTGTTTGCTAGAGCATCGCCACCATTAACGTTATAAGTAATAGTGTATTTAGATGCTTCCCAGTGAGCTACTAATGTTACAGCACTAACACGACTCCACACACCACTGCGAACTTGGTTTTCACCATCATACCAACCAAGGAATGTGTGACCTGTCCAAGTAGGAGTTGGAAGTGTTATTAGTTGAGAATAAGCTGCATTAAGTTGATTGTTAGCAAGTGCATCTCCACCATTAACATCTAGTGTAACAACACTTTCAATAGGTTTCCAAAGAGGAGTGAATGTCAAATCACCAGTTGAACCTTTAGGAATTGTATTGCCATTATCCCAACCTATGAAATTATAACCATACATTCTAGGTGAGATTAAAGTAATTGTTTCAGTTTCAACAGTATAAGATGTTGGATTTGTACCATCAACTGTAGCACCATATAATTTATAAGTAATTGTATAAGTGTTAATTGTCCAATGTGCTACTAATGTCTTATCAGCAGTATATGTCCAGTTACCACTTTCAATCTTTGTTTCACCTTCATACCAGCCATCAAATGTATAGCCAGTTCTAGTAGGCGTTACTAAAGTAAAGTCATTACCATATGTAACAACTTGTGTATTACTAGTTAGTGCGTCACCACCATT
>DBWF01000037.1:0-1341 GCA_002308275.1 Caryophanales bacterium UBA1245 | reverse complement strand
GGGTTCTTTTGGCCAACCTTTTCGCTAAACTTAAAGCCGCCAACCATATTACCACTGGCATCAACTACTAGACTACCATTGTATTTTAAACCATTAAACTTATAGCCAGTAACGCTATTTAATAAACTAATTACTTGTGATAGACTTGGTTCTTTACCAAAATCAGCACCAATAATTTGTTGTGAATTAGGCATTTCTGGATTAGTATTTTGAACGATTACCTCATATTTCTTAAGGTAAATAATACTACCAGCACTTGCTAAGTCACCACCAGCAAAAATAGCACCCATTTCACTCTTTGAATGATTTGTATAAAGATTGAAACTTTCGCTATTTGTTTTAAATGCGTCTTTACCAACTGATGTTACACTGTCAGGAAAATTAACATCGCCTAATTTTTGACAGTCAGCAAAAGCAGATTCACCAATTGATAGTAAACCTTCTGGTAAATTAATGCTTTGTAGTTTTGATCCCGCAAAAGCTTCACTACCAATATACTTAACAGAATCAGGTAGTGTTACATTTTTAACTTTGGAATCTTTAAAAGCTCCACTTGCTACACCAACAACAGGGTAACCTTTGTAAGTATCTTTAACTTTAACATTACTCTTTGTGTAATGTCCTTTAAAGATAAGGCCCTTAACGCCAGTGACATAAACTTCTTTGTCTTCTTTTCCACTTGCTAAATATTGCATTGAAGCAGTTGATTTTGGAGCTGCTTCATATTTAACTTTTGGAATAAAACCAATTGTAAAGAAAAGAATGAGGAATGCGGCTACGCCGATGCCAATGAACATAAGTAACTTCTTATTCTTTGGATCAGTAACAAAGCCTTTTACTTTATCAAAAAAGCTAGGTCCTTCTTTTTCTTTACTTTCAGTAGCTGCTTCTTCTTTTGAATCAGCAACTTCTTCTTGTTTAATACTACCGGTGTGTTCTACAGCAGTATCCCCAGCTTCACCAGCTTCAGATTCTTTCTTAGAATCAGCACCTTCAACTTCTTGATTATCCACGGTGGAATAATCATCTTCATTAGTTAAATTTGTGTCTTTTAATTCCATGTTTAACCTCCATAGATTATTTTACATATATATTATACCATACTTTTAATAACTTCAACCTATGTTATAGTAGAAAACGATTTCTTTAATGACAATATGCTTACTTTTTCATAAAAATCAACTAATTATCACCAAAAATAAAAAAACTGCTTAATTATCTTAAGCAAGTGATTATCTAATGTTGATTGATACAAGATTTGAAACAATATTTAATATTACTTTAATCATTTTATCACCCATTAATAATACATTTCAATTTCACTATTTTTTCACTATTTTT
>DBWF01000036.1:3076-3708 GCA_002308275.1 Caryophanales bacterium UBA1245 | reverse complement strand
AAGAATTTTGATGCTGAACCAAAGTCTTTAAATGAAACAAATGCTTTTAAGAAAGTAAATGATGGAACCCATTCAATGTTGTTGAATTTTGAGAAATCAACTAGGCTACTTACTTTTGTAACTGTTAGAATAGTTGCTAGGATATAACCACAAGCAATACCAATAACAAATGGGATTGTTTTAATCATCTTTTTACCAAAGACTGATGATACGATAACCGCAAGTAAAGTAAGAATACCTACTAGTAGGCCCCACCAACCAGCACCTGATAAATCACCAATTGCGTTACCTGCTAAGCTTAAACCGATAATGGCAACTGTTGGACCAATTACAACCGCAGGCATTAATTTATTAATCCAAGCAACACCAAAGGCTTTTACAAGAAGAGCAAGAATTACATAAACTAAACCAGCTAAAACAGCACCAATGATCAAACCAAGATAACCAGCTGAAACAGTAATTGCACCAGCCATTGCAGCGGCCATTGAACCAAGGAATGCAAATGAGCTTCCTAAGAATACTGGGCTTTTAAATCTTGTGAATAGTAAATAAATTAAAGTACCAGCACCAGCACCAAATAGAGCAGCTGATGGACTTAGGCCTACTGAATTGCCCCATACTGCAACAACATC
>DBWF01000036.1:2712-3025 GCA_002308275.1 Caryophanales bacterium UBA1245 | reverse complement strand
AAAAGTAGAATTTGTGGGAATTTTGGCTTGTCACTAACATTATAAAATAACTTCATATTTAACCTCCTTAATAATGATTGTAACCAAACTTAAAAAAAGAGAGTTAAATTCTAAAAGAATTTAACTCCAAAAATTAAAGGAAATAGTAAAGGTTGTAGCCCCGAAATCTACATTATTGTTAGGATTCATAGCATTAACAACCTGTCTTTTCATATCTAATCTCCTGTGGTTAATTATATCAAAAAATTTATTACATTGCAACAAAAATGAAACGTAATAATCCAAGAATTGCGATACCTGTAACAACTAGGTC
>DBWF01000036.1:661-2675 GCA_002308275.1 Caryophanales bacterium UBA1245 | reverse complement strand
CATAATACCATTAGTGATTGAGTATGTGCAAAGCATCATCATGATTGTAACGAATGCTGTTGCGGCAGAGCGTAAGTCACTCCATTCAACATTAAGTACGCCTTTGAACATTAATACACCAACGTAGATTAATGCAGCAGCAGTAGCAGAGCTTGGTACAAATTGAACAAATGGACCAATGAATAAGCATAATAAGAATAATACAGCAACAACTAGAGCAGTTAAACCAGTTCTACCACCAGCACCTACACCAGCACTTGATTCAACGAATGTAGTAATTGTTGAAGTACCTGTGCAAGCACCAACAACAGTACCGATAGAGTCGCAAAGCATTTCTTCGCCAACATTTAGAGGGTCACCATTTTCATCAACTAGACCAGCTTGACTTGATGCACCATAAAGGGTACCAATTGTGTCAAACATATCAACTAAACAGAAAGTAATAATAAGCATGATTACTGAGAAAACAGTTCCAAGAAGTGAGCCATCAAAAGCAGTTTTGAAGCCTTTCCAGAAACTGAAACCATATTGTCCCCAGTCTTTGAACATTTGGCCGATTGATCCAAGTTCAGCAGTTACTCTTAATTCAGGTGTCCAAATTGAGAAGATGTAATATAAACCAGTACCAGCTAAGATACCAAGAATTACAGCAGCACCTTGTAAGAATTTAGATTTTGAATGTGCTAAAACAACGATTACAATGAAACTTACTAAAGCAACGATTGCTGGAGCAGCACTTAGCCAATGAGTGAAATCCGCAAATTGAACTAGTGTATAAGGGTTATCTACAACCACACCAGAATTTTGGAATCCCAAGAAGGCAATGAATGCACCAATACCAGCAGGGATGGCTACTTTTAAGCACTTAGGAAGTGAAGTAGCAATGTATTTTCTTGCACCAGTAAGTGAAAGGATTAAGAAAATAAGACCAGCGATTAAGATAATAGCTAAACCAGCTGCATAACCATCTTTAACAGCTACGCCACTTGCAAAGCAAGGTAGAATAAATGATACAAAGAAGAATGAATTTAGACCCATTCCGGCAGCAAGTGCAAATGGTTTATTAGCAATGAATGCCATACAAATAGTAGCAATAGCCGCAGCGATAATACCACCGACGAAGCATGCATTCCAAATAGCACCCATACCAGCACTAAATCCAGTCATTTGGTTTGGATTAACAACAATGATGTAACACATTGCAAAGAAGGTTGTTAACCCAGCAATTAACTCTGTTTTCACAGTAGTTTGGTTTTCTTCTAATTTGAAAACCTTGTTTAGAAATTCTTTCATGTTTTCCTCCATTATTTTTTTAGAAGCTAATAAAAGAAAAAAGAGACAAATGTCTCTTACACAACGAAAAAACCAACAATCTTAATTGCTGGTTAATAATCGTAGTCCCACATTTTATGGCAGTGGGGTAGAGACTTTCGAACCATTCATATCGAAGATATACGATTTATTAACTTCACATATATTATACTATAGATTTTATCAAAAAGAAAATAAAAGCATAATGTATACGTTTTCTAAAAAAGATTGTAAAAAGAAGTAAAAGCATTAATCACTTGAAAAAAATTGCAACTCGTGATATGATATACAAAGAGAATGAGGTATATCGAATGTTTAAAAAATTATTTGATGCTGGATATAAAGAATTAAAGAAATGTGAAAAGATTGCAAACAAGGTTTTAGCTCTTGAAAACGAGTATCGTGCACTTTCTGATGATGAGCTTAAGGCCAAGACACCAGAATTTAAAGCTCGCCTAGCTAAAGGAGAAACGCTTGATGATTTACTAGTTGAAGCTTTTGCAACAGCACGTGAAGCTGCCTACCGTGTTTTAGGATTATTAGCATTTAAAGTGCAAGTAATTGGTGCCGCAACCATGCATTATGGAAATATTGCGGAAATGAAAACAGGTGAAGGTAAAACCCTAACTTCTGTTTTAGTAGCTTACTTAAATGCTTTAGAAGGCCAAGGTGTTCATATTGTAACTGTCAATGAATACTTAGC
>DBWF01000036.1:0-576 GCA_002308275.1 Caryophanales bacterium UBA1245 | reverse complement strand
TATGCTTGTGATATTACATATTCAACTAATAATGAATTAGGATTTGACTATCTAAGAGACCATATGGTAGTTCGCTTAGAAGATATGGTTCAAAGAAGTTTACACTTTGCCATCGTCGATGAAGTAGACTCGATTCTTATTGATGAAGCGAGAACGCCTTTAATTATTAGTGGTGGTGCTAAACAAGAACAAAATCCATATGTTGCCGCGAACTCTTTCGCGCGCTCACTACGTGAAGATGAATACGAAATTGATATTCAATCACAACACGTATCACTAACTGAAAAAGGTATCGAAAGAGCTCAACGTTTCTTTAGAGTTGATAACTTATATGATGTTCAATATGTTAATTTAGTACACCGAATCAATAATGCTCTAAAAGCCAATTATGCCATGAGTCGTGATGTTGACTATGTTGTTCAAGATGACACCGTTATTATTGTTGACTCTTTTACTGGCCGTCTTGATGCATGGACGTCAATTTAGTGAAGGCCTACACCAAGCACTAGAAGCTAAAGAAGGTGTTCATATTAATGAGGAAACTAAGACACTTGCTACTATCACTTTCCAGAACTT
>DBWF01000024.1 GCA_002308275.1 Caryophanales bacterium UBA1245 | reverse complement strand
TTCATTATGTTGAATTTGCATATTTTCAACTTTAATTGTGATGAATTCACCAAATTGTTGGACAAAATTGAAAACAGTACCTGGTTCTTTAGTATGAACATGGGCTTTAACAATATCTTCATCCTTGAAGCAAACAACTGAATTACCAAGTTCCATTAACTTATCGATAATTACTTGCACATCGAAATTAGCAATGTCAACTTTTGCATATTGTAATTGAAGAATGAATTCTGTACAATAACCATATGTTAATTCAGAGTGAGCATTAAATGAACCTCTATTAACAGTTGTCTTAACGACTTGTTCGGATTCCTTGTGTTCTAAAATTTCACCATCAAAGGCCTTAGCCATACCTTCCATAACTTTAATAAAGCCAGCTGCACCACTATCGATAACATTAGCTTCCTTTAAAACTGGAAGTAGGTCAGGTGTTCTTTGAAGGGAAGCATAAGCTTCTTCTAAAAAATATTTAAAATAATCTTCAAATGTTGATTTCTTACTAATCTTTTTATATGCATATTCAGTTGCTTCACGAGCGACTGTTAGAATAGTACCTTCAACTGGTTTCATAACAGCTTTATAAGCTTGTTCAACACCACTACGGAAAGCTTTAGCCCATTCTTTAACACCAACTTCATCAAAGCCAGTTAATCCTTTATATAGGCCTCTGAAGAATTGTGAAAGAATAACACCAGAGTTTCCACGGGCACCCATTAACATACCGCGTGATAATGCTTTTGCCATTTCATATACTGATTGTTCGTTTAAACCTTCGATTGATGCAACACCAGCTTCAATTGTCATAGCCATGTTAGTACCTGTATCACCATCTGGAACAGGGAAAACATTTAGAGCATCAATTTCACGAAAATCATTTCTTAAAGAGACAGCGCCATTTCTTACAATTGTCTTGTATAATTCACCATTAACTTTAATTGTATTCATATAGTTCCTCCTAAATGACATAATA
Organism: Caryophanales bacterium UBA1245; assembly: GCA_002308275.1. Taxonomy (GTDB): domain Bacteria; phylum Bacillota_I; class Bacilli_A; order ML615J-28; family CAG-313; genus UBA1231. The sequence continues at coordinate 2,192 of DBWF01000024.1, read as the reverse complement.
TTATACCACTTTCGAACTAGAAAAGCAAGTAAAAGCATTATTGAGGAGGCTAAGCAACTAAATAAAAAGTAAAAAAGCAACTATTTTACTTGCAAAACTAAATCCAATGTGTTATAATAAATAGGATTTTAAGGAGGAATACGGACTATGGCACGTAAATGTTATGTAACTGGTTTAGGTTCTAAAGCTGGTAATAATCGTTCTCACTCTTTACAAGCAACTCGTCGTACTTTTAAAGCAAATTTACAAAAAGTTCGTATCGTTGACGAAAAGGGCCGCGTTAAGAGAGTTTATGTTTCGACACGCGCTTTACGCTCAGGATTAGTAACCAGAGCATAATCTAGACTATAAAATTAACAAGGCAAATGGTCTTGTTTTTTTTATTATTTAATGTTATAATCTTTTCAGGTGATATTATGAATCAAGATCGAAATCCTTTAATTATTAAAATGATTAAGGCTTATCAAAAGAATAAAACAACCAGTGGTCACTGTAAGTTCTATCCAACTTGTAGTAATTATGCGATTGGCTGTTATAAGAAGTTTAACTTCTTCTATGCATCTCTCTTAGTCGCTATTAGAATCTTGCGTTGTAACTATTTTGCTAAACGTAGATACTATCCTGTGCCTCTTTCAAGAAAAGAAAAGCAAGTTCAAAAAGAAATTAATCAATTAAAAGAAAGTTTAAATAATGATTCTGTTGATTATTTATTGAGTGTAGCAAGTGTAGTAAGAAGTGGTGAAGAATTATATCGTTATATTTATGATTATACTACCCTTCCTCTTCACCCAACCGCAACTGAAAAAGCTAGCGCTATCTATGCATCACGCTTTTTAATCTCTAAAGAGCCTATCAATAATAAAGAAGGCGAAGCTTTACCAATTGAAGAGTACTTAGAAGTTGCAAATAGACTATTTGAATTAGATTTAATTCCCTATGAGCCTATTCAATGTGATATAAGTTATAACAATAATCTTTATCTAATTCCACTAGACCAGTTATCTGTTAGTGATCTACTAGAGATCTCTGGTGTTGATAGTGGCATCATTATTATTAATGGCGAATGTGATAATATTAGTTACCGTGATTTTGAAGTAAAAACTTTCGATGGAACCATGAAGACTTTTAAAAAACAATTTAAAGGCCGTAATAAATTAATTCTTCTAACTCAAGGTTTAAAGGTTTTCCCATATTTAGAAGATATTAATTATGCCATTAATCTATATAAAAACTATCGTGAGGTAGATTATTTCTATAGTGTAAATAAAAAGGCGTCTTAGGACGCCTTTTCTTCTTCATAATTATCAATTTTATCAGTAATGGTTGATAAAATCCAAGTCAACCCGAGTCCTAAGAATAAGACCACAACAATTGCTAGATAAAAAGCAATGAGGGTTGCTGGAAAATTACCAAAGAAATCAAACATATATATACTATAATTTTCGTAAGGGTTCATGCCAAAGAATCTTGTATGAAACAAAGCATTTAAAATAACTATCGTTGTCAGAATGGCATGCATCACAATTACTGATTTGCCAAAATTCTTCAAAGTTGGTCGGACTTGTCTAGTAATTACTAAGTATGCACCAAACAAACTACAAACAAGGTGACATAGTGCATCAAGCGTATAGTTAAGTGTTGCATCCATCCGGTAGTAGAATAAGTATGCGTAATTAGGACTAACTAACATCGCACCAAACATACCGACTGTCAAAAATGCAATTGCACAAAAATACCAGTCTTTGGCTTTGTCATGCATTAAAAGTGTAAATGGAATAACTGTAAATGTAAAGGGACTAATATTATCTAATGTTAGAAAATTATTAAATGACCCACTTAAATACCTACTATAATGAAATGCTAAAAATACCAAAGCATCTAAAACAGCAAAGAAGATATTACCAATTTTAGTATTTATCTTATTACGAAAAACAATAATAGCTAGAAGTGATGTGAAATATACCGCAACCAGTAAAATTGCCATCACAATCATATTCATATTATTTAGACGCTCCTTTTTTATCTTCTTCGTCTTCTTCTAAGTATGTTATTTTAGGATTAGCTTGATACCATGTAACACCATATAGTTCATTTACTTCATCTTCTGTTTGATTAAAGATGATCTCAACATCATCACTATTAAAAACTGTTTCGCCTAGGCTATCTAAGTGGTTAGGCATGGTAACTTTTTC
>DBWF01000046.1:7850-9543 GCA_002308275.1 Caryophanales bacterium UBA1245 | reverse complement strand
TTATTGATTAGGCTAGCTTGTTCTTTGTTGAAGCAAGCATTATAACTACAATAAACGATGCGTTCATAATCTTTAATTTTGTTAAGTAACATTTGTTGTTCCTCGATAGTTGGATCAAGTGAAACATATATATTTTCAACTGGATAATCAAAGTAATCACGCAGACTCTTTGGATTATTATTTTCATCTTCAACTAGAGTTACAACCTTAATTTTAGGGAAAACAATTAAAGTCTTTTGATGCTTTGTTAAAGGTAGCAAGTTAAGTTCGTCTTTAACTAAAGTAATTGATTTTAGACTCACATCCTCAGAAAAAGCAACATCTTCTTTTTTAGCAAGCGTTGATTCAATATCTTTAAAATGCTTTGCCATTGGTTTAACAAACTCTGATTTATATCTTAAGATTCGTTCAACACTTTCGTTGATTCTGCTTTCTGAAATTTTGCCTTCTTTAACTAAGCGAAGCGCGATTTCATAGAATTCTTGTTGCATCTTGATATCACGAGCGCCACAAAGAAGTAAGATATCGCAACCAGAATCTAAGCCATGATAGACAATTTCTTCAAGACTAAAATTATCAAAAACAGCCTTCATTGTTAGTGAATCAGTTACAACTAAGCCATTAAACCCTAGTTCTTTTCTAAGTAAGCCGGTAATTACTTTATGAGATAGAGTTGTTGGAAACTCACTATCATATTTAGTATACATGACATGAGCAGCCATGATACCAGGAAAGCCTTCTTCTTTAGCCATGATAAATGGTTTTAATTCCATTTTGTATAGGCGGTCTCTATCATAATCAACTTTAGCAAGACCTAAGTGCGTATCAACAACGGTATCACCATGGCCTGGGAAATGTTTAATTGATGTCATCATTCCCGCATCTTGATAACCCTTAACCGCTTCTTTAACATATGTACAAACGACATCAGGGTTCTCACTATAGCTTCGAACATTTATAACCGGATTTAATGGATTATTATTAATATCTCCTACCGGTGCAAAATTAAAGTTAAAACCAAGTTTTACTAAGTCGCATCCCATATTATATGCTAGCTTATATGCATTTTTTGGGGATTGAGTGGCTGAAATTGCCATCGCTCCAGGTGACTGAGTAACTCCTTCAGTAACACGCGCTACCATGCCCCCTTCTTGGTCTAAAGCAATGAAGGGTGGAATTTTAGCATTTTGATAAATCTTTTGATTTAACTCAAAGATTTGCTTTGGGTTAGCACAATTATCTTTAAAGAAAATTATTAGTCCTGCTTTAATTTCTTCAACTTGTTTTCTTAATTCTTCAGAATATTCAGTTCCCGCAAAAGCGAGTCCAATCATTTGACCAATCTTTTCTTCGATGGTCATTTTATTAATATCAAACATTACCATTCTCTTTTCTTAAAGCTAATAGCAAATAATCCTACTGCACCAACAAAGGCAACAATGACACCACCAAAGTTACAATTGAAGCCGCCTTTATTGTTTTCAGCACCTGGGTTATCGCCTGTACCAGGATTATCACCAGTGCCTGGGTTATCACCTGTACCTGGATTATCGCCTGTTCCTGGATTATCGCCTGTACCTGGGTTATCACCAGTGCCAGGATCTACTTCATCGGTTGCAGGAGTAGTAAATGTTTGAACATTTGTTTTAGTTGAATATTCACCATTTTCGTTTTCATATGTATATTCAAAATA
>DBWF01000046.1:5070-7811 GCA_002308275.1 Caryophanales bacterium UBA1245 | reverse complement strand
TTACCATTGATGTGTAGTTTTGCTGAAGTAAGAGTTGATTCAGCCATTGGAGCACTTTGAGCGAATGTTGCACTTGTTGATTTAACTTGTGTTGCTGTTAGATTAGAGTTTTCAATAATCATAAGTAGGGCATTACCGATTGAACGAATACCACCACTATCAGTTGGATTATTAAGTGTTACAAAGTTACCATCAGCACCTTTGACACAAATAGTAGCACTTCCTCCACCATCTAGGCAGAATGCGTTAACAGCACCGAAACGTTCTAACATTTCACACATTTCAATACTTGATGGTCCACTTGTACCAACTACACCTGATAATGGTCCTGGGCCCATAAAGTAGAACATGCAACGATTGTTAGCATCAAATGCTACAACTGTTTTAGGCTTATTATCATTTAAGTAGTTATCAACATTACTTACACAATAAGTTCTCTCGCTATTTAGTAAGAATGGAATAACTGTACCAATTGTTGAATTAACATCGCCCCAAGTGCTACCAGTTAAATTGTATTGGCAAACAAATGGAGTTGCTTTAACGCTTAATGCTTCTTTTACCGCATCAAGTTTAGTTACGATATAGCAGTAGCCTTCTTCAACTTCACTAATTAGATTTGTACTAACCGCACCAGTTGAACGAGCTTTGATATATAGACCAGTATAAGAAATATTATATGCGAAATCAGCTCTTTCTGAACCAACAAAGTATTTGTCTTGGAAACCATCATTAGGTTTAGAATAACGGTCCATATAGCATTTATAAACGCTATAACCTTCAACATTAACATTAGTTGAACCTCTTAAAATGATATTAACAGCTTCAGGATCAAGTTCGGCACCTGTAACAATTGCCTTAATGCTATTTTCACCTTCATTATACATAAGTGTATCAGTAAATTGAGGTAGGTTAGAACCGTTATTAGGCATATTAGCTTCATTTTCAGCTGGAGTGCCATCCGAGTTATAAAAACTACCAATATGGTATGTATAAGTTCTATCAAGTCTAATACCTAATACTTGATGATGAGGATTAGCAATAACAGCCTTTTTAAGTGTTTGGCCACCATCAGCTACCCAACAGTTAATTGGTTCAAATGTTGGTTGCATAGATTTACCAGCTGAAGTTGTATAAGATGCATTAGCAAAGAAGTCGCCATTGACAGCTGCTAAAACAGTATAGCCTTTATGTTTGTTTTCATAATCTTTAGCGATTGCGGCTGTTGTTCCTTGTTTATAACCACTTGTTGTAGTCATGCCCCATGAAGCAATCTTAATTGCTGGATTGTTAGATGCAATAACACTTACTGAATCCCAGTCATAAACAAGACCAGCATCGCTTGCAGAATAGCTACCAGCACGTTCTGATTTAATGTGCATCCGCTCAACACTAACGCCATCCCAAAGAGTAGAATTAACTGCTTCACCAACCATGATAACATGCTCAGTTACTTTAGTTGTGCTTGCAGCGTTTACTTTAAGTGGTGCAATTAGACATAATAATAAAGCAATACTTAAAAAACATGCAAAACTTTTTTTCATTATTCTTTATTCCTTTCTGCAATAATGAGATATTTTTTCTTTGTGATTAACACAATTAAGAAAATTGGTAAACTAAAACCAATAATTAACATATATAGATTTAAGAAAATACTTAAAGCAATTGAAGCACTAACAATCAGTGCGCAAACAATTGTTATCCATAAATCTTTAAATGCTAAGATTAGTGATAGTTTTAAATAGTATTTAACATTTAAGCCATCAAAATAAACAAGAACCAATGGAATATGAATTAATAACATAATTAACATAAACATAAAAGTAAATGTTAAGACGTATCCGATTGCATAAGCAAGTCCTGATGCTTTATAAGCATTAAAATATTGATAGCTATTCATTAATAACACAAAAGCAACAATTATCAATACACTAATAATAACTGTTTTACCATAATATTTACCAAAACCATGGAAGAATTCTTTAAAAGTTCCACCTAAGGTATTAGTGGCATAACCTTTAACCGTATAAGTTATCGCCGTAATTGATGGATAAAGAGTTAGCGCTGTGGGTATTAATAATAGTAGCCGATATGTTTCAGACATATTAGGAAAAATATTAGTAAAAATAATTAAAAGGGAGAATGAACATATGATTAATAAAACATTCAGAATAATGAGACGCGCAATATAATCAAATACTTGATATGCTTTACTATTCAATATTCTTGTCGATAGTTTTTGTTTCATAGTTCATCCTCACCTTGTTTTATCCAACGATACCGGTTCTTTCGATACCTTCAACAAATGATCTTTGGACAAAGATATATCCGATTAACAATGGTAGACACATCAAGAAACCAGATGTATTAGCAATTAGTGAAATAAATAGCGAATTACCTCTAATTTCAGGGTCAACTAAAGTTTCTAGGTGATATAGCTTCAACATTGAAGGAAGCCATTCAGCTGTATTCTTTAATTGCATTGTTAATAATGGGAATTTAGTTGTTGATAGATTTAATAATTCGGTGTAGTATACATCATTCCATTGCCATACAAAAGCGAATAAAGCAACAGTTACCATTACACCACGCGCATTTGGAAGCATAACACTCCAGAATGTTCTAACAATACCAGCACCATCGATTTCAGCTGATTCTTCAAGTTCAACTGGAATTCCTCTAAAGAATTGACGGAATAGGAAGATGAAGATGGCCGAATTAATACCTTGTCCCATGAAAGACAT
>DBWF01000046.1:1864-4936 GCA_002308275.1 Caryophanales bacterium UBA1245 | reverse complement strand
AATAAAATGATGAAAATAATATTACTACCTTTAAATTTTAATCTTGATAATGCATAACCAGCTAAGACGCTTGAGAAGACTTGACCGACCATACATACCACCGAAACCCGAATATTGTTCCAAAGTGAGGTCCAATATTTTAGTAGTTTGATGGAAATTTCAAAGTTAACAACACTCCATTTTTCAGGAATCCAAATTACTAATGGATTTTGAACATCAATTGGATTTCTAAATGCTAGCGTTATTTGTTGGAAAATTGGGAAAATAATTACAAATGATAAACCGATTAAAATAATTGTTCTAAATAGTGATCCTAACTTTTCCGTAATCTTTCTTGTTCTTACGGCTTTACGAACTGGATTACGTAAGTTCTTTAGAATCTCTTCGTATTTTAATCTTGCTTTAGATGGTTCTTTATTACTTTTCATCATAATAGAATACCACCTTTCTTAAGACTAAAACAGCAAGTCCTAGGATCAGAAGCGAAGCGATAATATAGCACCAGGATGCCGCCGCATGGAAGCCATATAATGGGTTCTTAGCAAGTTGGCCAATATAAGTACTTAAATCACTTCTTAAGAATGAGTCAACAATTGTATAAACAACAACTGTTAAAATCATTGGTGAAACCATTGGTAATGTAATTTTCCAGAATTGTTCATATTTAGTAGCACCTTCAATGGTTGCGGCCTCATATAAGTGACCTGGTACAGATTGGATTGCGGCTAAGAAAATTAAGATTTGGATACCCGCAAAACTAATCGTACTGTAAATCGTGGAGGTGATACCATTTAAGAAGGTTACCAGTTTAGCTGGTATACCGATTGAAGTCATAAACGCCTTCATATCAAAGATATTAGTTAGGGCACTCGAACCAACCGAATTTAACATCGAATCAATCGCCTGCGTTGAACTGGTTGCGGCTTCAATCGCTTTTGAGTTTAAGATAACTGGTAGGAAGAAGATTGCTCTAGCAACCGTCCGTCCTTTGAAGTTACCATTTAACATTACAGCAATCAACAAACTGAAAATGGTAATAACCATGGTATTAAGAATGGTTTGCCATGATGTTTGAAGTAATGCTTGTAATAAACTGATTTTTGATTCTGTACCAGTTGTTGCATTTTTAATTGGTAACATACCAGTTGGACCAGAGATTAATTCTTTGAAGTTATAGAATAAATCTTTAACCCAAGTACCAGTTCCATCACCATTTTTAACATAATGCTTACCAAAATCAACTTGTAAGCCACCCTCAGGTGGAACTTGAACCGTACTAAATGCATAGATTAGCGAGTTGATTAATGGATATAAATAGAAAATGATAAAACCAATAATCGCAGGTGTTAAGAACATGATGGAAACAAATAACTTTTGTCCCCGGCTTGACCATTTATCATATACTTTCTTTTTGAATAAAACGATTGGATAGAAAATATAATAAAGACCAATGCCAATAACATGTAAAATCTTCTTTAAGACTTTCTTAAAACCTGAATTATCAAACTTAATAGCAATTTTTCTAAATAATTGACCAAAGAAATCACCTAATTTATTTTTTAATTTCTTTAAGCCTTTAGCATCATCTGCAACTACTGTTGGTTCAGCAATCTTATAAACAGCACCTGTTGATTGAGGTTCATCGTTAGTTTCTGTTTCTTCTAGTTCATTTTGATCTAATTCATCAACCATTATGAAACCTCCTTATCAACATAATAATTCCATCTAGATAAGTTGATGGTGCCTTCTTTAACACTGATACCACTGATTTCTTTATCTGAATAATTCAAATATACTTTGAATGTATCAGTTGAAGTACCAGTTGATAGATAATCAGCTTTATTGGCGTATGTAACAACATATACACCATTATGACCTTCATATTGTTCATGGTTAACTAGAACATATTCATGTAAATGATATTTAGCAAGTTCACTTAAAACGGCTTTTACTTCTGTTTCCCACTGACTATATTGAGTATAGTAGTAGTAATTGTAAGCTGTTTGAATAAGTTCACTTGAATTATCATAACTGAATGTGAAGGCTACATTTGAACCTGTACCATAGATATCCATTAAATGGCTTGTAATACTCTTTTCATCATTAGCGTTAATGATTTGACCACTGTAATCGCGGTAACCACTAAATACTAATTGATAGAATGGAATTGAGTAATCAAATACTTCTCTTAATGTTGATTCATATGGTAAGCCAGTAATATTTGATGCATATTTAACAGCGAATTCATATGGAGAAGTAAGAGAAATATTCTTGATACCACCTTTTTGCATAATTTCTAGGGCACTAATTTGTTCAAGAACAGAATTGTATTTGAAGTATTGTGAATGCTTCTTATAATCACCTGCAAGCTTTCCACCAAGCTTGTTAAATGCCATTGATTCAAGTTCGGGATTAGCCTTCTTGAAGTTCTTTGTAAGCATTTCCGCAAACTTTTGATAGAATTTAGGACTTAATGTGTAGTAAGCATTAGCTTTCTTATCATAAGTATTACTTGCTAGGTCATATGGATATTTCTCAGTATATTCAGATGAAATATCACGAGTTGAATAACGATTCTTACCAAATAAATCTTGGTATTTATTAATTTCCATAAAGCTTGTAACAGGATATAAAGTAATACCTTCATCGCTTAGGTAACTAGTGAAATCCTTATAATCTTTCTTGCTGCCTAGTTTAGAAGCAAACTTCATATTTTTGAATGATTCATTAATTAAACCACTCTTACGCCAGCCAAGATACATAAGATTAATATCGCTAGCACCCCAGTCTTTAAGGGTTTGAACAACTTCTTTGGCTTGTTTGAATGAAGTCATCGTGTCGTGACCTTTATATACAATACCAAGGAAATTATCTTTGTAATCGTAAACACCAATTAACTCTAAGTTAACAACGGTATTGTTAGTTGTATCNNGTATCTGGGTGATCCTTATCTAAGATACCATCTTTTAATAACATCTTTTGATAAAGTTTAGCAACATCAGCATAAGTATAATTATGACTATCCGCTTGATTATTAATACTATATTCAATTACAAAGTCTGTTTGACAGAA
>DBWF01000046.1:349-1797 GCA_002308275.1 Caryophanales bacterium UBA1245 | reverse complement strand
AAAGTAATTGTGAAATTAGCTTTATTATATGAATCATAATATTTACTTACATTGGCATTAATCGTGCCTTGCGCAGCTCCTTTAGTAGCACGTGCAATAATTGCGTATCCATTTTGAACTAGATTATTAGATGTATCTAGGATTTGATCACTAGTAATAGCATACATTGGTAATAAAATATCTTGTTGTTCAACAACTTTAACTTCATAGCCAAATGCTAAGTCACCAGTATAGACTTTCTTGGAATACTGAGCATAGTCAGTTTTACCATTATTAAGAGAAATTACGGCTCCACTTCCATCTGGAATAACCATACAACCAGATGTTGCATATTTCATACCATCTTTTTCAACTTCAAAACTACTTGAAGTGAAATATGGTAAAACATCAACTTTACAGATTGGATAGTTTTCTGGGTTACTTTCCGTAATTGAGTCAGCTAAAACAGTTACTTGTAAGCCATCATCATTGAGCTTATATTCAACCGCAACCTGATACTTAGAAACCACAACATCAGGAACAACGCCAAATAATTCTTGGTCTTGAGCTAGGTCATCTTCAGTATAACGAATCCGGTCATAGAAGATTTGGTATAAGTTATTACGCATGATCCGTTTCATTAAACTATATTGTTCACATTCATAATAACCACAACCGATACTAAAGCCGTTTCTTTCAGCGGTTTCCGCATCACGAAGCTTATAAACGGTCTTTAAATAGTTTGTATCAATTGTCTTCCGGCCAGCTGATGGTTTATAGTCTAATTGATATTCAACTCTAACCATTTCACAAGCTAGTTTATATAACAATTCAGTCTTTGATGAATCATGTTCTAATTCACCAATAATTGTTAAATAATCATATTCTGTTGCGCTTTCGCTACTACCTTCATTTTTCATTAAGCTATTGTAAGCAATTAAGCCAACATAGTTACGCATATCAGCTTCTTTACTTGCTAGATAGTCTTGAACATATGTTTTGTCTTTATGAGCATCAACATATGCTTGTAATTCTTTAACGTTACCATCATCATAATAATCTTTTAATTTAGCTAATTGTTCATCGATAAAAGCTGTATTATTATCGATTAATTCTTGGAAACGTTCTTCTGAAATATAACGAGGGAAATCGGTATATTTAACACCTTTTTTCTCAAAAGTATAATAAACTTGCATTGCTTTTGATGCTTCATCATACTTAATTTCGAAAGATGGTGTAACAATTTCAACTTCACTACCACTTACTAATTGGTCAGAAATTGAATATTCATAAGAAGTTAATTGGTTAATAGAACCACTTCTTGTGAAATATGAAATAAGTAATGGACTTTGTTGAAGATTGATTGTCGCAACACCACCACGCGCAAATTCATCTACCCCACCGTTTTGAGGATTTGAATACCATGTATTTAATACATTGATAACTTCGTGGTCGCTATTTCTTTCAAC
>DBWF01000046.1:0-193 GCA_002308275.1 Caryophanales bacterium UBA1245 | reverse complement strand
CCCTTATATTGTTCATCAGTTAAAGGAGAAACCCGGTTTTTTAATACTGTCGCATTATCTGTTGTCCAAACATTAGAAACTAATGTATCAATTTGAGCACCCACTTCATCATTACTTAAAGATGTTAGGTTTTGAGAAAACTCAGTATTATGTGCTCTAACAGCAGTTTCTTGCTCTTGATAGTATGTTTCAT
>DBWF01000013.1:1365-2867 GCA_002308275.1 Caryophanales bacterium UBA1245 | reverse complement strand
GTTATTAAACGGTTGATGGACTATGTTCATGAACGTCCACTAGAATTCCCATTTAAAACAGTTGAAGAGATTCCACTAAATGATCCGAAGGTAATATCTTTATTCTCATCAAAAGAAGTGCTTAATTTACAAGGTGATGATATTGATTCATCCGTATCGGGTACGATTGGTATTCCAGAATTTGGTACGAAGTTTGTCCGTGATATGCTTAATGATATTAAACCAAAGAGTGTATCAGAACTTATTAAAGTATCAGGGCTAGCTCATGGTCCATCAGTTTGGCAAGGTAATGCACGTGACCTAATCTTCGCGAGAAGTATGACGAATGAACCAATTCCATTTAAGAATGTTATTGGTTGTCGTGATGACATTATGCTAGAACTGATTAATTATGGTCTTGAAGCTGCTGATGCCTTTAGTATTATGGAACATGTGCGTAAAGGTAAAGGTTTAACAACGGAAGAAAAAGCATTAATGAGTAGTCATGATGTACCTGAATGGTATCAATTATCATGTCAAAAGATCGAATACATGTTCCCGAAAGCCCATGCGACGGCTTATGTTATGATGGCCCTTCGGATTGGTTGGTTTAAGGTTTACCGACCTATGTATTATTATGCGGCATACTTCTCATGCCGGGCATCAGAATTCGATGTTGAAATTTTTGCGGCTGGTAAGAATGCTATTCGCAATAAGATTAATGAAATTAGAGAAAAGATAGCCGCCAATTCGGCTACAAATAAAGAAATTGATTTAGTGGATGAATTACAAATTGCGCTTGAATTATATTTAAGAGGTTACAATATTCGTCAAATTGATATTGACAAGTCAGCTGCCCATGACTTTGTGATTGCTGAAGATGGTAAGTCATTATATTTACCATTTAGTGCCCTAGATGCTCTTGGGGATGCTGCAGCGCAAAGTATTGTGGATGCACGCAATGAACATCCATTTGAATCAAAGAAAGATGTTGAAAGAAGAACTAAGCTTAACAAAACAACATACAATAAACTACTAAAACTTGGTGCTTTAGATAGTTTACCTGATGATGATGTTAAAGCTTTATTATAGGAGATGATTATTATGCGTTATGGTAATAACATGGTCTTCCGTCGTGATGATGTTTTTGATAGTGATGAGAAAGCAACACTTACGGGAGTCAATTTAAAAGCCGCCTTTCTATTAGGCTTAACAATTATTGCATCATCAATTTGCATGATGATTGTATCAAGATTTGATACTAATAATATTGCGGCATCAACGATTATTATTGGCTATCTTGTATGTCCAATTGTAACAGTTGTTTTATCACTTATTATGGGCTTTAAACCCCTCGCCGCAAGAGTTCTATCGATTCCATATGCCATTTTAGAAGGTGTTAGCATTGGAGCAGTTTGTGGCTTATTAAAATATGCCCTTGGTGAACTTGGCGGATTAATTTCCGGACTAGCTTTTGTAGGAACATTAACAATCTTTTTAGGTTGTGCGGTTCTTTATATGAC
>DBWF01000013.1:336-1296 GCA_002308275.1 Caryophanales bacterium UBA1245 | reverse complement strand
GTGATTGCAGGATTATTCAATCATGCTATCTTTGAAATGTTCTATGGTGATGGTATCATTGGACTACTGTTTGCAGTATTTGGGGTAATTGTCGCATCACTTTATACAATGCTTACCCTCGATAATGCTAAACGAATGGTTGATGCTGGTCTTAATAAAGACTTTGAATGGTATTGTGCCTTTGGTATTGTTCTTAATATCATTTGGCTATTCTGGGAAGTCTTAAGACTTGTGATGATTATTGCATCACGTTCTAGCAGGCGCTAGAGTGCATTTAGTTGCTTAAAATAATAAAATATGGTATAATAATTTGTAAAAATTTAGAGGAGGATTACAAATTTCTATGGCAAATGTAAAAGTTGCAATTAATGGTTTTGGTCGTATTGGCCGTTTAGCTTTCCGCCAAATGTTTGGTGCTGAAGGTTATGAAATCGTTGCTATCAACGATTTAACTAGCCCTAAAATGCTAGCTAATTTATTAAAGTATGATACTGCTCAAGGTGGATATGCTGGTCATATCGGTGAAAACCTTCATACAGTTTCTTCAAAAGAACCTGAATTTGCTGAAGATGGCAAAACAGTTGTTGTTCCTGGATCAATCACTGTTGATGGTAAAGAAATCACTATCTATGCTCAACCTAAAGCTGAATTACTTCCTTGGAAGGAATTAGATGTTGACGTTGTATTAGAATGTACTGGTTTCTATTGCTCAAAAGCAAAATCACAAGCTCACATCGATGCTGGTGCTAAAAAGGTTATTATCTCTGCTCCAGCTGGTAATGATTTACCAACAATCGTTTTCGGTGTAAATGAAAAGACATTAACAAAAGAAGACAATATCATTTCTGCTGCATCTTGCACAACTAACTGCTTAGCTCCAATGGCTAAAGCATTAAATGATTTTGCTCCTATTCAATCAGGTATCATGTCTACTATTCATGCTTACACTGGTGACCAAAT
>DBWF01000013.1:0-251 GCA_002308275.1 Caryophanales bacterium UBA1245 | reverse complement strand
AAAGCAATCGGTCTAGTTATTCCTGAATTAAATGGTAAACTTATCGGTTCAGCTCAACGTGTTCCAGTTCCTACAGGTTCAACTACTATTCTTACAGCTGTTGTTAAAGCTGAAGGTTTAACAAAAGAAGCTATCAATGCTGCTATGAAAGCTGCATCAAGCGAATCTTATGGTTATAACGAAGACCCAATCGTTTCAAGTGACGTTATTGGTATGCGTTTTGGATCATTATTCGATGCAACACAAACAAT
>DBWF01000019.1:3646-14295 GCA_002308275.1 Caryophanales bacterium UBA1245 | reverse complement strand
AAAGAACAAGCTAGCCTAATCAATAAAATTGATGCTCATAAACTAATTGTTTGTGCGATTAGAACACCATATGATGCACGTGTGCTAACTAACACAAAAACTTATTTATGTAGTTATGAAGCAACTCCGCTTAGCCTTGCCTCATTAGCGAAAGTTTTAACTGGCCAAGCTAAACCATGTGGCAAAATGCCAGTCACAATTTAAAAGGAGAAAAAATATGAAAGTTATCGTTGTTAAAGATTATGATGAAATGAGTCAAAAATGTGCTGAAATCTTTATTAAACAATTGCAAGCTAAACCTGATTCAGTTCTAGGCCTTGCTACTGGTGGTAGTCCAGTTGGCACTTATGAGCTACTTGTTAAAGCTTATAATGAAGGTATTATCGACTTCAAACAGGTAAAAACTTACAATCTAGATGAATATTGTAACATTAGTATTTTGCATCCACAAAGCTATTATTATTTCATGCATGACAATCTATTTAACCATGTTGACATTGTTGAAGATAATGTTCACCTACCTAGTACTAAAGGGGAAAAACTCGATGAACAATGTGAAGCATATAACAAGATGCTTCATGAAGTAAAAATCGATATTCAACTTCTTGGTATTGGATCAAATGGACACATTGCCTTTAATGAACCAGGTACACCATTTGAACTAGAAACTCACATTGTTAAATTGACTGATAAAACACGTCAAGATAACAAACGTTTCTTCAATAGTATTGATGAAGTACCAACACATGCCATGACGATGGGTATTAAAAATATCATGCAAGCTAAGAGCATTGTAATGCTAATTAGTGGTGCTAATAAGGCTGATGCGGTTAAGAAACTTTTAACTGGTCCAGTTACTGAATCTTTCCCTGCAAGTGCTCTTAATAACCACCCTGATGTTACTGTTATTATCGATGAAGCAGCATATGCTTTGATGAAATAATTGCCTAAAAAAGACTTTTTTAAAAGGTTGAAAAACCAACTAAAAAAGCCTTTTTTTATTGCTTTTTAAAGCCCTAAAAAAAATATCAAATAAATTAAGAAAAACGCTTGCATAAAATTCATATATTTGTTATAATATAATCGCAAACGCTTTCAAAATTTATATTAGGAGGAAAAAAATATATGAAAAAAGTTTTTGCTTGCTTAAGTGCTGTTGTACTTATGCTAGTTGCGTTTGGTCTTTTTGCTAAACCTGTTATGGTTTCTGCTGTTGAAGTAGAAGAAGGCAAGTTTATTGAAGACCCAACTCTTGAAGAGGGAGATCTCCCAATTTATGTAATGAATAGTATTCGTACTACATTCCCTAAACTTTACGATGCTAATGCTCAACCTGATGAAAATTATGGTATTGGCCGTGATTATTATTGGAATGAAATTAAATTAGTTGTTCCTCGTTTTGAAGGAAATGCGCCTACTGGTGAACAATATACTGTTTACACACAAGGCTCATATAGTGACAGTAGAAAGAACGCCGCTGCTACTAAGATTTATATCTGGGGTATGTATGAAGGCGAACCTCATACTGGTACTGTAACTTACGATACTGCTTCTTATACTGGAACATACCCTCCACAATTTGGTGACGTTTCTCTATCTGGTGTACGTTACAACGTATCTGGACAAGAAGTTATCGTTAACGATATTTACAACGAAAACGGTGTTGTAAATGGTGATGGTTCTACAGACTGTATCTATATCATTTTCGATGGTCAAGGTAAAGCTGTTCGTGGTGCTGCTCATGACAACTATTTCGTTGCTGAAAACGTTGAAGCTTATGGCTTCCAACCATTATTCGGTTTAAAAGATGGTAAGATCGTTATCAGAGAAGACGTTGCTGGTGGTGCTGCTGTTAATGGATTTGGTGCATCTGATGCTCAATTAGATAAAGAACAAATCCAAGTTCCTAACCCTGAAGATCCTGTATTAGACCCTGTTACTGGCGAACCTATGTTCGATGAAGAAACTGGCGAACCTCTATACAATACTATGACAATCGAAGGCGAAAACCCAGCTATCTATATGGGTACTCGTTATGTATGGCAATGGTATTCAGAAGAAGACTTTGCTGAACAAAAAGTTAACAGTGTTCAATACATGCAAGAAGGTTGGTTAGCAGATCGTTGGGATTATGCTTATGCTGATCCTAATGGTGGTTATGTATGCTTAGCTTTCGCTCCATCTCTAGCTAAATTTGCTAAGACAAATGATGCTCAAGCTGCTGTTCACAATGCATCTGTTCGCGCTATGCTTGCTGCTCAAGAAATCAGCCAAGAAGAAGCTGATGCAATGTTAATTAAAGAAACTGTTACAGTTGATCCTGAAACTCAAGAAGAAACTGTATCTTACACTCATGTTGCACGTAAGGTTATCGTTAGCCTAGTAATTCCAGTTGATGGTATTTCTTATCGTTATGGTTACTTAGACTATGCTGGTGCAGCTGTTGTTGATATGCACTTCAACAAATGGTGTAGATTATGGGAAAGCGGTTTATTATATGGACGTAATGAAGAATATCGTGCATACGCTCGTGCTTACAACTTCTCAGCAACTGGTCTACAAACTAGAAATGCTGTAGTTGAAGGTGAATCTTATATCGTTAGAGAAGAAAATGGCAAACTTCTTGTTGAAATTAAAGAAGGTGCTACTATTGACCCTAGTGAATTAATTAAGATTGAAGGTATGCTTGGTGGTTACGCTGAAGCTGGTAAACCTGCTGCATCTAAAGGTTCTAACGTTTCTGCTGTATTAAGTTACAGAAAAACTGATGTTGCTAACCTTGCTTATCAATTAGATATCAATGGCGAACACATTATGTGGTTAAAGAGATACAAATATGAATCTGTAATGCAAGCTGCTAATGATTTATTACCTGTATTAATTGAATGGAAAGCATCTAAGGGTGTTACTATTGCTGCTGATACTACATGGGCACAATGGACTAACAATACTTATGCTAAATTCTCAGATGGTGACTTTGATCTATTCTTAGCTGATCATCCAGAATGGGCATGGTTCATGAACTGGTTCAAAGCTGAATTCGAAGCTCAAGCTGCTAAAGATGAATTTACAGGCTATACACTTGCTCAAGCTAACGGTTTCCGTTTCGGTCTATGGGCATTCGTTAATGCTACTAAACATGGTTCTTGGCCATATTCTCCAAACTTCGTAGATTACGATTATTCTGGATTCTGGGATGTATGTCCTGAACCTGATCCATTCCTATACGAATCAATGAATGAATGTATCGCTGCATTCGCTCTAGCTTATGCTAAATATTATGGCAAAGCTGAAGAAACTGACACTTCAGTTGATTTAACTCATTGGTCAGATATGATGGAAGGTCCTTGTGGTGCTGATACATGGCATTATGATGATTTCTTCAATGCTAACCCTGAATGGCAATTCTTCTTGAAGTATTATACTCAAGAAATCGCTAATACTAAGAGATCAAGTGGTGATGCATGGAGTTATGATGTAACTAGCAAGTTCTCATGGCGTCAAGCATTCCAAGCATGGGCTCTTAAGTATGAATGGGGAAGCTGGCCATATTCTCCAGACTTCACTAACCGTTCAGACGAAGCTTACTTCATTGGTATCAATGCGGTTATGCCTACTTGGGAAGAAGCTGAATATGAAGTACCTGCATCAATTGGCTTCATGGATGAATTCACATTAGACCTTGAAGTAACTAATGGTGCTACTGGCATTAAAGATTCTCTACAAATTACTTTCCAAATGGTTAAAGAATTTACTCCTGTTATTAAAGTTGATGAAAGCTTATTAACAGTTAAATCTGGCGAAACTAAGATTGATTTATCTAAAGTATTCTCTGCATGGGATTGCGTTTATAAAGAAGGCGGAAATGGCGTTTATGGTAGTGATATTTCAAGACAATATCTTGAAATCGTAACTCCTGCTGGATTCGATGCTAACAACCTTAAGGCTGGTAAGTGGGAAGTTGAAGCAATTGCTAAGTGCCCTAATGAAACTGGTATTGTTTCTAAAGTTAAAGTTGTTATTTCAGTTAACGACGTAACTGCTCCTCAAATTAAGACTAACAATAATGGTGTTATCTTCCTATTAGCTGGTGCTCCATTAACTCCAGAAGACATCTTAATGTATGCTGTTGACGATCTAGAAGGCGATTATCTTGCTTCTGCATCTACTCAATGGTATAGCATTGATTGCGATTACGATCCATCTGATGCTATGGTTGGTGATGAATACAGTGGTGTAATTAAAGTTATGGATAGTAACGGTAATGAAGCTCGTGCAAGATTCTCACTAATTCTTACTGGTGCTCTTGAAGACGCTCCAACTCCAACTCCAAAACCTGATGATTCAGGTTCAGGTTCTGGCTCAAATCAACAAACAGAAGAAGAAGACGCTGGTTGCGTATCTCTAGCATACGTATCAAGCTTCATCGCTGCTGCTGGTTTAGCTTTATTAATCTTAAAGAAAAAACACTAATATTTAACTAGAAATTTCTGAAGGGGGGATTTTCTCCCCTTCACACTTATGAATAAATAATGAAATTTTTAAACTTTAATGAATATGGTTTAAATCATCTTAGTGAATTAAACCAAATGTGGAATGATGAATATGGTTTCATCTTTCCAATCTCTGATCAACTATTTCTCAATAAAACAATTGAAACACCAGGATTCTTAAATGAAGCTTCGTTTGTGGCAATTGATGAAGGAAACCCAGTTGGTTTTATAACATCTAAAATTTATGAACACCAATTCAAAATTGAAGCATACAATGGAGTTGGTTGGATAAATTTAATATTTGTTAAAAAAGGATACCGAAAAAAAGGTATCGGTAGCACCTTACTTGAACTTGCAACGACAAAGTTAATCAAAAAAGGTGTTAAAAAAATTTATTTAGGTAAAGATTATCAAAACTTTTTTCCAGGCCTACCAAAAGATTTAAAAATCTTTAATGATTGGTTTACAAAAAGAGGTTTTAATGGTCTTTACGAAACAAACGATTTAATTAATAATCATTTGTTAAAAACTAATCTTACTCAGTTACCATACCATATAAATCATAATTATGATATTCATCTTTTAAGAAAAGATGAGGTAGACGGCTTACGCGTCTTCTTCCAAATCAACTTCCCAAGCCGTTGGTTAGTTGAATTTGAAGATTATTTGATTCATGGTGGTAAAGGATTTGAGTTTGTCGTTTGTACATCGGGTAGTCAAATTGTTGGCTTTTGCCGAATTGGTACAAGCAAAACCCCAATCAATCAAAGCGCATTTAGCCTGACTTGGCGAGCACGTTTTGAAAACCTTGGTGGCATTGGCCCCCTAGGTGTTGACAAAGATCACCGACATAATAACATTGCCTATAACTTAATTGTTTATGCAATCGAAGAACTAAAACAAAGAGGTTGTCAGGAAGCAATCATTGACTGGACAAACCTTTTAGAGTTCTATCGTTTATTCGGGTTTGAACTTTGGAAATCATATACATATTTTGAAAAAAATATATAAGGAGAAAAAAATGAAAAAATTTTGGCAATTCTTTATTGTACTTATTTTTGTATTTGTAATTGCTGGATGCGGTGGCGATAACAATCCATCAGGTGGTGACGATAACAAACCTACACCTGGACCTGTTAGCGACAAAACTTGTGCTGATGATATGACACAAGATAAATGTAAAGACCCTGAAACTTGGGATTGGCAATATAACCGTAGCGGATTTGATGGCAAAAACATGCAAATCTTAATTCTTCATGGTGCTCCTGAAGAATTAGACCCATACAATGAAAGTTTCTCTGGTGAAAGAAAGAGCGAAAAGAGATCTCAATTATTTGATATCCAAAAAGCTTACAATGTTCAAATTAAATTTGACAAATTCCCAGATGCAGCTGCATGGGGACCTGACCGTGTTGCATGGATTAACAATCTATATGCTCAAAAGATTGAAGACCAAGGTGATATTTTCGCTATTGCTTCTGACTGGGTACCAAGCCTAGTTGGTGGTAACAGTATTGCTGAACTTGCAAATTACACTAAGAGAACTGGTCAAACTGGTGGTATCTTTAGTGAACTTGGATACATTCAAGCTGCTGAAAAGAATAAACAATACCAAATGGCTGGTAAAGTTTATGGTTACTCTTATGGTAATGCGCATGCTGATACATTCCTATACTACAACCAAGATTTAGTAACTAAATATAGCTTACAAGATCCTGCTGCTCTATGGAATGAAGGTAAATGGGATTGGACAACATTCTATTCTTATCTAGAAGCTGCACAACAAGCATTTGATGCATCTGGCGAAGAAGAAAAGACTTATGCATTTGGTGGTTACATCAATGAAGTAGCACAAGGTATGCTTTCAGCTCGTGGTGGTAAATTCGTTGACCCTGATATGCAAAAAGTATTATTCACTAACCAAACTACATTAGATATGTATACAGACTTAAGAAAGATCTATAACCAAATTGGTTATGCTCCATCTTCAACAAGTGCTGACGTATCTAACGAATTCCAAAGCGGTCACCAATTATTTGCTCATGGTTCATTATGGTTCTTATCAAGTGAAATGAGATTTAAGAATGAACAAATCACATTCCAAATTTCACTAGTTCCATATCCAACAGCTGATGGTGATGCTGCTGCACGTGAAAACTTCACAATCCCTATGGGAAGTGACTCTGGTTATGCATTCCGTAAAGTAACTAATGGTGCTAACGGTTTAACTACTAAAGTTTTAGTTAACATCATGGATGATATTATGAGAGGTCTTGTACCTGAATTCTCAGCAGAAGATATGACTGATGAACAAGCTTACATCGCATTCTTACAAAAGAGAATTGACTCTGCTGCTTCAATCGAAGCTGTTATGAGTGTTGAATCTAATATCTCTAAATATGGTTACACTGATTATCTATGGGTATTAAGTAAATCTGTAGGTAATGGTTCTGACTGGCAAGGTTACGGCTTCGCTACTTGGGGTATGTCTCTAGTAACTAAAGCTGATGACCCAGCAATCAAACTAGCAGAAATGCAACCAATTTATTACAATAAACTTATCGAAATTCTAAATACAGGTGAATAAGATTATGTAATATAAAGGCTAAGGAAATCCTTAGCCTTTTCTTTTTATATTAGTTGAAAAAAACGATAATTATTGGTATAATAAAAACAAGCTCCCTTAGTACATCGGTAGTACGCAGCCATGGTAAGGCTGAGAGATAGGTCCGACTCCTATAGAGAGCACCATTTTTAATTTTTTTAGTTAAGCAAGATCGTCCTTTTATTAAAATAATAATTGGACGTTTTTATTTTCTAATGTAAAAAAAAGTAGAATTCTACATTTTTGTTCAATAAATTTTATTTTTTTCGGCAAAAATAACAATGCAATGTAATAAATGTTGACAAAGTATAAAGAATATAATATAATGTAAGTGATAAAGGAGGTATGAATATGTATATTAAGAGAGATATTGAAGAAAAGCTATTGCAAGCTTCTAAAGAATTTGCTTCAATTACGGTATATGGATCTCGTCAAGTGGGAAAATCGACATTATTGGCACACGTTTTTTCTGATATTCAGATGATTTCATTAGATGATATAGAAGTTCGGGATTATGCTTTAAGAGATCCTAAAGGACTACTAAAGTATTATTCATATCCATTAATAATTGATGAAATTCAAAAAGCACCTATTTTATTAGAAGCTATCAAAGAAATGATTGATAAAAAGAAACAAGAGGCTCTTAAATGTGGTAAAAGAATCGAATTAATGTATATACTATGTGGCTCTAATCAATTTGAGTTACAACAAGCAGTTGTTGAATCTTTAGCAGGTCGCACTTGTATTTTTAATTTAACTTCATTTTCTTTTAACGAAATAAAGGGACGAAATATACATTCTTCATTTAATCCATCAATTACAGAATTATTTAAAAAAGAAGCAATGTTAGGAAAAGAAACGCGTTCTCGAAAACAAATATTTGAAGATATTTTTATTGGTGGAATGCCTGAATATGTAGTAACCAATATGAATAGAGATATGTTTTTTAAGTCATATATTTCAACATATATTGAAAAAGATGTTAAAAAAATAATATCTGTCAGTAAAGAAACAACTTTCCTAAATTTTGTAAAGTATGTAGCTTTAAGAACTGGTTGTCAAATTGATTATAATGATATATCAAGAAATGTTGGAATTGATAGTAGAACGGCTAAAGGTTGGATTTCAATTCTTGAGTCATCAGGCATTATTAAACTAATTCAACCATATTGTCCAAATGTATCAGATCGAATTATAAAAAGCAATAAACTATACTTTATGGATACCGGCTTATGTGCTTATTTATGTGGTATTCCAAGCGCTGAAATTTTAGAAAAGAGCGCTTTTGCGGGACAATTTTATGAAACATATGTTGTATCAGAAATTATTAAATCTTTTTATAATTCATATGAAAGCATCGATAAATTGTATTATTATCGTGATCGTGATCAGTATGAAGTTGATTTGATAATTGATAGTTTTGATTCAATATATCCAATAGAAATAAAAAAAGGTATCAATCCAGTAAGCTGTACTAAAAAATTTACTGTTTTAAAAAAATATAATAAAAAAGTAAACATTGGGCTCGTAATTGATTCGTCAGAAAAAGTATTTCCTATTAATGATGAAGTGTATTACTGTCCAATTGATATTATTGGTTTATAATTAAATATATTAGAAGAAAGGGACATATTATGGCATATTTAAGACAATATTGTGGTCGATATTTATATGAAATTAATAATGGTCGTGTTAAACGCTACTGTGGTATGTACGAATATGAGATGAATGGCACACTTTTTAGAGAATATTGCGGCAGATACTTATATGAATTCTATAATGATCGCTATATCAAAGAATATTGTGGTCGAATTTTATATGAATTTGATGGCCATTATTTAAGAGAATATTGTGGTCGTTATTTATATGAATTATATAATGACCGTTATATCAAAGAATACTGTGGTAGGATTCTATATGAAATTGAAGGCAATTACAGAGATATTGATTTAATAGCTATCATGATTATGCTTGTTAAAAGGTTATAAGGTGAAACTATGGATTATATGAATAAACAAGGTTCCAAAGTATCACGTTTTTTTGAATGGGTCTTTTCCCTTGTAATGATTAATTTATTTACCATTACGTTATCACTTTTTGTGATCACTATTTTCCCTGCTCTTACAGCAGCTGTCTCTACCATTGATGGTATGCGTTATAATGGGCCTGGAAAAGTAATTAAGACCTATTTCTTAAACTTTAAAACATATATGGAACGTGCCTTTTTAGTAGGTATCGTAGTAGAAATCATGCTTGCTATTTGTGCATTCTCAATGTATTTTTATAAAACTCGCATGCCGGCTACCAATTGGATTAGCCAAGCTGGTTTTTATGCAATGGGTGTTGTTTTATTATTAATACTATTTCTTAGCTTGCACTTACCACTAATAATAGCCAACTTTCCAAAACTTAGATACTTTGATACTTTTAGACTAGCTATTTTTATTAGCTTTAGATATATCTTATCAACCCTTATTTTATTAGTGGTTTTAATAATTATGGTGGTTGGTTTTATCGGATTCCCGATATGGGTATTTTTTGGTGTTAGCTTACCACTATTAATGGGTATTAAGTTAACCGAATCAACATATTTTTATTTAAAGAAAATTGATATTGTAGCGATTATGGATAGAACGCATAGAATCGCAGAAGGAGAAGAAGATGATGAAGAAGACAATTTTAGGAATTGAGCGAATTGATGAATTTAAAGACTTTTTTGGTAACAAAAGAGTTGGTCTAATTACCAACCCAACTGGTATTGATTCTAATTTTAAATCTAGTATTGATATATTAATGGAAAAAACGAATCTTGTATGCTTATATTCACCTGAACACGGGGTACGAGCATCTATTCAAGCAGGTCTTGCCCTAGATACTTATACTGACTCAGAAACAGGTTTACCAGTATATAGCTTATATGGCAAAAATAAACGTCCTGGTAAAGATTTAATGGATTTAGTTGACATTATGGCAATTGATATTCAAGACTGCGGTAGTAGATATTATACCTTTATCTATACCATGGCTTATTCAATGATGGCCTGCAAAGAGTTTGGTAAAACATTTGTAGTGTTTGACCGTCCAAACCCAATTGGCGGTGAAAAGGTTGAAGGTAACTTACTAGAACTCGAATATCGTTCATTTGTTGGATATTATTCAATCCCACAGCGTCATGGGATGACTATTGGTGAACTAGCCCTTTTATTCAATGAAGAATTTGGTATTGGATGTGACCTAAAAGTTATTCCAATGCAAAACTATGAACGTTGGATGAGTTTTGAAGATACTGGTCTTCCATGGGTTGTGCCTACTCCTAATATGCCGACTATTAATACTTGCTATGCGTATAACGCTACTTGTGTGTTTGAAGGAACAAATGTTGCGGAGGGGCGTGGTACAACAACTCCATTTGAGTTAATTGGTGCTCCATGGTTAAATAGCGAAGACCTAGCTCGTCGTTTAAATAGTTACAACTTACCAGGAGTCTATTTTAGACCACAATATTTCACTCCAATGTTTTCTAAATATGCTAATGAACTTTGTGGTGGCGT
>DBWF01000019.1:2102-3578 GCA_002308275.1 Caryophanales bacterium UBA1245 | reverse complement strand
ATTAGACGTAAAGAAAAAGACTTTGTGGTTAATAAACCATATGTTGTTGGCCGTCCTTCTTTATTTGATTTTGAAGTTGGTACTAAATATATGATTGATGCTTCTCTTTCACTAGAAGAAGAATTAGCTCTACTTGATAAGGATGCGGCTACGTTTACCCAAACTAGAAAGAAATATTTATTATACTAGGAGACTTTTATGGCAATATTAAAAGCCGCCGCAGTCTACTGTGGCTTAAAAGATTACCCTTTAGAACAAAACAAAGCTTATGTCAAAAAACTAAAAGAAGCTGGTTGCAACTTTCTATTTACTTCCTTTCATATGCCAGAACAAGTTGGTGCTTTAGAAGAACTCAAAGAACTATTAAAAGTAACCGATAGCCTAAAACTTCCAGTTGTTGTTGATGTATCAAATAGAGTAATGGGTGAATTTGATTTATTTGATCAAGTAATCTTAAGACTTGATTATGGATTCACACTAGAAGAAGTCGCTAAAATGAGTAATGAATATCAAGTTTTAGAACTCAATGCTTCAACAATGACGAAAGATTATTTAGAAAACCTAAAAGCAAATCATGCCAACTTCTCACACTTAAGAGTCAGTCATAACTTTTATCCTAAACGTTATACTGGTTTATCACTTCAAGATGTCGCAAATAAAAACAAGCTATATCACGAATATGGTTTACAAGTAATTGGCTATCTACCATCTAATAGTGGTAAAAGACCTCCCCTATATATGGGACTTCCAACGGTGGAAGCCCATCGCAATGCACCTCTTGCCTTATCTATTAGTGAACTCATAGCAGCTAGTTGCGATGGTGTGTGTGTTGGAGATGCTTATTTAAGCGAAGAAGATTTAGCTGTATTA
The DNA here is from genome assembly GCA_002308275.1 of Caryophanales bacterium UBA1245. Classification (GTDB taxonomy): domain Bacteria; phylum Bacillota_I; class Bacilli_A; order ML615J-28; family CAG-313; genus UBA1231. The sequence continues at coordinate 2,708 of DBWF01000019.1, read as the reverse complement.
GCTAATTTAAATACTGAAAACTTAGAAATTCCAATTGAAGTATATTCTAATGTGCCAAAAGAAATCCTAGAAGCATTAGAAGCTCCAACTAGATTTAGAATTGATGAGTCACCAATCCTAAGAAGAACGGGTATTAAAGTTAAATCACAAGTTGCTCCATTTAATACTAAGAGTCCTGTATTAGGTGATATCACAATAGATAACGAATTATTAAAACGTTATATGGGGGAAGTTGATATCTTTAAAACTGCTGCACAAAACCAAGGTGATATGAATATTATTGGTCATATTTTGCCAGAGTATCAAAATGTTTGGTTAATGCTAGACTCAAAGCAAAAATTTAAATTCAAAATCGTAGGTGTTATTCATGAATAAATACTATTTATGTATGAATACTGGTGGCACTACAAGTGACGTAGGAGCATTTTCTCCATCTGGTGAACAATTATTTCGCTTCCACTTTGGTGTTGGAAGCCCAGCTGTAGCCTATGATGAAGCAATCGCTAACATCTTAGATGCAATTGAAAATACAATTAGAGCTATGAAAGGCGAAAAACCAAGTATTATGGTACTTGGTATTAGTGGTGTTGGTGCAATCCCTGATCT
>DBWF01000019.1:0-1935 GCA_002308275.1 Caryophanales bacterium UBA1245 | reverse complement strand
CCTTTATTAAAAGAAGAAGGTTCTTGCTATTCAGCTGTCTTAGAATGTAGCCTCCTTGTTAAAGACTATTATGAAAGACGTCTTCCACTCACTCCATTCTTAAATAGCTTTTTAGAAGAAGTTGGTGTACCAGATTACCCATCTTTAAAAGCCTATTTTTATAATCACACTAAATCAGAGATTGCAAGCCATGCAACCTTCATTATTAAGCAAGCTAAAGAAAAGGTACCTGAGGCTATCATGGTCGTCAAAAAAGAAGCATTTTATTTAGCACAACAAGTTAAGATTATGAAGAATGCATTAAACATCGAAAATGGGGCTGTTTTAGGCCTCTATGGTGGTTTTACAATTCATAATTCACTTTTAGTCAAAACTTTCAAAAAATACTTAAGTGATGAAGGAATTGATCTTATCCTTCATACAGAGAAGGTTGATGCCCTAAAAGGTGCATTTAACCTTGCAAGGGAATTAGGAGGTAATTAATCATGAAAATTGATCCTAATCAAAAGATTTATAGTATTGGTTTAATGAGTGGAACTAGCTTAGATGGTATTGATGTTGCACTTGTGTCGCATTATCAAAATAAACATCAATTAGTAAGTTTTAACTCATATTCCTTTGATAGTGTATTAAAAGAAAAGCTTCTAAGTCTTGCTAGTAACCAAGAAACTACCATTAGTGAAGTAAGTCTAATCAATGCTATGCTTGGTGTTGCATATGTTAAAGCAATCGAAAGATTTATAAAAGATTTTAATATTAATATTGATGATATATCTTTTATTGCTAATCATGGTCAAACACTTTGGCATGATCCACGTGGGCTATTAGGAACGCCTTCCACTCTTCAACTAGGTGATGCATCAAGAATTAGTTATCACTTTAATAAAACAGTAGTTTATGATTTTAGAAGTCTAGATGTATCAGCTGGTGGCGAAGGTGCACCACTGGTTCCTATTGTTGATTATTTACTATTTAAAGAATTTGCCCCTTGTGTTTTATTAAATATTGGTGGTATTAGTAATATTACATATATACCAGATTCTAAAAAGTTAGCTGAAGTAAAAGCCTTTGATACTGGACCCGGCAATATGATTCTAGATGCATTAATGCAATGCTTATATAATGTAGCATTTGATAAAGATGGATTAATTGCTTCTAAAGGAATAATTAATCAAGAATTATTAGCATATTTATCAAGTGATGAATATTATGACCAGCCAATTCCAAAATCAACTGGTCGAGAAAAATATAATAGTATATATATTGAAAACCTATTATTAAAGGCTCAAGAATTAAAAGTAAACAAGGAAGACCTAATTAGAACAGTTACTTATTTTACCCCTTATATTGTGGCTAAACAAATAAGAAAGTTCTATCCGACCTTTAATGGTCCAATTATTGCTTCCGGTGGTGGCGCAAGTAACCCCGTTATGATGCAAGACTTTAAAGACTTAGGCTTTAATGTTAAAACATCACTTGATTACAACATTAACCCTGATGCTAAAGAAGCATATGCTTTTAGTATTTTAGGATATTTAAGATTAACTAATCAAATTAGTAATGTGAAAGGAGTAACAGGTGCGAAAGAATACTTATCTTTAGGTAGCGTTATTGAAGCACCGATTGTAAAGAACGATGAGTGTTGATGTTAAAAAGATTTCGACCGAAGCCCGTAATGCCTCATCTAGCAATTTAGATGAAATGTCGACCATTGAGCTACTAGAAACTATTAATAAAGAAGATCAACTAGTTCCGCTAGTTATCAAAGAAATTATTCCACAAATAGCTAAGTTTGTGGATGCGGCATACGAAAAATTAGCTAGTGGTGGCAGACTTATATATATAGGAGCTGGCACAAGTGGAAGAATTGGCTTACTTGATGCATCTGAATGTCCACCAACCTTTGGTGTTGATAAAGAAAAAGTAATGGGACTT
>DBWF01000048.1:415-3721 GCA_002308275.1 Caryophanales bacterium UBA1245 | reverse complement strand
TATATTAGTTATATTGGTCCAATTGTTGGTAGTTCCGTTGGTCCTGGTACAATTGGTGTATACTTTGTGGGACCAGAAGTAACTATTAAAGGTGAATAAGAATGGCTAAAATCATTGTTGATACAATGGGTGCTGACCTAGGGTTAGCCGAAGTTGTTAAAGGCTGTCTTGAAGCAACTAGTCTTGACAATACTTTAGAACTTATTTTAGTAGGTCCAGAAGAAGAAATCGCACCACTTGTAGCTGGTATTAAAAAAATCCAGGTTATTGATGCTAAAGAAGTTATCACAAACCTTGATAATCCAATGGTCGCGATTCGTGAAAAACAAAATGCTAGTATTGTGGTAGCCTTAGAATTACTAAGATCTGATGAATCAATTGATGGCTTAGTTACTGCCGGGGCAACAGGAGCTTTAATTTGTGGTTCAATTCTAAAACTAAAAAAGCTACCTGGTGCAAAACCAGCCCTGCTTGCTAGCTTAATTGGTAAAGACTTTAAACCTTTCTGTTTAGTTGATTGTGGTGCTAATATTGATTCACCCGCAAGCTTCCTCGTATCATTTGCTAAAATGGGTGTAAGCTACATGGAAGCCTGCTTTGGTATAAAGAATCCAAAAGTCGCACTTTTATCAAATGGTGCTGAAAGCACTAAGGGCGATGCAAGAACTAAAGAAGCCCACCAATTATTAAAAGAAACTAATCTTTATTTCATTGGTAATGTTGAAGCAAGTCACGTCCTAGATGGTCTATGCGACTGTGTTGTCTGTGATGGCTTTAGTGGTAATATGATTCTAAAAAACACCGAAGGTACCGCAAAATTCATCCTTGCTTCTTTAATCCAAAAGAAGAATGAAGTAAATGAAGATGGCAAAAAGTTACTAGATGAAGTTATTAAAGATTTAACTAAACAATTCGATTATAATGGCTTAGGTGGCGCAGTACTGGTAGGTTTTGATAAAATCTTAATCAAAGGTCATGGTGCTAGCAACCATACTTCCATTAAAAATATTATCTTCCAAGCTGTCAAAATGGCAAATGGTGATATAATTCATAAAATGGAACAAAATTTATAAAGAAGGAGGAATCCTTTCATGATTAAATTAATTGCGACGGATTTAGATGGAACATTATTTTATCCTAAGAAAAAAATTCGTCTCTTAACACGTCATAACAAGAAGTTCTTAACCGGTTATGTTAAAAGTGGCAATAAATTATGTTTAGTATCAGGACGTAATTACCCAATTGCGAACCGGATTATTCATAAGATTCATGCTAATATTGACATGATTGCTTGTAATGGTGCTGTTATTTATCAAAATGGGGTAGTTGCGAAAGAAACACCGCTGGATATTAATTTAGTTAAAAAATTATACGAAGATAATTTAAATAATGAATTAATAAGTTCATGGATTTTCATGACAAACAAACACAATATGATTATTGTCCCTAATGGGATGGGTTCAATTATGAAAGTTGGTTACCGGATTGGGATGATTTTCCAATTCCGTTTCCATGGGGCTTTTCTATTTGGTAAAAGATTTTGGAAAAAAGAAATGAATGATCCAAATATCAAAATCTATAAAGCGATGGCAATTTATGGCTTAGGTAATAAAGCCATTGAAAAAGCGCGTGTTGAATCAATCAAATATCAAGAAGAATTTAAAGATACTTTTAGTGTTTGTTGGTCAAGAGAATCAATTGAATTTATGAATAAAGCTGTTAATAAAGCAATTGCTTTAAAAGAAGTGGTTGCGGCATACGGTTATAAGGATAGTGAGATTGCGGTAGTGGGAGACTCTGGTAATGATGTACCACTATTCCAATCTTATGAGAATAGTTTCGTAATGGCACAAGCTCATACAGATGTTAAACAATATGCCCATTATGAAATTGAACAAGTCTATAATTTAGAAAATTATATATATAATATTTAAGAAAGGAGAAATAAATGAGTAATATTTGGTTATTTGTAATTCTTGGTATTTGTTTTATAGCCCTATTATTTGTAATAATTAATTACTTACGCATTAAACGAATGCCAGAAGGAACTGATAGAATGGTCAAGATGAGTGCCATCATTAGAGAAGGTGCTAATGTCTTTATCAAAAAAGAATTTACGACCATTGCGATTGTGATTGCGGTACTAGCAGTACTATTTACTTTATTTATTGAAAAGTTTAGTGGCTTAACTTATATTTTAGGTGCCACAATGTCAAGTATTGTTTGTATCCTTGGCATGAAGAGTGCAACTTATGCAAATGTACGGACTGCTAATAAAGCTCGAGAATCATTATCAATTGGTAAGACTGTTAAGGTTGCTTTAACTGGTGGATCAATTAGTGGTTTATCAGTTCAAGCATTAGGTTTAACTGGTTTAATTCTAATTGTTTTAATTAGTGGTGTTGGACCACAACTAGCCCAAACAGTTAGTGGATCTGGTTTACCTGAAGTTATTAAAGGCTTAGAAAGCAATGGCTTATTCAACATTAAAGCCCTTTTAACTAATGCTTCAGTAATGCGAATCACAACTTATGCGCTTGGTTGCTCAACAGTAGCTATGTTTAACAGGGTTGCGGGTGGTAACTACACAAAAGCTGCTGATATTAGTGCTGATATCTTAGGTAAGATTAGAAATGATTTGCCAGAAGATGACTCAAGAGTTCCTAATGTAATCGCTGACTTTATCGGTGATAATGTTAATGATATCGCAGGTAACTGTTCAGACTTACTTGAAAGTTTCGTTGCAACCATCGCTGCTGCAATCGTTATTGCGATTGGTTTAATCACTAATCACAATACCGTTATGAGTGAAGCGCTCTTCAAAGCAACTTATATGTATCCAATAGTGCTAGCCGGTGGCGGCTTAATGGGTTGTGTCCTTGGCATCTTCATCGTTTCAATTCGTAAGATGGGTAATAACCCTTCAAAAGAATTAAATCTAGCTACCTATATTTCAGCTGCGATTGTTTTAGCGGTTGCAGGTGTCTTATCATATGTTGCTTTTGGTACTAATAATTATGATCTAGCTGGCTTGGGATGGAAAATTGGTTGGGCAAGCCCTTGGATTTGTACCATCCTTGGTATTATTAGTGGTGTTATGATTGGTATCATTACGGAATACTATACAAGTGCTGAACACAAGCCAACTAGAGAAGTTGCGGAATATGCAACCGAAGGTGAAGCATTCGTTGTTACCAAAGGTGATGCGGTTGGCTCACGTTCTTGTATGTTACCAATGGCGATTATTGGTCTATCACTAGTCGTATCTGGTATCATTTGTGGTACTTATGGTATCGCGGTTGCTGC
>DBWF01000048.1:0-275 GCA_002308275.1 Caryophanales bacterium UBA1245 | reverse complement strand
ATCGGTTCAGCTGCTTTTGCAACTGTATCACTAATTTGTGCCTTTGTTGGTCAAATTAAACAAGCTGATGCTGGTGCTGATATCGGCGTTAATAACTTCCTAATTATTGCGGGTTGTATCTTAGGTGCGGCTTTAATTGAATTTTTCTGTGCAATTCTTACTGATAATACAATTAAATCAGCTAAAGAACTTGCTGATGTCGGTGACCGTCAATTATCAGATCCAGCTATTTTATCTGGTGAAAAAGATCCTGATTATAATGAATTAGTTCGCTT
>DBWF01000040.1:6468-8699 GCA_002308275.1 Caryophanales bacterium UBA1245 | reverse complement strand
TTATTATTTAAAAATAAATAATTTAATATAAGAGGATATTATAAAAAACAATGTATCATTTTATTTTATTATACAAGTAGCATAAAAAACAGTTTTTGAAATTTAACATTCCAAAAACTGTTATTTTATTAATTATTATTTTTATTTTTGTGTTTAATTAAGATTTCTTCACCACTAATACCAGGAGAAGTCATGTTTTGAATATTAAGAATAACATCTAATTCTTCTTCAGTTAATAGGCCTTTTTCTAATACAATTTGACGAACTGTCTTATTTGAACCCATTGCTTCTTGCGCAATAGATGCAGCTTGTTCATAACCAATATGTGGTGATAATGCTGTTACTACACCCGTACTATGACTGGTAACATCAACGCAGTGATCAATGTTTGCGGTGATACCATCAATAGCATTTTCTCTGTATGTCTTAACCGCATGTCTAATCGTATTTAATCCATCAAATAAACAAGTTAGAATAACTGGTTCAAATACATTTAATTCTAATTGACCAGCCTCAACGGCTTTAGTAATTGTTGCATCAAAGCCAATCATATAGAAGGCTACTTGGTTAACTACTTCTGGTATTACTGGATTTACCTTACCAGGCATAATTGATGAACCAGGTTGTACTTTTGGTAGATTGATTTCGCCAAATCCTGATAACATTCCACTGGCCATTAAACGTAAATCGTTACAAGTCTTTGATAAGTTAACTGCTAAAACTTTTAGAGCACTTGATAGACCTAAGAAACCATCTAGGTTACGGGTTGCATCAACTAAGTTTTTAGCACTCTTAAATGGTTCACCAGTATACTTAGCTATGTTAGCGACAACCTTTTTCATATATTTAGTATCCGCATTTAGTCCTGTACCGATTGCGGTTGCACCCATATTGATTTCATATAGGGCTTCCATGGCTGCTTCAATTCGTTTAATATCACGGCCTAAGACACTTGCAAATGCTGAAAACTCTTGACCAAGACGCATTGGTACGGCTTCTTGTAAGTGGGTTCGACCAAGTTTAATAACATCTTTAAACTCTTCAGCTTTAACCATATATGAATTTTGTAATTTTTTAAGTTCTACAAGGAGCTTTTTTGTTTGTCTTATAACCGCAATCTTTCCGGCAGTTGGTATTACATCATTTGTTGATTGACCAAAGTTAACGTGATCAAGTGGATGTACTAAATCATAAACACCTTTTTTACCACCTAACATTTCATTGGCGCGGTTGGCAATTACTTCATTAGCATTCATATTCATACTTGTACCGGCTCCACCTTGAATCAGGTCTGTTATAAACTGGCCATGAAGTCTGCCATTTAGGATTTCATCACATGCGGCGATGATAGCTTTCGCTTTCTTTTCCTCTAAGAAACCACAGTCCGCATTCGCTCTTGCGGCCGCTTTTTTAACAGTTGCTAAGCCTTTAATCATCTGACGACAAATACCACGTTTAGTGATTTCAAAGTTTTCTTTACTACGTAAGGTTTGGATTCCATAATATGCTTCAGCTGGTACTTGTTTTTCACCTAGTGAATCTCTTTCAATCCGGTAACGCATAATAATCACCTCAATTTCTAATAGTAATATCATAACATAAGAAATTTAAAAATGCAAATTATAAGTCAATTTATCATATTTTAAAATTGTAATTATAAAAAGTGTTATAATAATTACACTAGAAAGAGAGGTGAGAATAATGGATCCAATGGTTAGTAAAGTATTGTTAATTATCAACTTAGTAATGTGGGGATTTTTAGCTTTTACAGTCTTAATTAACTTTTTAAGAGGCAGAAGAAAATCAACTATTCATTTAGTTGTTTCAACTCTTTTAATTATTGCTTCATTTATTCTCGCTTTTCCACTATCAAAATTAGCTGGAAAAATTAAAATCAATGGACAAGATGTTATTCAATTTATTGCTTCCCAAATTGAAGGAATTGAAATTAAAGAAGGTAGTGTCTTAGAAGAATATATTCATGCTCTAATTTCAGCTTTTCTTCGTCTACCAGTTTATTATGTTTTATTATTAATTAATATGTTAATAATAAGACCAATTCTAAAAGCTATTACGAAAGCAATATTTATGAATAAAGAAACAAAAGCTTTAGATAAAAGAATTGGTAGCCGCGGTATTGGTGCTTTAATTGGGGTTGTTACTTTCTTTGTTGTTTTCTTCGCTTGGTTTTCGCCAGTTCTAGGACTCGAAGGAATTGCTGAAGAAGCACT
>DBWF01000040.1:4775-6427 GCA_002308275.1 Caryophanales bacterium UBA1245 | reverse complement strand
GAAGAAGAAAATACCCTTGACCAAGTACAATTGTATGTTGATGCTTTTAATAATGGGTCTTTCTTCAAAATTGTAACGGTTTTATCTGGTAAAAACCACCGGTTACATATTATGACCCTTAGTAACTTAGTCAGTATTAGAACATCTAATGGTAATATCAAGATTAAAAATGAGCTTGATGCCCTACTACCAATTGCCTCCGTTGCGATGCAAGTAGATGATCAAAAAGATATCTTACCAGTCGTGATTGCTAATAAAGAAATGGTTATTAAAGCCATGCGTTCTAGTGAATTATTCAATGTAGCAATGCCACTAGTAGTTGAAATGACGGAAGATAAGCTTACTGAACTAGAAATTGATGTTGAAAAACTAAAAGCCATCAATTGGAAAAATGAAAAGAATAATCTAATTGATATTGTTTCAGCCTCAATTGATTTTTGTGAAACAACTGAACTTGACTTAGATAAACCAATGGAAGCATTGAAGAACACAAAACTTCCCGATGCTCTATCAAAGATTGGCACAACAATTGACAAGTCAGCTCTTATTAAAGATGTTTTACTGGCTTTTGGTAATAAATATTTACAAGACGCATTAAAAGAAAAAATGCCTGCTGAACTAGATGTTTTACTAAAAATTGCTGATTTAACCAAACTAAATCTTCAAAATGATTTCTATATTTTTGGTCAACTTATTAATGATTTAGCAACAACTGGTTTAATCGATGGTACTGAAGAATTCAATGTTATTAATAACCGTGTTCAAATTAAGAACATTATTGAACGAGCTTTCCAAATCTCCACTGTTCGTGGTAATGAACAAGAACTAATTGAACAATTACTTGCCTATACGCATATGGATGAAAAGTTAAGTGAAGCTGGTGTTACATTACATTATGAAAATATCTTATGGCGTACAGAAATTGCACTTTTATCTGATACTGTTTATCAATTATTAGATCTATTAGCTGAAAAAGGATATACCTCACTAGATGGTGTTGATTTCTTAACTCTAATTAAAGAAAATGCGGCTTCGCCTCAAGTTAGAGCTGCTCTAGATGATATTTGCAGTAGTAAATTAATGCAAGCAAGTCTTCTTACTATTATTGATAAAGCATTAGATTCAGCATCTCTATCTAACTGGAAGAGCAGTTACTTTATTGCTTTAGTAAATGGTGATGAAACTGCTACGCCTGAAGAGTTAAAAACAGAACTCCTTAATTTACTAGATATGATTAGTGAAGTACTAAAGCTATCATCAACTGATTTCTCTAATTTAAATGTTAATTCCATTAGTGATGATGATCTATCGATTTTGCAAAACATTCTCGTTATGATGAATAATTCAAAACTTATTAATATTGATGCCCTAACTGATACACTAAATAGCTTCATCAGTGGTTTTGAATACAATATTACCATTAATAGTATTGCTGATGAAAATGATAGTGGCACTAATAAAGACGAATGGGCTGAAGAAATTCCACTAATTATTAACTTAATTAAATCCATCCGTGACTTAGGTTCAATTGAAGCTGATGCCCTAACTAGTCATACAGCTGAACTTGGAAAACTTCTAAATGATATGAAAGCAACTAGAAGTTTTGGTGGTGCAGCTTTTGATAACTTAGCTTATGAAATCTTTAATAAGAC
>DBWF01000040.1:0-4730 GCA_002308275.1 Caryophanales bacterium UBA1245 | reverse complement strand
GCTAGCTGGCATATATATGATTATGAAGCGGAACTAGCTATTATATCAGGCTATGACACCACAAAACAACCTGAAGAACAAACGGAATTCTTTGAAACCTTAAGACAATCACAAATCTTTAATGATTTAATTGATATTAATGCGATTACAAAGCGGATAATTGGTGATGCCAGTGTTACTGTACATGGCAATACATATATGTTAAAAGACTATATAAATGTTAGTAAAGATGATTTAGAAGGTCGTTCATGGAGCGATGAAATGGACGCCATTAAAGAGTTAACTGATATCTGCAGTAGTGAAACCGAAACCGAATTACTAAGTCGTCTAGAAGCATTCTCTGAAGGTGAAACACTCGCCTCGTCTGCTGCTAAAGCCCTTCTAGATGATATCAATAATGACTAATTTCTAAAAACTAAAAGCCTCCTAAAGAGGCTTTTTTGTTATCTTTACATTATAAAATTTGTTTATCAATTATTTCCTATTTATTACTATATAAATTAAGGAATACAAATATTTTACTTTGGGGATAAATATCTAAAATTGCTAAAAAGTGGTAAAAAGAAGCAATTTTGCTTGCCAGTAAGCCGATATTTTTGGTATAATAAGAGAGTAATATACAAGAAAGAGGTGTACATATGCCAAGTGTAAACTTACTTATACTAATTTTCAGCTTAGCCGTAGTTGGAATATTAGTACTTTCAGCGTTATTTGGTTTCCTTGCGGGTTTAAAAAGGGAAATTCGTTTAACGATTGAATTTATAGTCTTACTAGCAATAGTATGGCTAATCCTCGGTAATGTTAAAGGTCTATTAGACTGGAATTCAGCATTACTTGTGGATCCTGTACGCAATATATTCGGTGCTCCGTCGAATTTAGGTACCGTTAGAGAAGTGATTGTTTGGTTCTTAAGAACAGAATTACCAGACTATAAAGAACTTTTCGTTGAAGGTACAAAGACTTATGCCTTCGTTATGAACGTACTTGAATTTGCTCTTCGCGCGGTTATTGTTTTAATTGGTACAGTAGTTGTGTACTTATTGTACTTAATTATTCGTCTAATCACTTACATTATTACAAGAATTGTTCTTCTTGCAACAATTAAACATAGACGTAGAAAACAAGCCGAAAAAGAAGCAAAACGTGAAACGGAACTCGAAGATGGTGTTGTTGTTGTACAATCTGACGTCTTTGACGGTGAAGTAGTTGTCGTTGTTAGCCGTAACCCTAAAAAGGTTGTTAAAGGCAAACGTCGTTGGTGGGCAGCTTTCTTAGGTTTACTAAGAGGTTTATGTGTAGTTATTCTACTATGCGTTCCTATCACTGGTTTACTTTCAATTGTCAAAGAAGTTGAACCTGAAACGGTTGACATGTTTATGGACATGATGAGCGACGATAGTCAAACAGCCGCTGATTCACAAAGCGATTTAGTTAACTGGGTTTTAGATTTAGCTAACGCTTATGAAGATAGTACTGTTTATAAAGCTCTTAATGTTCCTGAATACTTCTTGGGTAAACGCTTAGATAGCGCAATGTTTGATAGCTTATTCAAAATTGAAACTAAGACCCAAACAATCTATCTAAGAGAAGAATTGATTACATTCATCAAAGTTGCGAACATCTTACCTGAATGCTATGATCCAAACAAATCAATGCCAATTGATGTTTGGGCATTATCAGATGAACGCCAAGATGAATTAATCGACTTATTAAAACAAATTAAGCTTTTTGCAGAATTAATGCCAATTGGTGTTGAAGTTGCCGAACAAATTCCTGAAGTTAAGGAATTGTTAAAGAAAGCTGATCAATCATTAGACGGCTTAAAGAATGTTGATTGGCGCGCTGATATGCCACTTATTTTTGATGCTGTAAGAGCAGCCTTAGAACTTGATAGTCCTTTCGGCGATACATTTGATCCACTTAAATTAAATTCAGATGTATTACGTGAAGCAGTAGCTAACCTTGGTTCAACAATGTTCATCAAAGAATTAATGCCTGTTGCTATTAACTGTGCATTATATGTAGGCTTTGTTGAAGAAATCGTTGGTCCATGGGATGGTACTCGTATTGATACAAGTGCTATTTCTTGGAAGACTGAATTCGTTAATTTAGTTGACATCTATGAAAAATTCCAATCACTTGATTTAGATTTAGAAAATATCGATGTGATGGCATTATTACAAGATGATGACAAAGTTGAAGTTATCGAATCAATGTTATCACTACTTGTTACACATCGCTTATTCTTAGACGTTTTGGTACCTATCGCTGATGTAGCGAAAGAATATCAAATGGGTAAACTTGAATTTGAAGAATTCAAAGGCTTACTAAGATTAAGAAATCTAGAAGATGTTGACTGGGATAGTGATGTTAAGACTTTAATCGACATGGTTAAATTAGCTGATGAAATCGGTGTTTTAGCTGGTGAAGTTGACTTCTATAACTATGATGCTTATCGTGCAATGATCAATGACTTATTTGATTTATTGTTATTAAGCGATAAAGTAAAAGCTATTTCAATCACAACTCCTGAAGGCAAAGAAGTTCAATTAAAGACTTTAATCGTTGAAGCAGCATTCCGTCAATTCAAACTATTTGACATTGAAGGAAAAGTTATTTTCGAACGATATGATGACTACGATCGTGGTGCTATCGATTGGGAAGCTGAACGTGCTGTATTCTTAAGATTAGTTGACGAATATGAATCATTCAACCTATTCTTAGAATCTAAAGGCGATAGCTTAACAACAGTTGGCGATAAGCTAATTGACTACTTAGATTATGAAGAAACTTATGATCATATTATCGACATCCTAGATGTCCTTGTTGACTCTAACTTTGCAATGGCAACTATGCCATTCGCAATTGAAAAGTTCATTACACCAATTATCAATGAATTTGAAAAACAAGCTGGTTACGATGACATTTCAGAAGAAGATCAAATCGCTTATAAGATCACTGAAAATGTTAACTCTCGTAATTTAGCAGCTGAAGTATTCAATGTCATTTACATGTTAATGGATGCTTATAAGATTGGTCTATTCAGCATGGTTGGTGAAAATGGCGAACTTTCATTAGGTGAATCGGTATTCATCCCTGAAGACGAAAGATTAAAAGCAGACTATGAACACTATGCAGAAGTATTAGGTTACCGTCCACAAGATGATGATCTTGCTTTAACTGATATCGTTGAACGTTTATTTAGTTCAAAGATTCTTGAAGGTCGTGAAGGTAAAGTTATTCGTATCGCTTTAGCTATTTCTGTTGATTTACGTTTAGCTAAAGATGCTATTTATAACGTTAACTATAATGATGCAGTTGGTCGTGGTCGTCGTGAAGTTGAAAGAAGTGAACGTCAAATCTTAGTTGATGCCATCAACGGATTAAAACCTATCTTAACTGACCCTGAATTTAAATTATTCAATGATGATAATTCATTCAATTTAGATTACTTCCTAACAACTGAAAATGTAACAACAATTCTTAATAGTTTAATTACACTATTTGATTCTAATTTAATTGCTGTTATCTTACCTGAATACTATAACCAAAAACTCCTTCCTCAAGGAACAATTCCTGAAGAATGGGCAGAAATCTTTACAGTTGAATCATTATGGTTAGATATTAACCACGATGGTTTAACAGGTGAACAACTTTGTGAAGACGTTCAAACATTATTAAAGATGCTTCTATTAGTTGTTGAATTCAACGTTGTTGATGCCTTCGATGAAACTAAAGACTTCGAATTTGCTGGTGGCAAAGAAGTAGTTAATAAGTTCTTCGATTTATTATTAACATTACACGTTGTTAAAGACCGTGGCGATAAGATCGCTTCACTTCTCGCTAAACAATTCTTAGATGCTGATATTGCACCTGAAGAATTTGATGAAGCTGGTGTTAACTGGCGTGATGAAGTAACACACTTAAAGAATGTTTTAGGTTCAATCTTCGATTTACTAGAACACTCTGAAATTGATTCTTATCGTGAATTAAGAGAAATCCTAGATAATCCAATGGACAACTTAGAAAGATTCTTAGTTGACGAAAACGTTGGTGATCTTGGTAATATCCTAAAAGAAGTTGGTCAATCTAATATTTTAGCATTATTTGCTAACCCATTAGTTAACAAATTTGTTGTTCCAATGATTGATGGTATTGATGAACTTTCTAAAGAAGAATACAGTGGTAAAGCAATCGCTGAAGACATTGAAAGCTTAGGCGATATCTTCATTGCTATTTCAGAAGCTAAGTTAATGGACACTGTTAAAGCTGTTCTTGCTAAGTACACTGATTTACTTGAAGATCAAGGTCAAGATATCAATATCCCTCTACCACATGAACAATATGCAACAATTATTGAAAAATTATTAGGTCTTAACATTCTTGCTATCGATGAAGTAAAACAACTTGGTATCGATAAATTACAAGAAATGTTAGGTGAAGATTATGACTTAAGTGATGTTGATGTATCTAACCTAGACCTTAAGGGTGATGGTAAGATCATTGCTGATGCATACTTAAGATTTGTTGATGAATTCCATCAAGAAGTTATTAAAGGTCTTACTGTTGATAAATTAATGGATTTATTCACTGGTGAAGACATGCTTAACAATATTGTTGGTATGATTTCTGAAGAAAACTTATATGCACTAGGTCACTTAGCATCATCTCTATTAACAACAACAATTGCTAATGAACTTGGTCTAACTCTTTATAAGATTGGACGTAGT
>DBWF01000010.1:2164-5129 GCA_002308275.1 Caryophanales bacterium UBA1245 | reverse complement strand
GTTTGAATAATCGTTAGAATTAATGCGGCTACATAGAAAATAATAAGTTTTGTTAGGCTTGGTGATAATAATGGCAACACTTCATCAAAGGTTTGCTTATTATTAACAGCCGTTTCTAGTGTTTTGATGATTGTTGGCAAAATAACATCTGGCATCGCCGCAACCACTGCTGAGAAAATGATACACATAATAATGAACGGTACCATGACAGGGTATGCTTTGAAGACCGTTTTGATTACTCTTCTAAAGGTGTGTTTACGTACCATTTTATTATTCATGGTCGTCACCTCCTTTAGTTTGTTGTTCATAGATTTCTTTGTAAATAGGTTCACTTGCTAGTAACTCTTCATGTGTACCCATATTCTTAATCTTACCACCATCTAAGACAACAATTAAGTCAGCATCCATTACACTTGCTACCCGTTGCGCAATAATAATTTTGGTTGTTTCAGGAATGTATTGTTTAAAGCCAGCTCTAATCAAAGCATCGGTTTTCATATCAACCGCACTAGTCGAGTCATCTAAAATCAAGATTTTAGGTTTCTTTAGTAGAGCTCTTGCAATACACAAACGTTGTTTTTGACCACCTGATACGTTAGTTCCACCTTGTTCAATTTTAGTGTTATAACCATCTGGCATAAGTTTTATAAATTCATCAGCTTGAGCAAGTTTGCAAGCATGTTCAATTTCTTCTATAGTAGCATCCTTATTACCCCAGCGTAAGTTATCAATAATTGTGCCACTAAATAGTAGATTCTTCTGTAAAACCATTGATACGGCGTCCCTTAGGGCCGTGATGTTGTAATTACGAACATCAACGCCTGCTACTTGGACACTACCTTCAGTTACATCATATAAACGTGGGATTAATTGAACAAGGGTTGATTTACTTGATCCAGTTCCCCCGAGAATACCAACGGTAGCTCCACTCTTGATATGTAAGTTAACATCTTTTAGAGCATAGTTTTCGGCTTCTAGTTTATATTTAAAACTAACATTATTAAAATCAATGGAACCATCCTTAACTTCCTTTAAACCATTTTCTGGATTAGCAATTGAAGGTTCTTCATTTAACACTTCACAAATCCGGTGAGCTGATTCAGCTGAAATGGTTAGCATTACATAAATCATTGAAAGCATCATTAAGCTCATCAAGATTTGCACACCATAGGCAAGCATTGCTTGAAGGTTATTGATACCGAAGCCAATACCACCATTATTAGTAATAATATATGATCCGAGTAATAAGATAAGAACCATATTCGAATACATACATAAACTCATGAGTGGAGAGTTTAGTGCTACAATTCGTTCAGCTTTGGTAAAGTCAATTCGGATATTATCCGCAGCCGTATAGAATTTCTTCTTTTCGTGCTCTTCTCTGGCAAACCCTTTAACCACCCGCATCGCTTGCACATCTTCTTCAATTGATTCATTTAGTTTATCATATTTCAAGAAGACGCGGTGGAAAGCAGGCATTGCCCGGTTAGCTACTAAGAACAAGCCTCCGCCAAGAATAATAATAGCCCCAATAAAGATGAATCCTAAATAACCGCCCATATAGAATGCCATTACTGATGAGAAAATAAGCATTAGAGGTGAACGAATAGCGGTTCTAATAATCATCATAAATGAGAATTGAACATAGAATACATCGGTTGTTAGTCTGGTTACTAAGGAAGCTGAAGAGAACTTATCGATATTCGAGAACGAAAAATGTTCAATCTTATTAAACATATCGCGTCTTAAGTTTCGCGCAAAACCAGCTGAAGCTTTTGCGGCGGTACGACCAGCTAACCATCCACAAGCTAAACTACAAAATGCGAGGCCAATTAATACTAAACCATACATCAACATCTTGTGTAAGATTTCTTCGCTCATGACCACTGGTACATCAGCTTTAGGTGTAATAAAACCAATTAAAATACTAGTTACAAATGGAATACAAGTTTCAATAACTGCTTCACCAACAATTAATAAAACAGTCCAAATAGCGGGCTTTTTAAACTCTCTAATCGATTTAGCTAGTTGTTTGATTAGTTTCATTATCTCACCACCTTTCATTTATCTTTATATATTGTACCATAATTTTTCTTTTTTTGGTTAAAACTTGCAAAAAGAAAAAAGCAAGATTACTCTTGCTTTTTAAATATCAATATCTAAAATAATTGGAGCGTGATCGCTACCTTCGACTTCCGTTGCAATCGATGAATCTGATACTTTATCAATGATGCTTTTTGAAACTACAAAATAGTCAATCCGCCATCCCGCATTTCTTTCTCTTGCTTGGAAACGATAACTCCACCAAGAATATAAAACACGTTCAGGATACAAATATCTAAAAGTATCAACAAAGCCATTATCTAAAAGGCGTGTAAAGGCATTACGTTCTTCAACCGAATATCCTGGGTTTTTGGTATTGCTTTCGGGATTTTTAATATCAATTGGTTCATGGGCAACATTTAAGTCTCCCGCATAAATCACTGGCTTCTTAGCATCAAGTTCTTTTAAGTAGGAAGCCATCTTCTCTTCAAATTCTAATCGATATGGAAGACGTTTTAAGAATTCTTGGGAATTAGGAACATAAGCATTAACAAAATAGAAGTTTTCATATTCTAATGTGATAACCCGGCCTTCATCATTATATTCACCGTGAATACCATATGCTACATCAAGTGGTCGGTCTTTAGCATAAATAAGCGTGCCACTATAGCCTTTCCGGTCAGCACTATTCATAAAACAATAGTAACCAGCTTGGTTAAGATCAGCTTGACCAGGTTGCATTTTAGTTTCTTGTAAAGCAAAGATATCCGCATTCATATAATCAAAAAAGTGACAAAAACCTTTTTGCATACAGGCGCGAATGCCATTGACATTCCAACTAACAATCTTCATCCTATTTACCTATTCTTTGTTCTTTTTCAATAATTGAACGAGCAATCTTAACCCCATTAGCACCAGCTTG
>DBWF01000010.1:0-2043 GCA_002308275.1 Caryophanales bacterium UBA1245 | reverse complement strand
TCAATTAATGATTTCATAATGTTGTATGGTAAAACAAGTCCTAAGTCACCTGGAACAGCTTCTTTTAGGGTTGGACGAACAAAGCCTTCATTAATCCGTTTAACTGTTGAACGTCTGCCCTTTAAGATATCACCGTATTTTTGGACAATGACTGAACCATTGCTTAAGTCATTAGCTAGTTTACTAATTGCTTCCGCATACCCATTAGGATTTTTAAATGGTTCATCAAATTCATTAGATACTAAAAGGGCAAAATTAGTATTCTTACTACCTAATGATTCATCACTATATGAGTGACCATTACATACCATTACACCATGGTGGTTTTCAATAACGACGTGACCACTTGGATTACTACAGAATGTTCTAACGGTTGTTCCAACACTCGTATTATAGATAAATTTACCCTCATAAAGAGTGGTATTAATATCATCCATAACGATATTGTTAGTCTCAACTCTTACACCAACATCGACTTTATTGTTTTGGAATTCAACACCATGTTGTGATAGTGTTTCACTTAACCAATTAGATCCACTTCTACCAATTCCAAGTGAAAGGTAAGTTGCCTCAATTACTTGGTCATCAGATAAAATAACACCTTTAACGACACCATCTTCAACTACAATATCTTTAACTTCGGTTGCAAAAGCATAATCGATATGACCTTTCATTTCTTCGTAAATATTTTTCAATACTTGAAGATTAACTTCCGTTCCTAAGTGACGAACTTCACTTCTAAGTAGTTTTAGTCCCGCAGCGGTTGCTTTCTTTTCAATTTCATAAACTTCTTTGGTATTTGGATTAGTTAATTCAGTTGGTGCACCATGCTTTAGATTGATTGAATCAACATAGCGAATAAGTTCTAAGACTTCTTCATCTGATAAATAATCTGTTAACCAACCACCAAATTCAGCAGTGATATTAAACTTACCATCAGAATAAGCACCTGATCCACCAAAGCCAGATGTCATTGAACAAGCTGGATAGCATTCACTGCGACCTTTTTTATTTTTAGGACACTTAGTTGTCTTACCCATTAGAATTGGACAACGACGATTATAAATATCTGGTCCCTTATCGATTAATAATACTTTTAAGTTTGGAGCTTTTGTCATTAGCTCGTAGGCAGCGAAGGTACCAACTGGTCCTGCACCGACTAAAATTACATCATATTTCTTTTCCATATTTCACCTATTTTAAATCCCAATTATGACCCATCTCTACATCAACAGTCAATTGGACATTTAATTTTACAACATTTTCCATTTCTTCTTTTAAGATTTGCTTAATAATTTCAATTTCATCAGCAGTTGCATCAATAATTAGTTCATCGTGAACTTGCGCAACCATTTTGCTCTTTAATTTATTTTTTCTTATTGCTTCATCAACTCGAACCATTGCAAGCTTTATAATATCGGCTGCGCTTCCTTGAATAGGAGCATTTTTTGCGGTGCGTTGGCCAAATTGTTTTAAAGCATAATTACTACTTACTAGTTCTGGAATATAACGACGTCTACCAAAGAGGGTTGTCGTATAACCATCTTTAGTAGCATTATCAACGACACTATCTAGATAAAATTTAATTTCTGGATAAATACTAAAATATTTATCAATGAAGATATTAGCTTCCACTGGACTAATATGTAATGTTTCACTAAGTCCCCAATCACTCATCCCATAAACGATACCAAAGTTAACTGTTTTAGCCATCCGGCGCATTTCTTTAGTAACTTCCGAATAAGGAACATTATTAATCTTTGATGCGGTTGAAGTATGTAGATCTAATCCGTGATTAAAGTCATTAATCATGGCTTCGCAACCACTTGCTTCTGCTAAAACCCGCAGTTCAATCTGTGAATAGTCAGCACTAATTAACATACCATCACTAGTGGATGCTACAAAGGCTGAACGAATAACTTTACCTTCTTCATCACGGGTTGGAATATTTTGAATATTTGGTTCCACACTTGATAAGCGCCCGGTTTGCGTAAGTGTTTGTTTAAAAGTGGTATGCACCTTTTGATCTGGTCCAATTTCTTC
>DBWF01000009.1 GCA_002308275.1 Caryophanales bacterium UBA1245 | reverse complement strand
TAATCGGTATGGGTAATAACCCAATGGTTGGTGCAACTGTTGCCGTAGCTGTTGCGGTTTCTGAAGCATTAGCAAAATAATAAATCAATAAGAAAAGATAGCTAGTATTGAAACAATACTTGCTATCTTTTTTATTTGTATTATTACTTAGTTTTTGGTAAAATGATATTGAGAAGGTGATAAGATGAAAAGGCTAGAAATCATTTTATTTCTATTATTAGTCATGTTATTAGTATCTTGTGGCAGTGATTCTAAAAATAAGGGCTATGGTGATGAGTTATACGCTTTAGAAAATAATAATCATACTTTTATTACAAACTTTGATTATAATGAAGGAACAGCATATCGTTGGTATTATGAAATCGATACTGATGGTGCATTGATTGTAGAAAGTGAAGAATATGTACCACTAAAACAAAATCAAGCAATTGGTGGTGGGCCTGGTAAGTATAATATTTCGTTTAGGGTTGCTGATAATTTGGTAAGTAATTTGGTTATTACTATAGTATTTACATATAACACATTTAATACATCTGAAAAGCATCCTAAAACATATGAATTTGACCTACGTTTAGTCAAAACTGGTGAAATTGAAGTATTAGATTTTAAATCTAAAAACTTAAATGGTCCAGATGAGGCTGAACATAAATGGGTGCACTATAATCATTTAAAAGCATCTTGTGGTGTTGATGGCCATTCTGCTTATACGGAATGTAGTATTTGTGGTGAAAAGAGAAATTATGAATGCTATCCGGCTCCAGCTTTAGAACACGATTTCGAATTAATATCTACTAGTACACTACCAGTTTATGAAGAATATATTTGTAAGAATTGTGGCCTGCGTAAACTTATATATGAAAACGAGGAAGAAATGAATAATTTAAGTATTTTATTTGTTGGTAATAGTTATACTAATTATAATACGATGGTTAATGCCTTCAAAGGGATTGTTGAAGGTGAAGGATTAAGCGTCTATGTTAAAAATGTTAGTGTTGGAGGCGCTTATTTATTGGATTATGTAAGTGATCCAGAAGGTCAATATTATAGAAGAGTAAGTGATGCGGTGACAGCTAAAAAATATGATTTTGTTTTTTTACAAGAGTATTCGCTAAACCCAGCTAATAATCCAGCTAATTTTTATACTAATGTGCGGAAGCTATATAACTATTTTGTGGAGCGTAATACAACTTGCCTGTTATATGAAACATGGACAAGAAATTTTGATAATGCAAATGATGAATACATAATGGCTCAAAAATTATGTGCATCTTATACCGCCATTGGTGAAGAATTAGGCATCAAAGTAAGCCATTGTGGAACAGCAGTTTATAATTTGATGGTTAATCATCCTGAAATTGTAACTCATCAACCTGACAATTCTCATCCATCAACGATTACATCATATGTAGTTGCATTATGCCATTTTGCAACCCTATATGGACGTAGTCCAATTAAGATTAATTATACATATAATGATTATATTAAAGATTCAACCATTACTTGGCATTCAACTAATGAAAGAGTTGAAATATCAGATGAAATGCAAAGATTATTAGAACAAATTGCATATGATGCCGTATTTGGCAAGTCGATGTTAGCTGATAAATATATAACTACATCAGTTGGTATTGGAGAATAGAAAAGGAGATAATAATAATGCAAGAAGTATGGAAATTTTTAAAAGAATGTGGAACATACTATTTAGCAACCATGGATGGTGAACAACCAAGAGTACGTCCATTTGGGACAGCCGAAATCTTTGAAGGTAAACTTTACATTCAAACAGGTAATAAAAAGGAAGTCTATCAACAAATAATGAAGAACCCTTATGTTGAAATTTGTGCTTGTAATGGTGGCAAATGGTTAAGATTATCTGGCAAGTTAATACGAGATGACCGGTTTGAGGCGCGTAAAGACATGCTTGATAAGAATCCAATGTTAAGAGGCATGTATAATGAATTAGATGGCAATACTGAAGTATTATATTTTGAAAATGCAATCGCTACTTTCTACTCATTTACAGAAGCCCCAAGAGAAATTAAATTCTAAAAAAAGAGGCAATTCAAAAGAATTGTTTTATAAAAGATATTGTGATATAATTTAATAGCAAGAAGGAGACAAATAAAAATGGAATTAAAAGGATCAAAAACTGAACAAAATTTATTAGCTGCATTCGCTGGTGAATCACAAGCAAGAAACAAATACACTTATTTTGCTAGTGCTGCTCGTAAAGAAGGCTTTGAACAAATCGCCGCAATCTTTGAAGAAACAGCTAATAACGAAAAAGAACATGCTAAGATGTGGTTTAAACATTTAGGTGGTATTGGAACAACTGCACAGAATCTTGCTGCCGCTGCTGAAGGCGAAAACTATGAATGGACAGAAATGTATGAAGAATTCGCTAAAGTAGCTGAAGAAGAAGGCTTCAAACAAATCGCTTTCCAATTTAGAGCAGTTGCTCAAATTGAAAAAGCTCACGAAGAAAGATATCGTGCATTACTTAAAAATGTTGAAATGCAACAAGTATTTGAAAAGAGCGAAATGACAATGTGGGAATGCCGTAACTGTGGTCACCTAGTAATGGGTAAAAAAGCCCCTGCAATCTGCCCTGTTTGTCAACATCCACAAAGCTATTTCGAAGTTCGTAAAGCTAATTACTAATATTAGATAAAAAAAGGAAAACCAGTGTTTGGTTTTCCTTATTTTTATTATGTCTCTTCATCAATATTGGTGTAATTATCTAAAAGTCGCATTTTGGCGTTATTTTGGGTTAAATTTTTGATTTTGGCAAGTATTTCGTCTAATTCGTAGTTTGGAACCTTCAAAATGAGTTCCACTGAAGAATCGAAATGTCTTTTAATAATATAGGCTTCATTGACAACTTTTTCAATTAATTTTAAGAAATTATAGTCAAAACGCACCTCTAAAAAGTTGTATTCGATAATCGGAGCCAGATTGGTCATTTTTAATATTGTACTAATACTTTTACTATAAGCTCTGACTAATCCACCTGCGCCAAGTTTAATACCACCAAAATAGCGGATTACATCAACAACGATATTGGTTAATTCATTCTTTCTTAAAACTTCAAACATTGGAAGTCCTGCTGTGCCACTTGGTTCACCATCATCATCGTAGTGTCCGGCTTCACCAGTTTTACCAATGATGTAACCACTAACGTGATGTGTTGCATCGGGATACTTTTCTCTTAAAGCCTTTAGATAGCTTTTGGCCTCATCAACACTTTCAACATGCTTTAAGTACGTGATAAAGATGCTTTTGTTGATTTCGATTTGGTTAGTAATTTCACCATTAATTGTATACATAAGTTTCACCTAACAATATTATACATAGAAATTGTCATTTTTTCAATTGATTAAAGTGAATAATTATGTTAAAATAATAGATGGTGAATAAAAATGAATGAATTAGTAAAAACAGAAATTATTAATATTTTAAAAGCGAAGAAGTGGACGATTGCTTGCGCTGAATCTTGTACCGGTGGACTTTTGATTGCTCATCTGATTGATGTCCCAGGGGCGAGTGAAGTAATTAATGAAAGCTATGTTACTTATAGCGTGGAAGCAAAAAATAAAATTCTTGGTGTTGATAAAGCATTAGTAGAAGAGTATGGCGTTGCATCAAGTGAAGTAAGCCTTGCAATGGCTAAAGGCCTATATGATAAATCAGCTGCAAATATTTGTATTGCGACTACTGGTGAGGCTGGATCTAGTTTAACTAAAAAAGAGAAAGCTTTTTGTTATTACACGATTATTATTAATGAAGAATACTATTCGTTTATTACTGATGCTGAAGCAACAAGGAATGAAGCTCGAGCTGCTTTTTGTGAAGCAATTTATCAACAATTATTAGAATTACTAGATAAATAATAAAAAATGAGTCTGTGTGTAACAGACTCATTATTTATTTTTAATTAGGTAGTGTAATAACAACTGCTGGTCTAATACCAACGTTTTGGGCATCTGGATAGAAAACTTTAGATGCTAGTCCATCATAGCCAACATATGAAATATAGTCTCTTGCGTATTCGTGACTATTTCTAGTTAGCCAAATACTACTAATTACACCTTCTACATTATGTTTGATTAAACCTTTCGCATTAGCAAGGTCAGAGGCTTTAATCGTTCTGGTTGCATCGCATGTTCCATCAGGTTTAAAGCCATATCTTGCAGAAGTGACTTGTTGATAGCTAAGAAGCCATACTAAATCGATTGTATCAGCACTTTGGGTTTCTTCTGCGATATAAGCAACTGGGCATTTATTATTATTTGTAACAGGTTTGATCCAAGATTGTTCTTCGCTAGAGAAAGCTTTTTGGATGAATTCACCATTTAAGTAAGCCCGGATATCAGAATATTCATAATTTGATGGATAAACAGTTTCTTCATTAACAACATATGCTTTTTTGTGATGTGAGAAGCAATCGGAATCAATAATATTAGCACTAATGAGAATATATTGATTAGTTTCAGAATCATATTGGACAACCTTCCAACAAATAGGTTCAACTAAAAAGTAGTGGGTTGTTCCTGGTTCATAACCAGTACCATAGTAGAAGGTTCCATCACCGGCTTGTGCATCTTCAGCGTAAATATGATTATTAACAACGGTATACTTGTAGAATTCTTTTCCATCATATTCGAGATAACCGCGTTCATTAGTACTACTGATTTGCTTTAATGCGGCTAAGGTTTTAGTATCAAGAACTTCTCGTTGTGGATAGTAGCCTAAGTACATATAGGTATCATCGGCTTCGGTAACGGGATTAAACTGTACAAAAGCTTTATGCATTTCAACATCGACATCTAAATTTTGAATGATTTCTTTATCGCTAGGCTTTGTTTCATCAACCTCGACTTCACATGCACCAAGCGCACCAATCATTACGATTAATAATAAAAATAAGAGTCCTTTCTTCATTAGTAACCTCCTAAACAAGTAAGTATAGTATATCAAATATTCCTATTTTTTTCAAGAAATAAACTAAAATTATGAGTGTTAATCACAAATACAATTACTTGATAATATTCACAATTTATGGTATAATATCCATTGTCATATGTGGAGGTCTACATGGAAAATAATTATATTAATGACGCTTTGTTAGCTCAAATTGCTAGTCAACAAAACGTCCGTGTTTCGCAGATTTTAGCCGTTTTAGGTTTAATAGAACAAGGAGCAACTGTTCCATTCATTGCCAGATACCGTAAAGAAGTAACTGGTAACTTAGATGAAGAACAAATTAGAGCCATCTACCAAGAATGGGAATATGGTCAAAAGTTAGCTCAAAGAAAAGAAGACGTTATGCGTCTCATTGAAGAAAAAGGTAAATTAACCGAAGAAATCAAGAATGCGATTATTAACGCTGATAAACTTGCGGTTATCGAAGATATTTATCGTCCATTTAAAGAAAAGAAGAAAACAAGAGCAACCGAAGCTAAGAAAAAAGGTTTGGAACCACTAGCAGAGTATCTATTATCTTTCCCAACTGAAGGGGATGTAATGGAAGAAGCTAGCAAATATGTGACAACTGAAATCACAGAAGAACTTGAAAAAGAAGGTAAAGTTGTTAAGACACCTGAAGAAGCTTTACAAGGAGCTCGTGATATTATCGCCGAAATGATTTCTGATGAACCACGTTATCGAACTTGGATTAGAAATTATTTTACAAGAGAAGCAAAACTTGTTACGAAAGTTACTAAAGATGGTCCAGCGCTTGATGAAAAGAGCGTTTATGGTATGTATTATGACTACTTTGAACCACTAAAGACGATTAAACTTCACAGAGTTCTAGCTATCAATAGAGGTGAAGCTGAAAAAGTCTTAAAGGTTAGTATTGAAGAAGACCAAGCCTTTGTTTTATCTTATATTTATAAAGATCAAATCAAAGATGCATCAAGCATTACAACAGAACATGTTAGAATGGCTATTGATGATGCTTATATTCGTTTGATTAAACCTTCAATTGAAAGAGAAATCAGATCAGACTTAAAAGACCAAGCTGAAGATCAAGCCATTCATATCTTTGGTGAAAACTTAAGAAATTACTTATTAACCCCACCAATGAAAGGTCGCATTGTCCTTGGCGTTGACCCTGCTTTTAGAACAGGATGTAAACTCGCCGTTATTGATGCAACAGGTAAATTTTTAGATAAAGGTGTTATTTATCCTCACCAAAAGAATAAAGGTGAAGTCGTTCCACCTATTAGAATTGAAATTGCTAAACAAACGGTTCTTGATATGATTAAAGACTACAATGTTCAAATCGTTTGTATGGGTAATGGTACAGCTTCTCGTGAAACGGAAAGCTTTATTGCTAAAACATTAAAAGAAGCCGGCGTTAATGTGCCTTATGTTATCGTTAGTGAAGCTGGGGCATCTGTTTATTCAGCATCTGACCTAGCTAGAGAAGAATTCCCTGATTTTAATGTTGAAGAACGTTCAGCTGTCTCAATTGCTCGTCGTCTTCAAGATCCACTAGCTGAACTAGTAAAAATCGATCCTAAATCAATCGGTGTTGGTCAATATCAACACGATGTAACCCAATCTAAACTAGAAGATACGCTAGACTTTGTCGTTGAAACGGCTGTTAACCAAGTTGGTGTTAATATTAATACCGCTTCAGTTTCACTACTTAAGTATGTTGCGGGGCTAAATGCCGGTACCGCAAAGAAAATTGTTGCTTATCGCGATGCTAATGGTAAATTTGCTACTCGTGAATCAATCCAAGTTAAAGGTGTTGGTCCAAAAGTTATGGAACAAGCTATGGGTTTCTTAAGAATTATTGATGGTGAAGAACCACTTGATGGTACATCAATTCACCCAGAAAGCTATGAAGTAGCTAATCAAATTCTAGCTAAACTCGGGTTTACAAAATATGATTTAGGTAAACCTGAATTAATTGAAGCGATCAACAAAGTAGATCGCAAAGCATTAGTCGAAGAACTTGGGGTTGGTGAATATACGCTCAATGATATTCTAGATGCGTTTATCGCTCCACAACGTGACCCACGTGATGAAATTGATGCACCAGTTTTAAGAAGTGATGCCTTAAGCTTAGAAGATTTAAAACCTGGTATGGAATTACAAGGAACTGTTCGTAATGTTGTTGACTTTGGCGCTTTTGTCGATTGTGGTGTTCACGATGATGGTTTAGTTCATGTTTCAAAAATGTCAAAGAAATATATTAAACATCCACTTGAAGCGGTTAGCGTAGGCCAAATCGTTAAAGTATGGGTTTTAGATGTGGATGTTAAGAAGGGTCGCTTACAACTCACAATGATTGATCCAAATGACCCTACACCAAATCCAAAGAAAAAGAATTAATAAAAAGGAGAAATTAAAATGGTATTTGAAAAAGTTAAAGAAATCGTAGCACGTGAATTAAAAGCTGATCCAGAAAAGATTACGCTTGAAACTCATTTAATTGAAGACTTAGGTGCTGATTCACTTGATGCAGTTGATCTAATCATGGCATTAGAAGATGAATTCGGTATGGAAGTTGACGATGAAACTGCTCAAAACGCTAAGACTATTGGCGATTTAGTAAAATACATCGAAGAACGTCAATAAGAGATAAAATAGCATTCGATGAATGCTATTTTTTCTAAAAAGAAGGAGGTTTATAATGGATATTTTAGTTACCAATAACCTAACCAAAAAGTATAAAGATTTTTATGCCACTAAAGATGTTAATATGCATATTGCTAAAGGTGATATCTATGGTTTCGTTGGTGAAAATGGTGCTGGTAAAACAACGATTATCAGAATGATTGCGGGACTAGCTGAACCAACTGAAGGTACTTATAACTTATTTGGTATTAATAGTAGTGACCCACAGATTCAAACAGTAAAGCATAAGATGGCTTCAATCGTTGAAGTAGCATCGCTTGCTAAAGGCATGACCGCATTACAAAACTTACGTTTACAAGCCTATATTACCAATGTTAAAAAGAGTGATGATGAATTAATCACTTTAATTAATAAAGTTGGTCTTGATTATGAGACAGTCAAGAAACGTAAGGTAAGTAATTTCTCACTTGGTATGCGTCAACGTTTAGCTATTGCTTGTATTTTGGTAGCGGATCCTGAATTTATTATGCTTGATGAACCAATGAATGGACTTGATCCACAAGGATTTATCGAAATTCGGGAAATCATCATGAATTTAAGTCATGAAGGAGTAACTTTCTTAATTTCAAGTCATATTCTATCGGAACTGGAAAAGATGTGTAATAAGGTTGGTTTTATTTCACATGGTCATTTAATTGAAGAATTATCAATTGATGAATTACATGCGCGTTCAAGAAAACATATTGCAGTTAGTTTTGAAGATCCCGAAAGTGCTTTAAAGATATTACAAGAAGGTCTAAACTTACAAGAGTGTGTTCTTAAACATCAAAGTGTTTTAATTTATGATAATATTGATGTTAATGATCTTATGAACTATCTAGTTAATAATCACATATTAGTTAAGAGTATCGATTGTGTTGAAGAAACAATTGAAAACTACTATGTTGAATTGATGGGGAAGGTGAATAACAATGATTAGTTTATTAAAAGCTGATTTATATCGCATCCTCAAAAGTAAATTAACTTATGTAGCTTTGGCCGTGGTATCAGTATTACCAGTTATTATGGCATTACTTTATTACTTGTTAAATCACTCAATGGAAGTTTTACTAGATCCTGAACAAACTGAAGAAGTAATGTTAGCGGCTGGTATGATTACAGGTCGAACACTATTAACTAGCGTTTATAGTATTACGCAAAATGCGGGGCTTGTTATTATTGTCTTTGGTATCATCTTTATTTCCATGGATGTTTCGAATGGAACCCTTCGTAACAAAGTTATTGTTGGTCATTCAAGAGGTAGTGTTTATTTATCACATTTCTTAGCAACAACCATCTTTAATGTGGTAATGATGACAATCAATGCTTTAGTAACCCTACTTTGCGCTTGCACAATTCTTAAATATGGAGCTAAGTTTAGTGGCGAAGAATTAAAATTCTTAATTCAATGGATTGTTGCGGGAACAGTAATGTTTATCTGGATTGCATCACTAAGTAATTTCTTTATGCTTGTACTTAAGAATGCGGCATTATCAATTATCTTTTCGATTGTGATTGGTATGATTATTGCCCTCGCCACAAGCTTATTAAGTGGTTTCCTTGATAAATCATGGGGTAATGCTTTATACTTAATTCCAATGATGGTTTCAACATTAATTAGTCAACCAGATATCAAGATAAGCTTGTTCCAATTCCTACTAAATATGTTAGGATATGCGGTATTTATTGGTTTAAATACAGTATTAGGAATTATCTTATTTAAAAAACATGATATTAAATAGAGGCTTAATGCCTCTATTTTTTATTATTCATAAATGGTTTTAACATCAAAATATTTGACATTTTATAAAAAAAGGTTTAAAATTAAAATAGATTAAATAGGAGGTAATTTATGCCAACAGAAGAAAAGAAAACGACAACTAAAACTGCTGCAGCTAAGAAACCAGCTTCCAAAAAGCCAGCTACAAAAACAGCTGCAGCCAAAAAAACGACTGCGAAGAAGGCTACTGCAACTAAAAAGCCAGCCACAAAGAAGGCAACTTCAAAAAAACCGGCTACTAAGAAGGCAACTTCAAAGAAGCCAGCAGCTCCTAAAGCAAAAACTAATAATCAAGGCTTTAGTGTAAAACAAAATCAAGCCCAAAGCGATAATTTAATTGATCTATTAACCAGTTCAAATACTCCTGTCAAGACTACTAAATCAGCTAGTAAAAAAACTACTACTACAAAGGCCACAACTAAGAAGCCAACTACTTCAAAGAAACCACAAAGAACTCCACATAAAGAGCGTAAATTTACAAAAGAAGAAAAAGCCTTATATAAGAAACTTGAATCATCTTTCAATTATGTGGCAAATCTAACAATGGTTATTGAAGAGCGTACTTTTGATAAAGAAGCAATTCCTGATTTAACACTTGGCGAATTACATGTTCTTGAAGTATTCGATCAAGAAGCAGCCGTTCCAATGACAAAGGCCGCCAACCAACTAAAGATTACTGTTGGTTCGCTTACAACTTGTGTTAACCGTCTTGTTAAAAAAGAATACTTATTTAGAGAAAGAGATGCGGTTGACCACCGGGTAATTAAGGTAAGTACAACACAAAAAGCGAAGAAGGTCTTAAAGGAACACGATAAATTCCATCAAGAAATCTTACTTGGTGTTTTAGATGGTGTTACAATCCGTGATGCAACGAAGGTTATGGCTCAATTTGAAAGGACATTGGAAAACTACTATAATCCAAAGGAAAAGAATTATGACAAACCAATTGATACAAAGAAGAAAAAGAATCTATAAGACATTAGAAGAAAACTCGATTGCCTTAATCCATTCAGGCTATAGTCTTTTTAAGTCAGCTGATAGTACTTATGAATATCAAGTAAATAATAACTTTTACTATTTATCAGGTGTTGAACAAGAAAACACTATTCTAATTATTGGTAATGCATCAGGTGCTTATTATGAAAGACTACTTATTAGCTCATACGATGAAGGCTATGAAAAATGGATTGGTCACCGCTTAACTAAAGAAGAAGCATCTACAATTTCTGGTATTGATGTTAAAGATATCGGTTATTTAGATGAATTTGACCAATATATGCAAAACCATCTTCAAGTATTAAGATATGCTGATCAAGTTGCAAAGAATCTATATTTAGACTTAGAAAAGCATGATCTACCACTTTATCAAACATTTGCGATTAATTATGCTAATAAAATAGCTAAAGATTATCCAGCTATCGTCATTAAGGATTTATATCCAACTATTATTAGAGAACGGATGGTTAAGGATGAGGCGGAAGTTGCTTTAATGAAAGAAAGCATTGAAACAACTAATCATGCGATTCAAATGGCTATGGCTCATCACCAAGAGCTAACAAATGAAAAGATTGCGGAAGCATATTATGATTATGTCAATCGTCTAGAAGGTAAAAAGTTATCATTTGCTTCAATTGTAGCAAGTGGAGCTAATGCAACGACTCTTCATTATTCAGTTAATAATGCGGATATCGAGAAAGATAGTCTATTACTAATGGATGTTGGCTGCTATACTAAGCATTATGCATCAGATATCACAAGAACATTTCCAGTAAGTGGGAAATTTACTAAACGCCAAAAAGAAGTATACGAAATAGTACTTGACTGTAATAAAAAATGTATTGCCTATGCTAGAGCAGGTATGAGTTGGAAAGAATTAAATGACTATGCTAAAAAGATTTTAGCTGAAGGCTGTAAAAAGTTAGGTCTAATCAAAGAAGATAGTGAATTAATTAAATACTATTTCCATAGTATTGGTCACTCAGTCGGTCTTGATGTTCATGATCCAAATCTTATGAATTTAGGACTTTTAGAAGGAATGGTTATCACAATTGAACCAGGACTTTACATTAAAGAGTGGGGAATTGGTATTCGTATCGAAGATAACATTTTAATTACTTGCGAAAAAGCAGTTGTTTTATCACAAAATATTATCAAAGAAGTAAAGGATATTGAAGCTTTTTTCAACAAATAGCCCACTATTTAAATTCAAAAATAACACCTTTTTTCGAAACATAAACTACTTGTTTTATGACTTCTACCGCGTTATAATGGTAGCGAAAGAAGGTGTTTTTATATTTAAAAAGTTTTTAATTTGTATTCTATTTATTTTATTTCTAATTCCGGTTGTCACAATTAAAGCCAATAGTCATCCAGAATTTCAAGAAATAATCCTCCCATATGTGGGAAATGCTCAATTAATTGAAGACATGTCACAATCCCAAATCAAGAATGCTTACAAAAAAGTAAAGCGCCGTTTTATGGGGTGGAATGTTTATGCAATTGTGCGCGATATTAAAGTTGATTATGTTGGTGATACTGTTTTTGCTAAAGCCAATAATACATCGAATACGTTATCGTTTGTACATACATTTGAAGTAGAGGATTCACTAGAAACTAGTGTCAGTGTATCAGGTGATATTCATTTAGATGTAGGTATTAAGGGCAAAAAAGTAACTACGGCAGTTGATTCAAGAGTCCGCGCCGAAATTGGTCGCAAAACGAAAAAAACGACAACTGAAACTTTGAAAACAACAATCGTTATCCCAGCCAATACGAAAGTCACAGTAACTATTAAAGGTACAGCACGCCTTAATAATGGGGTTGCTAAATACTTTTTCTTTGGTATAGGTACTAAAAAAGGCACATGGGAATATATCGATATCATTAATGAGTATTATGACTATTATGAAGAAGCGATTTAGTATTATTATTATCAGTATTATTGCTTGTCTTTTGGTGGTCATTACGATTTTAATTATCCATTACCATCGGCCAAAAAGTTTGCTTGTTTACAACTATAAAAAGCATTATTCGGTTATCTATGATGATTATCCACAAGTTTCCGTAAAGCTATGGGTTAATGAAAAAGATAACCCTTATTTTGACGTAAGCAACATTGAAAAGGCGGTTGTAACGACCGATTTAGACAGCTATGCGGTTAAAATAAGTGATGCATCGGTGCAAGATGAGCTTTCTTATTA
The DNA here is from genome assembly GCA_002308275.1 of Caryophanales bacterium UBA1245. Classification (GTDB taxonomy): domain Bacteria; phylum Bacillota_I; class Bacilli_A; order ML615J-28; family CAG-313; genus UBA1231. The sequence continues at coordinate 7,197 of DBWF01000009.1, read as the reverse complement.
TAATGAACAAGCAGGATACAGTGCTAGTTACACTGTTAAATGGGATTTTGTCTCTGATGATTTGATTACTATGAATAATGCAGTTTTAAATGTTTATTTCAAAAGTAATGAATCTTTGAGCATTAATATTGGCAATCTTTGCTTTCAGAAGGCAGTTAATAACCATGTTGCTAAAGTATCCAAGATTCAATCGATTGTCAATGATCTTGGTGAACTAGATACAATGGTTGCCATCAAAATGGTGATTAATAGTGAAGAGGATTGTACATTAGAACAGATTATTCCGATATCATCTTCCATAACGATTAATAATGATTATCTACTTGTTAATTCGAACAAAGAAATTGATAATGAAACATCGTATACGGAAATCTTTGGTGCAGCCTATAGTCCTTTCAATAACTCATCAACAAATTTTAACACTATCGTTTTAAATAAAAAAATAAATACAGAGTTAGTCATTCCCTTAGCGTATAGTGAAAAAGAATTTGTTGATAGTTTAGGATTTATATTGGTATTTAATACATCACACGGAATAGTTAAGCAAATTGTCAATCCATATTGTCTATTCTCCACCGCAAACCTTGGCTATGTTAGCTATGAATACAAAATTGTGGCAAATTGAGATTGCTAATTTAACAAAAAAATATGGTAAACGTGTCATCTTAAAGAATTTAAGCCTTACTATTACCAGTGATAAAATCAATTTATTACGTGGCCATAATGGTTTGGGTAAAAGTACCTTATTACAATGCCTTGCGGGATTGATTAAATATCAGGGATTAGTCACAACCAATTTTAGTGAATTAGCATACTGTCCTGAACGATTTATATTGCCAGAGTATATTCTAGTCAGGGACTTATTCACCTTAATTCCACTCAATCAGACGTTAGTAAGCGGATTACTAACAAGATTCAAAGTGGATCCAAGGCTTAGAATGAAAGCTTTATCAAAAGGGATGCATCAAAAGATTCTACTCACTTTAACTTTAGCCAGAGAAGTAGATGCTTATTTATTTGATGAACCATTAAATGGGTTAGATGATGAAGCAATTCAAGTATTTGTTGATGCCATTAATAACTTGTATTTACAAGGTAAAATGATTATTATCGCAACCCATAATCCGTCATGTTTTCAAAGTTTAAACATCAAAACCATAATGTTAGGTGATTATTTGTGACAATCTGGCAATTGTTAAAGCTTCATTATGTCTACTTGTTTTCTAAAAAGAACATTATCGCTATTTTGATATGTATTGTGATTGCGGTTGGGATTAACTTATATAGTTGGCTTGATAATGCATCGCTTGCACTACCTTCCGAACAAATTATTGAGTTTAGCTGGCAATCGATTTTTACGTTTGACAAGATGATTATGCATATTGTAACAATCTTCATAATGGGAAATTTTTGTTTACCAGAGAACGATCAATACTATTGTTTGTTTATTTTTAAAAAGATTTCACGCAATAAGTTTTTTATTATGAAGATGGTTGTCTTAATGGTCATAATACTTTTCTTAACGATTATTCTTTTTGGAGCCTTTATTATCAGTGGCTATACCCTTAATCACTACTTTGTAATGAATATTAGTTACTTCAAAGCTTATCTTTATTGTTTAATTGCTAGTCTATCATATGGCTTTTTTACCATAATTTTAGTTAAATTATTTCCTACAGTGATGAGCATTATTATTGCTATTATCATTTTTCTAGCTAGTGATCTTTTTGATGGGAATGGCACTGCAATATCATTATTTCCAGTTATAACAATTGATTTTTTACAAAAAAGTTCTCTAATTTCTTTAGTATTAATGATCATAATGATGGTTTTTTACTTTTTTATCGCAATAATTGCCAATTATGCAAAAAAATAATAACAATTTATTTGCTAAAAAAACCAAAAAATAATATAATAGTATCAGAGATATTATCGAATATTCTAGGAGATTATAATATGTTAATAAATGAAATTGCAGCTGTCTTAACTAGCTCAGATAAATTAGGATTAGCTTTATTATTATTACTAGCATTCGGCTTATTTTTAAGTATCTACACAATCTTCGTATTACATCGTCGTGTTAATATTCGTGAAGAATCTTACGAAGAAGTACCTAGTGAAGAGGAAGCCGAAGAAACAGCTGAAGAAGAAGTTCAAGAAGAGGAAGAAGCTGCTGCTGTGGCTGAAGAAGTTGAAGAAGAACCTCAACCTGAAGAGGAACCTGAGGAAGAACCTCAACCTGAAGAGGAACCTGAGGAAGAACCTCAACCTGAACCAGAACCTGAACCAGAACCTGAGCCAGAACCTGAACCAGAGCCTGAACTAGAACCAGAACCAGAGCCTGAACCAGAACCAGAAGAAGTTCATTCTACATTAGAAGAGAATCAAATGTCTGATCTAGTTCGTGAAAGTGTTTCTGTTGAAGAAGCTGATGAAGCAATTTCTGATGAACTTGCTGAAGAATTAACACATGTTCAATATGAAAGTGCTAAATTAAAAGGTGCTAAGAAAGAAAAATACATCGTTAACGTTGATGTCATTTCTGATAAATTCGAATCTGGCGATGAAGTAAATCTAGTAACATTAAAAGAAAAAGGTCTATTACCTAAGAAGTGCAATTACTTTAAAGTTCTTGCTCGTGGTGTATTAGACAAGAAGATTAAAGTTGTAGCTAATGAATACTCTGATGCTGCAATCAAGATGATTCTTTTAACTGGTGGCGAAGTAGTCGTTCTTGAATAACACTATTAGCATATCTTTTGACAAGAATCCTATATTATGATATAATATCAAAGAATTAAATATGTAGTGAAAAGAAGAAGATCCACTTCTCACCTGACCGATGACGTTGGTAGGTAAACAGTCATGAACATTATCTTAGATAATATTCTTATGTCGTTTTTTAAGTGGGTTATGCCCACTTTTTTTCATTCGTGTTTAAGAAAAATTTTGGAGGTGAAGGTTATTAGTAAATCCGTAGATAAAAAGTTCGATAATTTAGTTAATGAAGATATCGAATTTGAAAATGTGTTAGTTATTTCAGAAACTGGTGAACAACTAGGTGTTATGTCACGTGTTGATGCTTTAAATGTAGCTGATGAACGTGGTTATGACTTAGTATGCGTTGCACCAAATGCTCCTACGCCTGTTTGTAAATTAATGGATTATAGCAAATATCGTTATGATCAATTAAAGAAGGCTAAAGAAGCTAAGAAAAACCAAAAAATCATCGAAACAAAAGAAATTCGTTTAAGTCCAACTATCGACGTTGGTGATTTTAACACGAAACAAAAAGCTGCACGTAAATTTTTACAAGATGGAAATAAAGTTAAAGTTTCATGCCGCTTCCGTGGTCGGATGATTGATCATGCGGAAAATACTAAACCTTTATTTGCAAAATTTGCGGAAGGACTAGCTGATGTTGGTAAAGTTGATCAAGAAGCATATCTTGATGGACGCAACATGTTTATGGCAATGAGTCCTATCACAGACAAAAAGAAAAAATAAATTGACAAGGAGAAAACAATTATGCCAAAAATGAAGACACATAGCGGTTCAAAGAAACGCTTTAAAATCACTGGTAGTGGTAAGGTTATGCGTGGCCAACCTGGAACAAGCCATCTTGCTCCTGGTAAAACACAAAAGAGAACAAGACATTTACGTAAAGAAGCTGGAGTTTGTACATCTGATGCACGTCACATCAGACAACAACTTGCCAACATCAAGTAGGAGGAAACACACATGCCTAGAACTAAGGGTGGCGTTGTAAGCCGTAGAAGAAGAAATCGTATTTTAAAACTTGCTAAAGGTTACTTTGGCTCAAAACATGCACTTTATAAGACTGCTAATGAACAAGTTATGCACTCTTTAAAGTATGCATATCGTGATCGTAAGAATAATAAACGTAACTTCCGTAAATTATGGATTATTCGTATTAATGCTGCATCACGTGCTAATGAACTTAGCTACAATCAATTAATGCATGGTTTAAAACTTGCTAACATCGAAATCAATCGTAAGATGCTTGCTGATTTAGCTGTTAATGAACCTGCAATGTTTGCTAGTCTTTGCGATACTGCAAAACAAGCTTTAGCAAAATAGTAAAAAAGACCTCACATCAAGTGAGGTCATTTTTATTAATGTTTACGTTTAAATAGTATTACTGAGATACAAGATAAGGCTAGAAGTGGCATTAAGACAACAAAGCCAAATTTACAGCCACCTGATGATTTATCTTCATCTTTAGTATGACTTAAAGTAATAGTCATATTATCTTTAGTGAATGTTGATTCATCCGCATTACCAAAGAATTCATAAACTAAATGAAGAGTGATATCATCTTCACTAAGGGTATGTGGAAGTTCCGCTTCTAGATGATTATTTTGATCAAAACGGTATGTTTTACCACTTACAATTAGTTCAAATCGAACTTGTTCCCAACCATTATCATCATAAGTAGCATCAAAGGTATAATTGCCTTTTGAGGTTTCGGTAACTTGTAGTTTCATATCTTTAGGACGATATGAATCAGTATCATTGTGGACTTCAATTACTTTTTCATAAGTATGTCCTTCATAGTCGGTGAAGACACAGTTATAGCGGTAATCTCTAGTAGGAGTACCAATTCCCACCGCAACTTCGTTAGATGCTGGACCAATAAACTTCGTTAGATTAGCATTTAAGTGTTCGATATTGATATCAACATATTTAAGATGTCCATAAGCGTCATTTGGCCATACGATATAATTACGACGGGTTTTGTCATCATAACGAACACTGATATTATTTAAGAATTCATTGACATCAAAAGAAGAACTAATTTTGTTCTTTGTTTCAATTGAGAAGGAATCTCTTAAGTTACCATACATATCATAATATTTAAATGATAATGTATCGCCTTCAATTTCCACAATTGAACCACAGAAGTGGCCACTTGGATTATCAGATTCTAAGAGGACTTCAAACAATTCAGGATTGTTAGTTCCACTGTAGCGTTTAGTACCGGCACAACCACCGATGACATAAGTAACACCTTTGGAATTATCGACTTTATTTTCATATAACTTTTTAGTTCTTAAATAGATGTGTTCATGACCACTAATCGCAAGGTCAACACCATATTCTTCAAATAAACTACGCCAGTGGCCAGTCATAATTTGAGCATCACCAGAGTATGCACCAGCTGAATAACAGCCAGGATGGGTTACAACAATTAAGAAGGAATGTTTATTGTTTTCAACAACTTGTTTGAACCACGCGTTTTGTTCTTCATACTGGCTATCGCCATTTGAACGATTCATGGTATCAAGCATGATAAATAAAATATCATTATAGATAAAATAGTAAGAAGAATTAAGACGTTTAGCAACGCCATTCTTTGGGTTATTATAATAAACGTTGTAGATTGAAGCATCTTCATATGAAGCTAGACTACTATGATACAATTCATGATTACCAGAAACGGTTGCTTGGAGATAATTAGAATTAAAATATGGCATGTTTTGATCAAAATAATCCCATTGATCTTCATATCCACCACGGTCTACAATGTCCCCCGCAATCATAAAGAAATTAATATCAGGATTGATTTGAACTAGCTTTTTAACAAGTTCATCAGATTGTAAAAAACTTGATCCACTTGATTGCGTATCACATAAAACGCCAAAGGTCGTTTTAGTCGTTTTAGCTGTTCTAAAAGAACAAGTCTTTGAATAAGTTTCATCTTTAACAATTCGGTAATAATAAGTAGTATTTAGCGAAAGATTACCTATGTCAAGAGTACAAACATAACGACTTGGAAAAATGGTGCGGTCTTCATTATTAGTAGCACCTTTTTCAAAAGTTCTTTCGACTGGTGTTAGTTCAGTATAAGTATTAAATGTGCTAGAGGTTGATAATTGAACCTTAGATCCAGATACACTAGCATGATAATTAATACCAGCACTCGTAGCATTTACACCAACGGAAGTTTTGATATTGTAAAACTTTACTTCTTCAGCATGAACTTTTAGTGGTACTAAAAGAAGCAGGCTTAAGAATAAAAAAGCAAAAAAGATTTTTTTCATGTGAAGCTCCTTTATAATAATTACAATTCTATTATATCTTAAAACAATCTATTTAGCAATTATTATTATCTTTTTCGAAAGGTGGATATCTAGTTATTTTTATTTGATAAAAGTTGTAGATTATGGTATAATAATTAAAAAAGAGGTGGCAAAGATGTATCAACGGATTAAAAATGCCATTATGAATCCAAAAGGTTTAGCAGATTACATTAAAGATAAAATAATCATCACGATTCTTTATATCTTTATTTTTGTAATCCTTTTAAGCGTGCCTTATATTGCAACTCTTAAAAACCTTGATATTTCACTTGTCAGAAATTTTAGAGAAAGTGTTGAAATTAATCAAACAATCGAATATAAAATTGAGAATCATCAGCTTGTTAGTCTTAATGGTGATAATCCGCTTTATGAATTTCAAATGGAATCGATTAATCCACTTTTAAAAACTTATTTAATTATTGGCGCTAATCTCGATGAAGAAACTTTAAACAAACATAGTATAGATTATGTTCTCTATTATGGTGAAAAGGGCGTTAGTTTGTATTTACCAAGTAATAGTTCGCCAACATTCCTTGCGGAATACCAATATGATGCGGATTTGACTGGTCTTAGTACTAATGATTCAGCAGCTGTGCAAGCATTTTATGGCATGGCTTCTTATTATGTCAATCAACATTGGGGCATCATTTATGGTTTTGGTATTCCACTAATTATGATATATGCGTTAACGCAGTTAATGTTTGTCTTATTATTAGTAACATTATTAAATAGAATCGTTCATCGCCGCTTAGGTGTAAGTTTTGGTAAATGTATGAAGTTATCGATCTATGCACTTCTACCAGTTGTGGTTTGTCTAATGTTTAGTCTATTCTTAAGTGGTACTATTCTTGGTAGTCTAGTGTATTTTGCGGGATTCGTAACAACGGTGATCTTTTCATCGGTAGCAATTAATGAATATGCCCGTAATAATTTTACTCAACAAAGTGAGGAACAATAATATGAGTCAATATAATCATCAAGAAATTGAAAAGAGAATTCAAAAACGTTGGGATGATGCTAAAGTCTTCAAAACGGAATTTGATGCATCAAAGCCTAAGTATTATGCCCTTGATATGTTCCCATATCCAAGTGG
>DBWF01000050.1:21582-22387 GCA_002308275.1 Caryophanales bacterium UBA1245 | reverse complement strand
TCCGCAATCGCTTTGGCAATTTCGGTTGGATGATTGTAATAATCACCGACTAAATAGATATTTTGATAATTATTTAAGTTTAACCAACGCTTATTAAGCCGTCTTTTAAACCAGTCATACTTACTTAAATAATCATAATCCGGATCGGAGCCATAGACTTCAACCGCCATATCAAAGTCTTCTGTAAATACCTCATCAGTAGGAACAACTGATGGACGGCCGGAAGCATCAAGTGGTCCCGTTGTCATCTTTCTTAAATAAAGTAAGCCATCTTGATAATCATACGCTGTTAAGAGTTCTCTAAAGCCAACACCCTCTTTTAACATCAACTCCATATTAGTAGGCGTTACTGGTGCATACTGTTTTAACCGGCGGTAAATAATGGTCACATCATTACCAAGTCTTTTAAGTGACCCCGCAACATCCAAAGCGATATGACCACATCCTAAGACAGCAATCTTCTTATTCTTTATAACAAGTCCTTGTTTTAACTCTCGTAGTAATGGACTTCCTAAAAAAACATTTGGATGATCGATATACTTTTTAGCTTTGGTACAACCACAAGCAATTAAGATAAAATCATATGCTTTTAAATTATCTAATAAAAGGTTCTTGCCAAATTCGAATCCAAAATTGAAATTGATATCACTTTTTAAATGTTCATATAATTCATCTAAATAAGTATCTTGGTAACGATATGCTGGTATTTCATAGCGGATGATACCACCAATTTGTTGTTCTTTTTCATAAACGTCAACTGAGAAACCCGCTTGACGTATTTTTATCGCCGCCGCAAGACCGGCAG
>DBWF01000050.1:17777-21483 GCA_002308275.1 Caryophanales bacterium UBA1245 | reverse complement strand
GGACATTTGTTTGCACAAAGGTCTTCATGTGGGCATAAAGGACCACATAGACCGATTAATGGATTGGTTTTAAATAATAAATCAAATGCTTCTTTTTTCTTCCCTTCTGCGTACATTTCTAAAATAGTTGGAATTGGTTGATGAACTGGACATCCGGCACTGCAGAATGGTTTTGGACAGTGGAAGCATTGTTTATTTAGTTGTTCTAATTGATCCATTAGATTCACCCAACTTTCGTAAAACAATTTTATCATAAATTTGTTAATTCTACCTTAAAAATGGTAAAATAAAAAGTGAGGTGAAATTATGCTATACCAAATTAAAAATGAATTCTTTGAAGTCACTATTGATTCGTTAGGCGCTGAGTTAAAATCAATTAAATATCAAGGCGTCGAATATTTACACGACAGTAATCCTAAATACTGGGGTCGTTCTGCTCCATACCTATTCCCTAACATTGGCGCTATTAAAGATAAATATACCATCTTTGATGGAAAAGAGTATCCCCTAACCAAACATGGTTTCTTACGAGATATCCATATGGAATGCGTAAGTCAAGATGAAGATAGTATTACTTTTAGAGTTACTGATAATAAATATACCCATGGTCTATATCCATTTGCCTTTGAAATAATTGTTCATTATGAATTAACAGCAAAAGCAGTTGTTGCTAGCATTGAAGTGATTAATAATTCAAGGGAAGCAATGCCATTTAATTTTGGTCTTCATCCCGCTTTTAAAGTACCACGCTACGATGGCGAAAAATATGAAGATTATATCATCAAATTTAGTGGACCAGTTAGTGCAGATCTCGCAAGCGTTAATTTAACAAATGGCCTTGTTGACTACGAAAACCCTGCTAGGAGCGTTCGAAATCTAGAATCATTCAATCTTAATCACTCAGACTTTGCTAATGACGCTTTAGTGTTTGATGGAATCGACCTTGATAAGGTTCAATTAATCGCACCAAACGGTGAAATTGTTACTTTAGAAACCCATGGTTTTAAGACTTTAGGCATTTGGAGCCCATATCCAGTTGAAGCACCATTTGTTTGTATTGAACCATGGATTGGTTGTGCTGATGCGCCAAAATCCAATCATGAATTTGTGACAAAGAAGGATTTAATTACCTTAAAGCCAAACGAGAAATGGTCAACTACTTATCAAATTAGTATCAAAAAAGATTAAACAGTTTTTCTGTTTAATCTTTTATTTTTTGAATAGCCCGGAGTTTTGCGCTGTGACTACGATTATTAAGGGATAGTTCTTCTTCGGAAGCCGTGATTACTTTTTGATTAACAAGTGCGAACTTTATATCATACCCATCTGGAATAAATGGCAGGTCAGGCGGAAGGTCAAGACTAGTTTGTTCTTTGAATAATTGCTTACATAGCCTATCTTCTAGCGAGTGGAATGTCAAAACCACAATTCTGCCATCCTTATTTAATAATGTAAAGGCATCTGTCAAACTTTGTCTAAAAACCGCAAGTTCTTGATTAACTTCGATTCTGATGGCTTGAAAGGTTTTTTTTGCGGGGTGCTTTTCTTTACGAAGTACACTAGCAGGGAGCGCTTGTTTAATTAAATCAACTAGTTCAAAGGTTGTATTAACTGGCCGGTTGCTAATAATCTTTTTAACAATTAATGGTGCAAACCGCTCTTCACCGTATTCATAGAGGATTCTTTTTAAATCAGCTTCGCTATAATTATTAACAACCTCATAGGCGCTTAATTCATTTCTTTGGTCCATCCGCATATCCAGTGGTGCATCGGCTTGATAACTAAATCCGCGTTCTGGAATATCAAGTTGAAAACTAGAAACACCTAAGTCATAAAAGATGCCATCAACCTTTTCAATACCAAGACTGGCAAGTTCTTCTTTTAGATTAGCAAAATTATTATTAATGATTGTAAAATTATTCCCAATCGCTTCTAGCTTAGCTTTACTACTAGCAATTACCATCTCATCTTGTTCAAATGCATATAGGTGTCCTTTTGGAATTCTTTTTAAGATTTCCGAAGAATGTCCAGCCCCGCCTAGAGTGCAATCAACATAAATCCCATCAGGTTTGATATTAAGGAGTTCAAGAACCTCTTTTAACATAACAGGATAGTGATGATATTTTTTTAAATTGATTTCTTGCATATTATTCACCTATGAATATTATAGCATAATTTAAAAAATCAGCATAGAAAAAAGGTGTAATTCATTTGAATTACACCTTTAAATTATTCTTAATTACTTGTCGTAAATACCATCAATAGCTGATGCTAATGTGATAGATTCAGTTTGTCCATTATGTTCAATTGTTACAGTGTAAGCAACAGTTTGAGCATATGTAGGAACAGTTACACGGCCTAATTCGCTAACGACGCCAGCACCAGCTGCATCAACACTCATTGTGAATGTGTAATCAGCAAACTTAGTAATTCTAGCATATTCAGCTTCAACCATGTCAATGAATTCCCACCAAATTTCTAGGTTATTTTCTAGTAAAGGTTGAGGACAATCTTTTGCAGCAAAGAAATGGTGACCTACAACTCTTGTAATATCAAGATTGTATTTATTCATTAGGTATGCTACTAATTGAGCTGTCTTAGCCCAAGTGTACCATAAGTCAGATTCTGGGTTAACAGCAGATTCAATACCAACTGAATTTAAGTTACCACCTCTAGAGCAGATACGACCTTCTAATACTTGTGTATAACACCACCAAGTTTTACCCATATAGTAAGTACCATCAACTACTTTATAAGCAAGACCCATATCATTGAACCACTTAGGATCAGTATATGTGCTTGAGAATGTGTATTTAGCAGAGCCGCTATAGTTGTCAGCATTAGTTGTGATAGTTGCGGCAGGATCAGGAATTTCAATAGATGTTTCTTTACCATTGATTGTGAATACTAATTGGTTTTGAGCGTTCTTTGCAACAGCCCAAACAGGATATAGTGGATCGCCTTCTTGGTAAGCAACACCAGTGTTGTACCATTCGAATGGAACACCAGTACCATCACCAGCATGGAATGCAACATACTTGTCATCTAAGCAAGCGAATACACCATCATTACCAGTTACATAGTTAATTGATGTATCAGCACTTTGGTTAGAGAAGTAATTTGCATTGGCTGCGGCTGTTGAACCTTTTGACATGTTACCAGTATAGTGAACAGTAATGAATTCAACACTTGACTTTAAGCCACCATGGTTAGAACCAGTTGTACCATCTGTATAGTATTTATTATCGATTGTTAATGTTTCATTGAACATAATATCAGAAACATTACCATAAATGTCACGATAATATGCTGGTTTACCAGCACCAATACCTAAATCATAACGAGTAAAGATATTAGAGTTGTGAGCAGCTAAAACATATTCTAAAGCTTCGCTTAATTCATCATCAAGAACAGTTACTAAGAATTCGTAAGTAAGAGATGGATCAGATGCAAGAGCAACTTGAATATGAGCATAACCAACTGCAACAGCAGTTACAAGACCACTTTGATCAACAGTAGCGATACTTTCATCTAGAGAACTCCATACGATTGGTTGTTCAGTATCATTACGATCAGTGTAAGCAGCAAGTAATTGAATTGATTCACCAACTTTTAGATATGAATTAGTTTCATATGTACCACTGAAGTGTCCAGGAGCATAAACTAAAACTGTCATTGAATCAGTTGGATGTTCACCTGAAGCAGA
>DBWF01000050.1:14924-17599 GCA_002308275.1 Caryophanales bacterium UBA1245 | reverse complement strand
GGGAATTCTTCAACAAGTTTTGCATATAATGTGCAATCTTCACTAACTTGAGTTACAGGATCACCAGTAAATTCAGGGTTAGTATACCAACCAGCAAATAGATAGTTTTCTAAGTTGCAAGATGGAAGAATATCAGTTTCAACAAATTGATATACTTTAGGTTCAGCCTCAGATAACATAGTCCAGAAACCGTTAGCATTTTCGTAAATAGAGAAGTCTACAGAAGTATAACTTGATCCAGGACGAGCAGTATTGCCTTGTAAGAATGAGCGGAATGCATATAATAGACCATAAATATCGTCACCACTATAAGAACCTTGTTCACATAACTTCTTAAGACCTGTATTATTACAGTTATTAGAAGCTAGATCACGTTTAGATAATTCCCATAGATATTGAGCAAGCCATATCCATTTGTCACGGACAGTTGTCTTAGAGTCTAATTCTTTTTCATAGAATGTATGCCAGCTAATTGGTGAGAAACTATTATCACCAATGTCAGCAGGTGTTTGCCAATTAGTACCCATTACTTTATTGTAGTCTTTTAAGAAGTCGGCAATTAAAGCATCACGTGAAGCATATCTTACAGAACCACCGTTAGTTTCAAATGTAACAGTGTAAAGAGTAGCTTCTAGCCAATTAGCATAAACTGTTAAGTCAGATGTTACAGTAACTTTTGTAATATATTCTGTTGAACCTTCTTCTGTTGTCCATCCTAGGAATACACAACCGAAGCGTGCAGGTTCAGCACTTAAATCAAGTACACAGTCATCTTTAACTTGTGTTGGAAGACCATCAAGTTCACCTTCATTCATAACATAAGTAATTGTATGAACAGGTAATACTTCGTATTTAGCATATAATACGACATCACTATCTTGAGCACCAAGTGAAGTTACAGGTTCTCCTTCTAATGCTTCATTGTCATACCAAGCAACGAAACGATAATCAGTGTAAGTAGGTTTAACCCCTTCAAGACTTAATTCTGCACCTTCTATGAATGATGAGATTTGGAAACCAAACATTGCACCTGGTAAGCAGTCATAAGCAACTGAATGTTCAACGATACCATCAAATACATTTGCTTCAGTAGCTTCAAAACCACTTTCAGGCTGTTGAGTACCTGTAAAGTTAGGAGCAGTATAACTATAGTTGTCTTCATAAACAAAGTTATCAGCAGTTACGTTGTAAGCTTGTTTTGCAGAAGTATTTAAGAATGCATTATTCTTAACAGTTACATGAGCAGCTGTACCACCATTAGTTTGAACAACAGTACCACCAACTTCGCTGAATGAGTTACCAATAACATTAACTACTGTATCGTCTTTTAAGTTTCTGAATGTTGCACCTGATTGAGTTGTACCTTTATCATCAGCGAATTGGTTATCGTTGAAGTTAATAGTTACACCAGTTGAGCAAGATCCACCACCAACGAATACTGTCCAGTTATTACCAGCCCAATTGAATTGGTTATGGCTAATATTAACGTCACCAGTTAAGTCAGCAACTTTAACGCAGTCAATGTAAACACTTGAAGCACAGTCATTTTCAAAGTAGTTGTATTCAATGTTAATATTCTTAGAATATACACCACTACCTTCAAGGTGGATTGCACGGTAATGTGTTCTACCATTTACAGTAATGAATGAGCAGCCTTGAACATTTAAGCCATTGATTGTGCCATCAGCTTTTAACATAGATTGAGTATCAGCAGTTGGAGTTACACCAAATAATGAGTTAAGAACATTGATATTAGAGTTACCTTTTAGGTTCACACCCATAATATTAGTGAATTCGAAACCATCAATTGTTACACTATGAACACCTTTAGCAAGTGTAAATGTACCAACTTGTGATTCTTCACCACGTGTACCTGCGTATGAAATACCTTGGTTAGCACCAATGATTCTTAAATAGCTTGTATTAATAACAGCATTTTCAGCATAAGCGCCTGGTAATACTTTGATTACTGAGAATTCTTTAACAGCATCTAATGCTTCTTGGATTGTAGCATAATCGCCACCTTCACCAACTGTTACGCAGATGAACTTGAATTGAGCATAAAGAGTTAATTCAGGATCAGCTACTTTAGCACCGATCTTCATGATATAATCAGTACCATTTTCTTCTAAAGTCCAACCTAAGAATTCATAACCTTCTAAGTAAGCAGCTGGAAGTTCTGTTGCTTCACCATAAACGTGAACAGCAGGTAATTCGCCATCTACATGGCCTTCATTTAATTCATAGTTAAGAACTGTATCACTAATGTGATCTAAGCTCTTTAAGTATTCTTGATATAATTGTTCCATTTCAGCAAGACTCTTAACTACGCCGTAGTCTGATGTAGCAGTAGTTTGTGCTTTCTCATAGTAGTTATTGATAAATTCTTGGCTACCAGCAGCATAAGTTTGTTTGAATGAAGTATTGATATCAAATAAGTTATACATAATAGATGCTACAGCACCTTGGTCATATCTAAAGTCAATAACGTTACCATTATGATGATAGAAATAGTTGTGGATGATATCAACTTGAGCACCAGCAGGGAAGTTACGTAGAGCAACACCGGCAGTACCATTTTGAGTAGATTCAAAAGCACCTAAAATGTTATCTTGAATGACTAATGAAGTTACCTCACTAGATACACTACCATAGAATACGATAAAGTTATCAGT
>DBWF01000050.1:14544-14876 GCA_002308275.1 Caryophanales bacterium UBA1245 | reverse complement strand
ATCTTAACGGCTTCTGAGTAAACTTCAGGGTTTGCATATGGTAATTCATTGCATAGATAGTTGTTAATAATAGCAATATTAGTTGCAGTGTAGTCACTTAATACGATATTGTCACGACCACTTGCATACTTATTACCAACATTGAAGTAAGAATCTGCAACAATTAAGTTAGCTACTGTACCAGTATTAACTAATTGACCGCCACGAGCATCGCTTCCTGGTTTAATAGGTTCAGCAAGCATAACGATGTTTTGGATAACCATACCATCAACGCCATTAAGAACGATATTACCAGTACCGCTGAATTTCAAACCATCAAGAACAACACCACT
>DBWF01000050.1:0-14402 GCA_002308275.1 Caryophanales bacterium UBA1245 | reverse complement strand
GTTAATGTTGCATAATCTTTACCTTCACCAACAAGAAGTTTGTCAAGATACCATACTTCTTCTTCACTTAATACATCATCAATTGATGCAGCATCATTAGTGTGTTCTTTAACACCCATGAATTTGCTTTCAACAGGTGAAGCAGCACCCCAGTAGTTGTTATCACAAATAACTGTAGCAAGTGATGCATTCTTAACATAGTATGTACCAGCACAATCATCATGCATCTTGTTGTATTGAACTGTAAATGTATGGTTAGCAGCAAGTTTGTCAACTTGAGCGTTATCATCAATTCTTAAGAACATATAACCAGTTTCAACTTCATTGTACTTAATTGAAACGTTTAGTTCATCACTAGCAGCACCATAGTACTTAATGAAGTTAAATGCAGCGTGGCTACCAGCTGTGATACCGATATGTTTGAATACGTTACCTTCTAGTTTATAGTTACCTGGACCAAATGATCTGAACCAAATAATGTATTGTTGGAAGTCTTGGAAGTAGTTATGAGAAATGCTTACTTCACCACTTACAGCAGCACGACTAGTTTGGTTAGTCTTAATACCATCATTGTAAGTCTTGTATACGCCAATGAATGCATTATATTCAATTGTCAAGTTTTCAACACCTTCAATGAAGGCAATCATAGGACGACCAGATGCATATTCATCAAAACGGCAGTTAGTAACTTTAACATTACTTAATACGAATTCTCCACCAGCTACTAAGTATAATGGAGCAGTACTACTATCAGCAGATGTAGCATTTAATGTAGAACCTTTGCATGTTACATTAGTGATTGTTAAATCATCAACGTCCATTGAAGTAGTTGGCATAATACGAGCGTTACCAGTGATTTGGATACCATCGATAACAACGCCATCAGCAGCAACAACGATATCACCACTTACGATAGCTTCAGCTTTACGAGTTTCACCGTTAGGGTTAATACCAGCATTAGGACCTTGTAATTTAACTTTCTTACTAATTGTTCCACCTTCATGGTTACCAGCAACAAGAATAATTGTATAACCATCTTGAGCAGCTTCCATAGCGGCGTTAATTGTAGCATAAGGTTTGCCTTCACCAACGTATAAATGAGTTGGATCATCATCTTGAATTTCGATTACTTCGAACTTAGCATATAGTTTAGTGATTGATAAGTTAGAAGCATTAAGTTTTTCAACTGGTTCACCAGAGAAGTCAGCATTTGCAAACCAGCCTAGGAATTCACATCCACCTTTTTCAGCTTGTGGAAGTACGATTTCAGCACTTTCAATAGTTCTAGAAGTTGGTAATCCTTGAGCTTCACCACCATCAAGTTCGAATGAAATTGGATAAGCGATAGGACTGAATTTAGCAGTAAGAGTTAAATTACCAGTCATACCAGGAACAATTTCAGTAACCTTAGTTGTACCATTATACCAGCCTAAGAATTCATAATGAGTTTTTTCAACTGGTAATAATTGGAATGAAGATTCAATATCATATGAAGTAGGGTTAGCAACAGCAGCTGCACCATTTAATTCATAACTAATTGAATACATTTCTTTGCTATATTTAGCGTATAGAGTTTCAATATCTAAATTAGCTTTTGATAATTTAGTTACAGGAGCACCAGTTAATTGAGCGTTGTCAAACCAACCAGCGAATTCAAAACCTTCTTGTGTTGCTTCAGGTAGTACAATTTCATCTTCAACTGTACGACTTGCAGGAAGACCTTGAGCGGCTCCACCATTTAATTCAAATGCGATTGGATAATTAATAATATTCCATTTAGCATAAAGAACTAAATCAAGTTTATCTTCACCATGAACCATAGTAACTTTTTCACCACTGAATTCTTCATCTAGATAGAAACCTAAGAATTCATAGCCAAGTCTAGTTGGTTCAACTAATAATAATTCTTGATCTATTTCTGTATAACTAGTAATTAAATCGTTGCCCTTACCACCATTTAATACATAAGTGATTGAATAAGTTTCAGGAGCGTGAACAACGATGTGTTTAACTAGTCTTTCACCATTGTAAACTGCACATAGATTGAATGAACCTTCTTTTAAAACGATGATCTTGCCGTTTTCAATCTTAGCAACGCCTTCGTTATCAGTTGACCAAACAACTTTTTGGAGTTCAGCTTCACTTAGGCTTGCAGCAAGGTCGTATTCATAACCTACATACATAATACGATCGTTTTCGATTTCAAATTTGTCAGATTTTGCTTCAAATGCACAACCAGCAAGTGCAACAATACTTGCTAAAGCAATTGTAGCAAAAACAAAAACACGTTTAAGTAAATTCATGTAGACCTCCTTTTACTTTAACAGTTTTACTCACACATTATAACATAATTCAAGAATAGCTTGTAAAAATTTGATAAAACGTTTTCATTTTCATAATGTTTTCATATTTAAGTATATTTATATTACAAGCTAATATTTCCTATAAAAAAAGTCAGTAGGATTTCCTACTGACTTAAGTTTTTAAATTCTAGTAACGGTTGTATTTACCTTCGTTCCAAACAGTTGATGCAACGTAAGTACCGTCCCATTGTTCCCAACAAGTTGTACCAGTTACAACACTTGATAAAGTGACTGTTCTAGTTTCACCACCATAAGAAACTGTTAAATTATACGAAACAACAGTAGTCTTTTGAGGTTGTGCAATAATACGACCAGTATTATCTAGGATTTCTGGATTGTGAGATTCAATTGATATTTCAGCACCAGCGAAATCTTTTTGAATTGTATATTGTAATTCAACCATTTCCATGAATTCCCACCAGTAATTACCTTCAATCAAGCATTGAGGGCAGTTCTTACCACTCCAAGTGTTATGCATCTTAACTCTTGTTGTATCAAGGTTATTACGTAAGCAGATATCAGCTACTAATTGAGCTGTTCTTTGCCATGTATCGTAAACATCGCTTGAGTAGTTAACACACATTTCAATACCGATTGAGTTATTATTACCACCACGTGTACCAATTTGAGAGTATGAATACCATAATGGTCCACCAACATAATAGTAACCATCTTCTACTTTCCAAACTGGACCAAGGATTGTGTAACGATCTTTATCAGGTTCAGCATCGCCCATCATTGGAACTTCAATGGTAGTTTGAACACCATTGCAAGTTAGATAGAACGTATCGCCATCTTTAACAACATCGTATTCAGGAGCAACAGATGCATCAGTTGCAACAGCATTAGTCTTTGTCCACTTAAATGTTGTACCAGTACCATCACCAGCGTGATATGCGATATATTCTTCAGGAACAACACCATAGATAGCATCATTACCAACAGTGTAGTGAATTGATGTTTCACCACTTGACATACCAGAAGCAATTGAAACAACTGTACCAGTTAATGTAGCTGTATCATGAACAGTTACGAAATAGATTGAATCATCATAACCAGCACCCGTTCTTCTTACTTTATGGTTGTTAGGGTTAGCTTCACTTGTAGCATAGTAAGTAGTATCAACTTTGAATTCATCGAATAAGTAACGGTTTACACTACCATAAGTAGGTGTGAATACTTTTTGACGACCATCATTGTATAAGCATACATTACCTGTTTCAATAATGTTCATATGATTGTCAATTAATAAATCTAATAATTGATCAACGCCTTGAGCATTTGGATTTTCTGTTTTGACCATAATAGCCATTTCAATCTTTTCACCAAGGGCAACAGATTCAATAGTTACAACAGCAGTACCATCAGCAACACCAGTAACTTTACCATCACTATTAACAACTAAAACATTATCATTGCTTGAAGTAAATGTAACATTTGCATTAGCTGCAAGTTTTCCAAATTTATCAACGATTAAGACAACTTCTTCAGCTGGAGCTAAAGCACCTTTGAATGGAGTTTCCGTATGAACTTCTAAAGTATTAACTGGATATACGACGATTTCTTTTTCAATTGTGAACTTTGATAAGTAATCAGTGATTAAAATCTTCGCCGTACCAGCATTAATAGCTTTAACTAAACCATTTTCACTAACTTGTAAGATATCAGTATCAGTTGATGTGTAAATGATTTGTTGGAAGTAAGCATCAAGTGGCATTACATGAGCAACAAATTGGAAAGTTTGATCAGTTAGCATTTCAGCTGTTTCAGCATCAATTACAATTTCAGTAACTGGATTCTTTTCTGTCCAATGTGCAATTAATGTAACATCGCCATCAATATCAAAGACAGTACTATATTTCTTATTATTAGCATCAAACCAGCCATCAAATTCAAAACCAAGGCGGCTTGGAACATCTAATGTATCAGCACTTGTAACCTTCTTAGTAATTGTTGAATTTGTAGGTTGACCTTTGAAGAAACCAACAGTTACAGGAGTAGCTTTGCAAGCACTAGAAATTGGTCCACTGAAGCAAGCATACATACCAACTTCAAGTTGAGCAGCGATTGGTGAGTAGTTAGCATAGTAACCACTAATACTATTAGAAATACTAATTACATATTCAGCACCATCAGCCCAGCTTGATCCACCTGAACGAATGATTGAAAGAATCTTATATAGACCAGTTTCAACATCTTTTCCAATATAGATACGGTCAGAGAATGTCGCTTTAGGGTCTGATCCTTGATTACCAATGAAGACATCAGATGTATATCGACCACCCCAGAATGTACCTTCATTGTAATTGTAGTTATCAATTGCATAATGTGGAGCATCAGCAACATCTAGTAAGAATAATTCTTCACTATAACCACCATTAAAATCAAATACAACTGTTGAAGAAACGATCTTTTCCCAATTAGCATAAACGGTAACATCTTCAGCTTGTTCTTTTGGAATAACAGTGATATATTCAGTACCATTTTCAGTTAAAGTCCATCCTAAGAAGCGATAATCTTCTTTTGAAGGAGTTCCAAGAGTAAATGAAGAACCCTTAACGAATTTATTAGGACCTGTAACTGTACCACCATCTAAGACGTAATTAATATTAATGTATTCATTTGGAATACCATTTAGATAGTTTTGATATGCAATTTCTACTTCTTCTAATGAATTATAGCCATCACGAGCGATTTCGTTAACTTTAGTAGCAGGTGTACCTTGGTCAGTATAATTTCCAATTGTACTACTTAAATAGTTGTTACTAAATTCAAAATTAGTTGAAGCGCAATTAAATTTCATTCTAGCAGAAACGCTAACGAATGCATTGTACATAATCTTAACAGTTGGAGTTGATGTTGAATCAGAAGCACCACTACCAACAATACCAATAATTGTATCTTTAACATTGATAAACTTGTTACCAATAATGTTAATTTCAATACCAGCAGCTGTTAAATTATTGAATGAAATACCACATTCACATGTAGATGAACTTCTACCATCTAATAGGTTATCTTTAAAATCAACAACTGTATTTGCGGCTGTAGATTCAGAACCACCCCAAACTGTCCAATAGTCACCAGCAAAGCGATCGAAATTATTATTATTGATTTCGATATGGCCAGCCATATTGAAGAACCATACAGCAAATGGATTAGATGTGGTTGGACCATCATTTGTGAAGTAGTTATCTAAAATTTGTGCACCATTTACTTCATTCTTGAATGCAATATTGCAGGTGTAATTAACACTTGAATGAAGAATAAATTTATTGTATTGAGCTTTGAAGTTTGAAACTGCACCACTATTAGCTACTTGCATTTTAGGATTAGCTGATGAACCAGCAGTTGTATATGAAGCTTCAAAAATATTATTTAATAAAGCAATGCTATCATTGTTTCCAAGCATATTAAATGCTTCAGGTGAAGTGAATGTGAAACCATCAAATGTTACATTATTAACACCTTCAACGACAACAACACTACCAGAAAGAATAGTTTCAGCAACTCTAGAGCCATTAACAGCGTTGATACCTTCATTAGCACCAAGGATTGTAATGTTACTTACTGTAACAACAACATCTTCAGTGTAACTACCTGAATCAACAATGATAGTTGAGCCTTCAACTGCATGTTCTAGAGCATCACTAATTCTTTGATAAGTCTTATCAGCACCAACTAATAAAGTTTTATCATCAACAGGACGTGCAAAGGTTGCAACAACAGTTGTAGGACCTTCTAATGTAATTGATGTAATTACTTCAGATGAGCCTTCAAGTACCCAACCAGTAAATTCCATACCTTCTTTTTCAGCAGTTGGAAGAACAACTTCTTGTCCATAGATACCACTTGCAACAACTTCAGCACCTTCTACAAATGAACCACCATTTAATTCATAAGTAATTTCATAAACTGATTGTTCAAATTTAGCATAAAGTTTTGCATCATTTTTAACTTCTTCTAATACAAGAATAGCTTCACCTGAGAAGTTAGGATTAGTATATAAGCCTACAAAATCAAAGCCAAGTTTTGTAAGAGCTGGAGCTTCAAAATCACCGAAAGCTTCAACAGCATAACGATGTTCTTCTTCACCATCGATAACTGTAACAACGAAGATGATTTCATCAGCTACTACACCATGTTCAAATGGTTGATCAGCACCAGCAGCAAGAGCAGCA
The DNA here is from genome assembly GCA_002308275.1 of Caryophanales bacterium UBA1245. GTDB lineage: Bacteria > Bacillota_I > Bacilli_A > ML615J-28 > CAG-313 > UBA1231. The sequence continues at coordinate 7,858 of DBWF01000050.1, read as the reverse complement.
TAGTCTTTAATTAAGCCTTCTGCAACTTCTACTTTATTACCAGCAACATCACCATAGAAGTTTGCGCCGATAATAGCCTTTTGAGGGTTAGTTGAATCACCATCAGAACCAGTCTTACAATTGTATAAGTAAGATTGTGGCATACCTAAAATATTGTTATGTTCAATTACAGCACTCCAAGCATATGCAGCATGGTTTGCAGCTGTTGCATTATTTCTTAGGCGAATTGTATTCTTACAATTGATAATATCATTATCACGAATAATGATTGTTACACCATATTCTTGATAGTTACGTAAGCCAATTGCACCGCAGAAATTAGCAGATGTTGAAGCATAACCAACATTTTCAATTTGGTTACCAGCAATATAAATAATTGGATATTCTAAACCTTGATGTCCACCATATGAGCGCATAAAGATACCCATATAGCCAGCATTTTCAGTTTGTTTAATTAAGTTATTAGTAATGATGATATTGCCATCATTATAACCACCATCAATACGAATGGCTTCATATAAGAAATCAGTAAATTCATTATGTGAAACAAGAGCATTATCTACACGACCAAGTGATACGGCACTGTCTTGTACTTTATCAAAGACGTTATAGCTAATTACGAAGTTTTCAGCTTGATCATCATTTGTTGCAGCAACATTTAAGAAACCAAGTGTGAAAATTGATGTTTCAACCCATGAAATAGTAGTCTTATCAGTATCATGAACATAGTTATAGATAAATGTTAAACCATCATTAGTTGTTGATTTAACTCTTGCAGCACCAGTAAATGCTAAATCTTTTAATGTAACATTATCAGCTGCAATAGTTAATACACCTTTAATAACAGCAGCATTTTCTAATACGCTATCGTGGTGAGTACCTTGAATTGTTACTTCTTTACTAATCGTTAAAGTCTCAGCATATTCGCCATCAGCAACAACGATTACATCACCATCAACAGCTGCAGCAAGTGCAGCAGCGATTGTTTCATAACCTTGTTCACCAATCATAACTGGGTAAGTAACAACAACGATTTCTTCCCATTGAGCAACTAATTGATAGTCACGACCTTGACATACTTCAACTTTAGTTTCGCCTTCATACCATCCTAAGAAAGTATAACCTTCGCGAACAGGGTTAGGAAGTGTGTACTGTGCATCAGCTGCAAGTTCAGTAGCACCCGCAACTTCGCCCCATGCACCACCAGCTAGATCATAACTGATTGTAAAGTTTTCTGGTTCAACTGCTCCACCATTTAAGAAAGCAAGGTAAGCAGCTTCAAGTTCTTCTTGTGTTGCATATAATACTTCATCAGCTACCACACCAGCGATACCACTTACTGCAGCTGGAGTTGATGCTAAAGCAGCACCTTCTGCATCAAGATATAAGTTATTATTGAAGATAATAGCATTACCGCCATTATTATGAACGAATCTATTAACATTCTTGAATGTATTGAAACGTACTTCAAATTCATTATTAGCAGCACCATTTTCACAAATACCATCACCATTTGAAGCAGCGCCTTCAAAGACATTGTGATAAATGTGAACAACGACATTATTACTTCTTACACGTAGTAATGATGAAGCACCATTTTCAATACCTAAGCATGATGAATATTGAACATAGTTATCGGTAAATGTAATACTAGAAATACCAGCTTCTACTTTAGTCCATAAAATGAATTGACCAATATTGTCGAAGTTATTGCCTACAAATTCAATTTCAAGATCAGTAGTTGCATAGTGTGCTTTAACAAATGAGTTCATCATTGTTACATGACAATCTTTAACACTGAACTTCTTAACAGCAGGTTTAATTTCAAAGTAAGTACCACTACCATTAGCACTACGTCCTTTTAATGTTAAGCTTTCAAAACTGATGTTAGCAGCTTGTAAGCCATCATAGTTATCAGCTTGTGTGAATTCAATAATTGACTTGTCTTGACCAGCACCTTTGAATGAAACTGATTTAGTGATAATTGAATTAAATTCAAATGTGCCTTCAGCAAGTTCAATGACATCACCATCAACAGCTGCAGCAAGAGCTTCAGCGATGGTATTAAATCCTTGATCACCGATTGTAATAGGTTTAACAGCACCGATTTCTTCCCACTTAGCAACTAAGATATAAGATTTATCAGCACATACTTCAACCTTAGTTTCACCTTCATACCAACCTAAGAAAGTAGCACCTTCTTTAGTAGGTTCTGGTAAAGTATATTCTACACCAGCTTCAAGTTCAGTAATACCACTAACTTCGCCCCAAGCACCACCAGCTAAATCATAACTGATTGTATAAATAGTAGGTCCACTTAAGAATGCAAGGTATGCAGCAGCGCGTTCTTCTTCAGTTGCATAAACAACTTCATCACCGATTACGCCCGCAACACCAGTTAGAGCAGCTGGAGCAGCAGCTAACGCAGCACCGTCAGCATCAAGATATAAGTTATTATTGAAGACAATTGGTTTACCACCATTGTTATGAACATACTTGTTAAGATTGATAAATGTATTGAAACGAACTTCAAAGACATTATCAGTACCACCATTTTCACAAATACCATCACCAGAAATAAATGGTCCATCAAAGACGTTGTCATAGATATGAGCAACAGTACCATTACTTCTTACACGGATTAATGATGATAATGAACTTGTAATACCTAAGCAAGTTGAAGTCTTAACATAGTTACCAGTAAATGTAACAGTATCAACACCTGCTTCAGGTTTAGTCCATAAAATGAATTGACCAATTAGATCAAAATTATTATCAATGTATTCGAACTGCATGCCAGTTGTACCAGATTCGAACGCTCTAGTGAACGTATTCATCTTTGTAATATGGCAGTCTTCAAATGAAAGCTTAGTTGCACCAGGTAGAGCTTGGAAGTATACACCAGATGATGTAGCACCAATACCAACAAGTGTTAAGCTTTGGAATTTAACGCTACCTTTAATTGTTACAGCTTCTTTTGCAACATTTAATGTTGTTACATCTTGTCCTGCACCAAGTAAAGTAACTGATTTAGCAATTGGACTTGCAAAATCATAAGTACCAGCACTAATTACGATTACATCACCATCAACAGCAGCAGCAAGAGCTTCTTCGATTGTGTCGTAACCTTGATCCGCAATCTTAACAGGATAGAATTTTTCCCATCTTGCTACAAGAACGTAACTTCTATTTAAGCATTCAGTAACAAGTTCTTCACCTTCATACCAACCAAGGAATGTGTAACCTTCACGAACAGGGTTAGGTAATACATAAGTAACACCATGTGTTAATTCTGTTTGACCTTCAACTTCGCCCCAAGCACCTTCAGCTAGATCGTATGAAATTGTTGGATGTAACCATGCAAGATAAGCAGCTTCCATAGTTTCAAGATTATATGAAGCATATTCAACATAATCGGTAGGTGTAAGGTTAGTAGCAGTATTAATTGCTGTACCATAGCAATCACCTTCAAAGTTAACAACAGCTGTTGCTAAGCAATTGAATTTAACTGGTGAAGCAGCATCAAAGTAATTGTAATAGAAATTAATTGTTGTACCAGCTTTACCACCAGTAAATCTGAATGTTGTACCTGTAGTTGAGTAGAATTTATTATGGATGAAATCCATTACACAAGTAGCAGGTGTATTGTAAACTGCGATACCAGATGTATGATCAACACCATTAGCTGTATTAATGACGTTATCTTGTACTAATACGTGAGCAAGAGTTGAACCATATACTAGGATAGCCCAGTTATCAGTAGGGAATAAGAAATCATTGTTAGTGATTGTCAATTCGCCAGCCGCATTGTAAAGTAGTAAACCTTCATTAACATTGTTATTGGCAGTCACACCATTTGTGAAGACGTTATTATCGATTACAACGTTAGATGCAAGACCACATAGATCAATAGGACCTTGTAGGTAAGCACCACAATATAGATAGTTACCTCTAATTGTAAGGTCTTTAATTGATACGTTACTGATGATCATACCTTTACGGTTATTAGCACCTGGATTGATTGCCGTTGCTTGAACGTGACAATTTTCAATTGTTGCACCATCAGCATTAACAGTAATTGTACCAGTACCTTCAAAACGTAAGCCTTTTAAAGTAACGCCAGCAGCAGCAATTGTTAATGGAGCTTTGATAATAGCTTCAGCTTCCCGTTCTTCTTTACCTAACTTAGCCGCATTAGGACCAGCAAGAGTAACACCTTTTTCGATAGTTAAAGTTTCTTCGTATTCACCAGCAAGAATTGTAATTGTATCGCCATCTGCAGCCGCAGCAAGAGCTTCACCAATTGAAGCATAGCCAACTTCGCCGATGAAGGCAACTTTAACACTGATGAACTTAGCATATAATTTAGTGATACTTAGGTTAGAACTATCAAGTTTAACAACCTTTTCACCACTAAAGTCAGCACTAGCATACCAACCTTCAAATGAATAATTGTCAAGGAATAATTCTGGAAGAACGAATTCTGCGCTTTCGATTGTTCTAGATGTAGGTAAAGCAACTTCAGTTGTACCACCATTTAATTCAAAGGCAATTGGATAATCAATAACAGACCAAGTAGCAACTAAAGTCTTATCACCCATTGAACCTTTTTCAATCTTAGCTACAATTTCATTACCTAGCATCCAGCCATCGAATTGATAGCCTTCTTTTGTTGGATTAGCTAATGTAATTTCATCTTCTATAGTATAGCTTTCTGGATTATCACCATTTTCACCGCCATTTAATTCATAGCTTAGAGCATATGAAAGAGCAGTTAATTTAGCATATAATTTATTAGTCATGATATTTGCAGCATTAAGTGAAGTAATCGCCTCTCCACTAAATTCAGCATTATCATACCATCCACCGAATTCATAACCATCTTTTTCAACTTGTGGTAGAACGAATTCTTCATCTAATACAGTTCTAGTTGCAGGTAATTCTGCACATTGTCCACCAGCAAGTTCATATTGCATAGCAATAGTTAATAAATTCCATTTTGCATATAGGGTAATATCACCCTTTAGTGATCCACTAACTGAACTAATTGCTTGGCCTTCAAATTCAGGGTTGTCATAGAATCCCAAGAATTCATAACCTAGTTTAGTAGGAACACCAACAGGTGCATCAACAGTAATACGGTCGAATTCTTTTAATAAATCTTCACCTTCACCACCATCTAATACATAAGTAATTTGATAAACAGCAGGAATGTAAACATTGATGTGAATAACATCCGTATTCTTTCCCATCTTAGCTACTAAATTGAAAGAACCTTCTTTTAAAGGAACAATTTTATTTCCTTCAATTTTAGCAACTTCTGTATTGTCGATTGACCATTCAACTTCACTAAATGACCCTTCGGTTAGAGCGATTGTGAAGTCGTATTCAGCACCGACATACATAACCTTTTCCGCTTCGATACTCATCTCAGCGTTATGGGCTTTAAAATCACAACCAGTAAGTGCTAAAACACCCAAGATTATGATACCTAAACCCATAATATAGCGTTTAAGTAAATTCATAATAGACCTCCTATTTTTACTTTAAACTGTATCTTCTACTGGTGTATTATAGCACGAAAAAAGTCAATTTGACAACTAATTTGTAAAACGTTTTCACTTTCATTTTATTTTCATATTATAGTCAATATTTTTACTATATAATAATTTCCTAGCAAAGCAAACAAAAAACCCTTCATTTTGAAGGGTCTTGTTGTGATCAATTATTCTTCTTCTTTTTGTTTGATCTCTTTTACTTGACGGCCATTATAATAACCACAAACAGGGCAAACACGGTGTGCTAATTTGTATTCACCGCAGTTAGAACATACAACCATACCAGGCATGTCTAGTTTATAATGAGTGCGTCTTTTTAATTTACGAGTTTTAGAAACACGTCTTTGTTGAGCAATAGCTCCCATCTACATTCACTCCTTTTCTTCATTTTCATTGGGCATTTCGCCTAATACAATATTGCGTTGTTTGAGTATTTCATAAGCATCATCGCGTACAACTCGAATGGGAATATTCATTAATATTTGACTCCAAACGATTTCTTTAGTATCGATGGTATTTCCTTCAATCGGATAAATATCATCATCATCCGCTTCTGTGCTATACGTTTCAGAAACATTGAGATCCATCACATAAGGGACTCTTTCTAAGGTAAGAGCACAAGCTAATCCCAAATCAGCATGAATCACATAATCAAATTGGAAAGTATTCATATCTAATTTAGAAATGGAAATATCGACATCTACTAAAGCGATATCTATAATATCTGAACTAGACAGTCCATCAAGAAAATCGCGATAATCAATTTGTTCATGCACTTTTTGAGGTGACGCATTGATTTTTTGTAGTTGTTGTACGGAAAACTTCATATGAAACTCCTGACTGATATATTTTACCAAAAAACTTCAATTTTGTCAAAGAAACAACAAATATATTTTATTGGCAAAAAGCCTATTTTTCATTTAAAACTTTATAGAATTTAATAACAACAAAAATTAAATAACCAAATAATAAAATATTACAAATACCACTAGCATAATTAAAAGCGGTAAAGTGGTAAAGATCAATAAACCCATTAATTTGACCAGTTGTATCTCTTACTTCTAAGAACTTGTGAAGGCGTGGAATTAAAATTAATGGTAAAATGTAAATCACAAAACCAATAACTGCTTTTAATCCTAAGCAAGCGACTAAACAATACTTATTAGTTTTAAGGTTTTGTTCACTACCATCAACTAATCCCTTTACATTTTTAACAAACTTATCAAATACTAAGAAGATTAAGGCTTCTAAAACAATAAGTAAAACCACAACAACCATCGCAATAATAAATGGACGGTAGATAAGTTGATCAAGTGTATGGTCTTTTAGATAAATTGTAAAGTAAATTAAATAGCCTAATAAATAGAAACAAGTTAAAACGCTAACTGCAAAATAAATAATAATTCCAATATTAATAAGCCCTAGTGGTTTACTAACACTTGGTTGCTTTTTAAGCTTAAAATAAGAAAGCCAAACGCCAAGAACTAGGAAAACTTCCATAATAACGCCAAAGAATAAACAAGTAATCATTGCATGACGAATATTACTTGATAAAATCAAAAAGGCATTAAGACTAATTAGGATACAAAGGATCAATCCCCAAATACTAGTTAAAAAAGTTGCGGTCTTGTTACTAGCTTCAACAACTACTTCTTCATTTCTTTTTTCTTCTGACATAAAAATCTCCTTTTTAAGCAATAAATTGTTTAATAAAATCTTCAATATCATTTAAGCCGGTTTTCATAGTTGATGAAAAGCCGATGACTTGATAATCGCCAAATGACTGCTGTAATTTAGCAATCGTTTGCTTTTGAACTGATTTATTAACTTTATCGAGTTTAGTAGCAATAATTAAAAATGGTAATTGGAAATGTTTAAGATAATCAAACATCAGTAAATCATCTTCAGTTGGACCTACTAAACTATCGATAATTAAAAGAATTGATTTACAATTGACTTTGGCTCTAAAATAGTCTTCTAGCATCTGACCATAATCAATGCGATTCTCTTTTCCTCTTTTCGCATAGCCATAACCTGGAGCATCCACAAACATAAATGCATTATTAAATAAATAAAAGTTTAAAGTAATTGTCTTACCTGGTTTACTAGAAACATAAGCTAAATTCTTACGGCCACTAATAGTATTAATGAAACTACTTTTGCCGACATTTGAGCGTCCAAGTAGTAAAAATTGTGGCATCGAAGGATTTGGATATTGATTCTCTTTAACCGCACTAGTTAGGTATTCACTACTAACAATTAGCATTGGATCCTCCTTATAAAAAATTCTCACCCTAGGG
>DBWF01000017.1:2155-3528 GCA_002308275.1 Caryophanales bacterium UBA1245 | reverse complement strand
TCGCCACCTGGTAGCCAAACATCAGGCATTTCCGTTTGCCAACCATCAACAATAACTTGTTTAAATAGTCCATATTCATAACGAATTGAGAATCCATAAGCTGGATATGATAATGCGGCTAAGCTATCCATAAAGCAAGCAGCAAGGCGTCCTAAGCCACCATTACCAAGGCCTGCATCTGGTTCTTGTTCGTATAAGTCATCAATTTCAAAGCCAAGTTCGGTTAAGGCATCTTTGTATTCATCAACAACACCTAAATTATATAGATGTGTTTTTAAACTACGGCCAACTAAGAATTCCATGCATAGATAATATACACGTTTCTTCTTTTGAACTTTAACTTCGTGATTAAATTTTTTCTTTTTGGCTAAAAGAATATCTAAAACAGTTAAACTAACTGCTTTATACATTTGTTCAAGTGAAGCATCACTTGGAGTTACGCCAAAATAGTTCGCCAATTTCTCAACTATTTTGGCCTTTGTGCCTTGAATATCCATACTATTCCTCTATTTTTCTAATAATTCTTCATACATTTTGGCATATTTCTTTGCTGAAATAGTCCAACTAAAATCAACACTCATGGCATGTTTAACATTATTTAGCCATAGTTCTTTTTGATGATAATCACCAAGAGCTTGTTTAACTTTACTTAACATTTCCCAAGCATCGATGTTACTGAAGACATAACCATTACCACCCTTTAAAGAGAAATCTTTAATTGAGTCAGCTAAGCCACCAGTTTGACGAACGATTGGCAATGCACCATAACGACAAGCAATCATTTGAGCAAGTCCACAAGGCTCGGCTACACTTGGCATTAAGAATAAGTCACTTGATGCATAAATCTTCCGTGATAAGTCTTGATTAAAGGCAATAATAACTGATAATTTACCTTTAAAGGCATGTTCCATATCTCTTAAGAACCATTCATAATAACTATCACCAGTACCAAGAATAACAACTTGGACTTTTTCTTTTAAGATATCAGCAAGCGCTGCTTTAACAAGTTCCATACCTTTATGGCTAACAAGTCTAGTTACCATACCAATCATTGGAATATCTTTATCAACAGGAAGACCTAACATTTGTTGTAATTGAACTTTGTTTTCTTGTTTTAGTTCCGGAGTCTTCTTATCATATTTAACAAATAAAGCATTATCTTTTGCAGGATTATAGAAAGTAGTATCGATACCATTTAAGATACCTCTTAATTTACCTTCTGATTTAATTCTTTCAACTTCGAATTCTAATCCTTTTGCAAAATATGCATATTGAATTTCGTTAGCATAAGTTTCACTAACAGTAGTAACTAAATTAGATGCTTCCATAGCACCTTTCATAATATTTAATTGACCACGGTATTCTAAAAGATA
>DBWF01000017.1:0-2058 GCA_002308275.1 Caryophanales bacterium UBA1245 | reverse complement strand
CGTGGATCATTATAATAAATTGTTCTTAGGTATACGGGAACAAGACCTGTTTGCCAATCATGACAATGAATAATATCAGGAATAATATCTAAATAAGCCATGACATCAATAGATGCTTTTGAGAAGAAAGCAAATCTTTCACCATCATCAAAATAGCCATAATAATTAGATTTCTTGAAATAATATTCATTATCTAAGAAATAATAATCAATGCCTTTTTCTTGGAATTTAAAAATACCACAATATTGTTTACGCCAAGCAAGTTGAACTGTTGTTTGACCAATGTAAACTAACTTGTTACGATACTTTTCATCTGAGAATTTTGAATATAGTGGTAAGATAACCGAAATTTTATTATCACCATCTTCAACATTGATTTCTTTTAATACTTTACTAGGTAGACTTCCAATAACATCTCCCAAACCACCAGAGGCAAAGAATGGTTGACATTCTGAAGCTATAATTACGATACTTTTACCTTTCATAGAGTTCTCCTTAAATCATCATGCCTTTACCGACAAAATATGGTAATTGAGCACAACCAACTAATTCTTGACGATCACGAATTGTGACGTTCTTATCAGTAATAACTGCTTTTAATTTAACATTGTTCATAACAACGGTATCTTGCATAAGAATGCAATTTTCAACAACCGTACCCTTAGCAATCTTAACACCACGGAAAATAATACTGTTAATAACTGTACCTTCAATCATACAGCCATCAGCAATCAAACTATTTTCAACATGGGCTTCTAGTCCAAAACGAGTAGGTGCTGAATCACGAGTCTTAGTATAAATTGGTAATACTTCTAAAACACTTCTTCTAACCGCTTCATCAAGTAATGCCATATTATATTCATAATAGTGTTGCATTGAATCAATAGGAAGTAGTGTCCCTTGATATTCATAACCAAAAATGCGAAGAGATGCCACATTATTAATAATGATCTCTTGTTCAATTGATGTATAACCATGAATTGAAGCTTCGCCTAATAGGTTTTCTAATAATTGACGTTTGATAATGAATGCATCAATACCAGTAAAACCATCTGTTTTATAAGCCATACTAGCGCTTTTTACTTGACCATTCTTATCAAGAGTGGCAACTAGATGTGGATTAACAAATTCATTCTTTTGCTTTTTACCAATTATCGTAATATCGGCACTGTTCTTTTCATGGAGAGCGAGAGCTTCACTATAATCAACAACATTGACACTACTACATTCGGTAATGATTAGGTTTTCTTCTTGGCATTTACTAATAAAGCCAATAATTCCTTGAAGGGCTTCAATTTGATTAGCGTAAACTGTACCATTTTTATAATTTCCAAAAGGTGGAAAAATTGAAACACCACCATTTTTACGTGATAAATCCCAATCTTTACCACTACCGATGTGGTCCATTAGTGATTGATAATTGCGTTTTGTTACCACTGCAACTTGGACAACCCCCGCATTAACCATATTCGATAGGGCAAAGTCGATTAGACGATAACGTCCACCAAAAGGAATTGAGGCTTCGGTTCTTTTACGAACTAGTTCATCAATTTGTCCAAATTTACCTTCTGAGAAAATAATTCCAGCAGCTCCCATTTATTTGGCCTCCTTTTCAACATTTGCACCTTTGGCAATTACTTCCTTATCTTGAACAACATAATCCCGGCCAACCACCGCAATCTCTTTTGAGGTAGCCTTTGGATCACCAACAACCGCACCTGCATAAACGCGGACGTTTTCATCAAGAATGGCATAATAGATTCTTGCTTTTTTACGAATCTTCGTATTATTGAAGACAACACTATTTTCAACAACGGCACCTTCTTCAATAACAACATTCGCACCAATTACACTATTAACAACCTTACCTAAAATTTTTGATCCACCACTAATTAAGCTATTTTCAATTACTGCTTTTGGACCAATGTATTGAGGAGTTGTACCAAGTGTCTTTGAATGAATCTTCCAATAAGAATCATAAATATCAAAAGCTGGATGTTCACCAAGTAAATCCATATTCGCTTGCCATAAGCTTTCAATAGTTCCGACGTCTTTCCA
>DBWF01000008.1:23851-25638 GCA_002308275.1 Caryophanales bacterium UBA1245 | reverse complement strand
GATTTACCTGAGCCAGATTCACCAACGATTGCTAGTGTTTCACCTTTATATAGATCAAAATCAATACCACGAACAGCTTGAACTTTACCTGCATCAGTACGGAAAGAAATTCTTAAGTTTTTAACTTCTATCTTCTTTTCCATATTATTCATCCACTCCTCTCAATGCAGGGTTAAATGCATCACGAAGACCATTACCAAACAAGTTGAATGAAATCATTAGTAGTGATAAGAATAAAGCTGGGAAGAATAATTCGTGTGGATATGTATCGAAATTACCATTCGCATCAGCCATCAAAGCACCAATTGAGGTGACTTTTTCACCACTTAAATTGATAATACCTAAATATGTGAGCATTGTTTCACTTCCGATAACACCTGGAATTACAAGTACAGTACTTGTAACAATTGTTCCTAATGAGTTAGGGAAGATATGTTTAAACATGATTCTAAAGTCTTTAGCACCAAGTGTACGAGAGGCTAAAACATACTCTTGTCCTTTGAAACGATAGAACTGTTTACGTACGAGTCCGGCGGTTCCTATCCAGCCCGTCGCTATGAAGGCGAGCAAGAAGGCCGGTACGACCCCTACTTTCTTTGCCAAATGCAAATTGAACAACGTTACTACAATCATTAAAGGAACCCCTGAAAGAATATCAGAAATTCTTTCCATGATCATATCGGCAGCACCACCATAGTAACCTTCAATTGAACCATAGATAGTACCAAGGATAAAGTTGATTGCACTAACAAATACTGCTAGTAAAAGTGAGAAACGAGCACCTTTACCAAGGGCATAGAAAATATCTTTACCATAAATATCAGTACCAAAGATATATTGAGGAGTTTCTCCTCTCTTGTATTGATAATAATTATAGTAGCAAAGACGTACTTCTACTTGACCTTGAGCATCTTTACCATAAGCATATACATATTCACTACTGCTATCACGACCTGGGTCACTTGCAACACGTAAACTGTTGTATTCATGGTATAGATGATCTTTTTCTGTACCGCGTTTTACTGTTGAATAAACATAAGAATATCCACCAGTTGACTTATTAATTACAGGATATCCTTGGGCAGTATAAGCATAACAGATATTTCCATCAGCATTTTTACGAGCTTTACCATCTGTTTTCATTTTGTCAGGGGCATTTTCATAAGTAATAACTGAAGTCCAACCATTACCTAACTTGTATGATTCAACATATGGTAATAATACTTGTAAACCTTTTTCATCTTGGAACTTACAAATATCTAAATATTCTGATTTTGGAATAGCTGCCCAAATAGTACCAATTGCATAGTAAGAATTAACTCTTACTTTGTATGTAATTGCATCTTCAGTTTCTTTATAATTGATAACTCTTGTAATTGGATCATATCCTGTATCAGCAGCGATTGATTTATAATATTGATATTGAGAATAACTCAATGTTTTTGTTTGACCGCCATCAAATATTAAGCCGCCTTCATTACCACGAATAAGTGGAGCACGGTCTTTATACTTTAAGTCACGGTCAGCTAAGTTATGTTTAGAAACGATTGGTGAGAAGATAGCAAAAATTACTAATAAAAGAATGATGATTGCAGCGACAACTGAACCTTTATTCTTTCTAAATCTTCTTAACGCATCTCTAAAATAACCGATACGTTTTGTTTCAAACTTTGTATCATGAATTGCTGTATTACTTTGAACGAACGTAAAAGATTGTTCGGTGATTTGATATTCATTATTATTCATCATTGTTTTCCACCACCCATTCTAATACGAGGATCAATAAA
>DBWF01000008.1:0-23822 GCA_002308275.1 Caryophanales bacterium UBA1245 | reverse complement strand
ATCATAAAGAAGTTATAGTCAAGTGCTTGGACAGCATTTAAGTATAGGCCACCTACACCAGGAATTGAGAAGAATTTTTCAATAACTAGTGAACCACTAAGAATATTAATGAAGGCGCCCATGATACCAGGTACAATAATAACGGCAATGTTACGCAAAGCATGGCGCATAATTGATTGACCTTTTGTTAAACCTTTTGTTCTAGCTAGTAGCATAAATTCACTAGTTAATACTTCGGTTAATTCGGCACGTGTACTACGTGCGAATCCCGCAATCGTACCAAGTGATAATGCAAATACCGGCATGATAACAGATTTAATCGTTGTCCAACTAAACCAACCATACTTTACAGTTGACGCCATTAAGGCAGGGAACCATCCAAGTTTAAAATAGAAAATATATTGAAGTAAGAATGCAAGTACGAAGCTTGGAACTGAAATGAAAACCATGATTCCAGTTGAAACAACGTGGTCTTGCCACTTATTCTTCCTTAAAGCTGCATAAATACCTAATCCAATTCCTAGTGGAATTGAGAAAATAATACTTAGCAAATTAACATACATTGTTGCTGGAAGTTTGCTAATAAATGTTTTAGCAACATCTTGTCCTGCTAAATATGTTTCACCAAGCCCAAAATCACCATGAAGTAATGCACGACGCCAATAGATAATAAATTGTTCTAAAATTGGTTTATTATAACCTCTGGCAATACGAGAGTTTTCAATAATTGTTCTTTGGTCAGGTGATAATCCAGACAAGTCAGCAAGTGGTAATAGTTTAATTAGCACAAAACCAATTAGCATGATAACAAAGAAAGTAAACAACATTAATATAAGTCTTTTTAAAACATATTTTACCATGATTATCTCCTTTCTTATAACATAGTAAACCCGGCAGAAGCAATGTTTCTGCCGGATTTAACTATAATCTATTTATTTATTAATATTTAAAACTAGTATTCTAAATATTAGTAAGTTAAAGTACCACCTTGAGCAGCAACATATGCATCCCATTCAGCATCGTTGTAGTTATATGTCATGTAAGCAATACCACCACGACCTAATACGGCGTTGTAATCTTCTCTACCTAAAGCGTATTGAACTTTCTTAGATAGTAAGAATCCACTACCATCTTGCATAAATGGAATATAGTAGTCTGTACCAAGAATTACTTTTTCAAATGCAGCTAAGATTGTTAATCTTACTTCATCAGCAACTTGAGCATAACCGAAGTTATATTCAACACCATCAACAGTTTTTGCTTCACCAGTTAAGATTAATGACCAGTTAGCTAATGTAGTTGTAATTTCTACATCTGCACCATCTTCGCCAACAGGAAGAGTTAATGTTAATGGTTGAGATTCAGTGTGCCACCATAATTTAGCATATGGATTATGGTTAGGTTCTAGATAGTATAACATAGTTCCGAATGGATCTAGCATACCGCCTCTCCAACCAGCTAAGCATGTTTGAGCTTGAGAGTTCTTAAGAGCTGTTGACCAATCATTACCATAAGGAGCAGAGTCTTTGAAGATAACCTTACCTTCAAGTTTAGTACCTTCTAATGTTCTTGCTAATTGTCTATTTAATTCATTAATCATCTTAGTTTGGAAATCAGATGATGAACTTGTTGCATATTCAATTTCTACAACATCAGTACCATTATACTTGCCAGCTGCTACCCATTCATCGTAAGCACGATTGAATAATACTTTAGCAACATCTGGAGAGTAACCATTGATAGCATCATTTGCTTGGTCTAATGTATAAGCAAATTCTGAACCTTCAATACGATATAATCCATCTTCACCTTTAACATAGCCATAGAATTCAACTAGAGCTTCTTTAGCAATCTTAGTATCACGATATCTTTCACCAGTTGTAGGGTTCCAAATATCATAAGCACCGATTACTGAGTAAGCTGGAGCACGAGCAGGAGATACAGTAGAACTGAATTCACCTTTGTTGAATGCTAATGACATAGCATGACGGAAACTTTCGTTGCAAATCATTGTCTTATTGATGCCTTCAGTTTCTAAGCTTTGAAGAACAGATTCATTAGCTGAAAGAATCATGAAGAATAGAGTTGTTCCAGGAGAAGTATATAACCAGTTAGAGCTTCCATATTCTGCATAATCAGGAGTTTGTAGACCATAAGTTAAAATTTCACCCTTTAAGAACATTTCTTTACGAGTTGAACTTTCAGTTACGTGAGCTTGAGTGATTGCAGATGTTTGATATAAGCAATCATAACGTTCATCTGAATAACCGAACCATTGTTCATTTCTTACATAGTCAATTTCTTTATCTAATTGGAATAAATTTAGCATATATGGTCCATAAGAATAAGTAGTATCTAATGAACTATTATAAGTAGTCTTTGTAACACCAGTTTCAGGATCAGTTACCATTAATGCTTTATAAGCATCAACTTTTACTAACCAAGAACTTAAACCATAGATAAAGTAGAAACCAAATGCAGGTTTATCTAATACCATGTAGAATGCATATTCATCAGTTGGATCAACAAACATACCAACTTTTTCGAATGGATAATTATCTTCGAAAATTTGAGCAAATATAATGTAATTAGGTACATCATTGATAGTTTCGTTACCCCAACCATCGCCACCGATTAATTCTAAGAAAAGAGCTAGGTTTGCACTAGTGAAAGGAACTAGACCATTTTCATCAGCTAATGCTTCTAATTGTGCCCATACTTCAGTATCAAATGCAGCAGCACCATAGGAATCGAAGTAATCGCCTAGTGTGTCACCATCTAAGTAAGCAGCTAATGGATATCTTAATGCAAAGTAAGCAGGTACACCATCAGGTGATTCAAATTGGCCATTTGCACCTTCAACTAATTCGTCAACGCTATAGTTGTTTTCAAGAGCATTTTCTAAGAAAGCAGTTTTGCCTTGATAGAAGTAATTCTTACAACCAGCAACTACTACGTTACCACTCATTTGGTCAGCAGCACGATAGTTTTGTAATTCTGGATCCATTAATAATTTGAATGATTCAACCCAGTCATAAGCTTTAATTTGTTCGCCAGTATTCCATTTAGCATTCTTGTTAAGTCTGATCTTATATGCATAATGTTCAGTAGCTTTTTCAGGAATACCAAAGTTGTAATCATAGCCTTTAACTTCTAGAGTTACATCTTCAGGATATGCAGCAGCCATTTCAGGCCATACTTCATAACCAGATTTGTTACCATCAAAGTAGAAACCATATAATCCACTAGCGATTAGGTCATAAACATCACCGTCATCAGCTGTTTCATATGTATGAGGGTTCCAGTTTGAAGGAGAAGTACTGAATGTTGAAGTATAAGTATAGTTACCTTCAACTCTCTTCTTGTTACCACAAACTGTACATACACCATTTTCGAATTTATGTCCCATAGGTGAGAAGCATAAATCACAAACACAGTTACTATCTAAGTCTTCATGTACGCAAGTAGCTGGATCTTTGTAAGAGTAGTCAGTTGCAATCTTTTCAAAGCTTCTACCACAAACATCACAAACTAGATTATGAACATGTTCAATGTTGTAAGCAGCTTCATTGTGGAAGTCACGTCCGCAAGTATCACAAACACATTGTGCATTAGGAACGTGTGTATCCATTAATTCGTTACAAACATCACAATAACAATCGTGGTTTGTATCTCTGTGTCTTGTATGTTCTTTTGTGCCCATTTCGCAGGCAACTAAAGAAGCAAATAAAGCAACAAGAACAAATACACTTAAAAATTTAGTAAATTTTTTCATTTATTTCCTCCTATAAATTTTTACCTATTTAACAAACATTTATCACTTTATTCAAAATGTTTACTATATTATACTATATAAAAAATACTATGTCAAATAAAAGAATGAAAATGGACGATGAAAACGCTTACTTTGCCATTTTCATAAATTTTCTTTTACCAATTTTTAGCAAATAATTGCCAAAAATTCGGCTTGCTGGCTAGATTTTTTTATATTTTTACGTTTTTTTAGACAAATAAAAAGTATGAAAAATGTTATTTTCCATACTTTTCAATGAATTGATCAAAGGTTTTTTGATACCTTTCGGCCTCTTCTAACATGCATGTTCCATGGATTGCTTTCTCCATAATATACATTTCTTTTGGACCATTTGTATGATTGAAATTATCTATTCCCATCTTAATAGGAACAAACTGATCAAGACGACCATGGTAATAAAGAATTGGTAAATTTGTTTTAGCTAGTGCTTTAGTAGGACATGCTCTATGCAAACTACAATGAGCAATGATAATAAAAAACAAATCGCATAAATAAAGAATTGGAAAGGTTGGCAAATGTCTAGTGGTCACTAAAACATTTTGACATACCTTCCATGGATGATTAAAACCGCAGTCACTTATTAATAGTTTCACATTTTTTGGATACCCAAGTTCGGCTTCCATCAGAACGGTTGCGGCACCCATTGATACACCATATAGAATTAAAGGTGTGTCTTCACCAAATAGCTTATTTGTATACTCAATCCAAAGCTTTAGGTCATATCGCTCTTTTAAGCCAAAAGTAATATATTTACCTTCACTAATTGCACAACCTCTTTGAGCAGGAAGCACTAGATTGTATCCTAAATCATAACAATGCTTAATCATAACCGAAAAGTCAACAATTGCACTACTCCGGTAACCATGTAGTAGAATCATGGTGCCTTTAGCATCTTCATGCTTAATAATAGCAGCCTTTAATTTGATATGATCAAGCGATTCAATGGTCACTTCTTCTTTAGGCATTGCATCGTAATCTGCAAACGCCTTTTGGACAACTGGTCCATAATTACTAAAACGCGGTACTTTAGTCCAATCTAAGCGTGGCTCAGTTCTAGGATTCGTGGCAAATCTAAATGTCAAATATGAAATATAGATAATTGCAAGTAACAATATACTTGCCACAATAATTATTATCCAACCCCAAGTAGGCATTATCTAATAACCTCACCTAGTAAATGCCAAGTAAAAGCTTTAGTGACTTTTACTTTTAAAATTTTACCAATATCTTCTGGTTTTGCTTCAAAATTAACTAACATATTATGTTTTGTATAGCCTGAATACATTGCTTCATCTTGTTTTGATGTGCCATCAACTAAGACTTCAACTACTTCGCCAACAAATCTTTCATATCCCTTAGCAAAATATTCATTAATTAATTCATTAAGTTTGTAAAGACGGTCCTTCTTCTCTTCTTCCGTTAATGAATTTGGATAGGTTGCGGCAGGAGTACCTTCACGTGGTGAATAAATAAATGTATAAGCACCTTCAAATTCCACTTCTTTTACTAGTGATAAAGTGTCTTCATATTGTTCATTTGTTTCACCAGGGAAAGCGACAATGATATCCGTTGTAATACTAATACCAGGAACAGCCTTCTTTAATTTATTAATCTTATCTAGGTATTCTTCTTTTGTATATTTACGGTTCATCCGTTTTAAGACTTCATTATTACCTGATTGCACTGGTAGGTGTAGGTGTGGCATAATATTTCCACCTAAAGCCATCGCTTGGATAGTAGCATCGTCAAAGTCATGAGGATGACTAGTTGTAAAACGAATTCGTTCAATTGGTAGTTTATTTAAATCAGTCAGCAAGTCTGCGAATCCATAACCAATATCTAAGTCTTTGCCATAAGCATTAACATTTTGACCAAGTAGAGTAACTTCTTTATAGCCTTGAAGGGCTAACTGCTTAACTTCTTCAATAATATCTTGTGGCATCCTTGAGCGTTCTTTGCCTCTTGTGTATGGAACAATACAGTAAGTACAGAATTCATCACAGCCATACATAATATCAACCCAAGCTTTATATGGATGATCTCTAACAACAGGCACATCTTCATAGATATCACCTTCAACACTCATTACTTCTAGTACTTTTTTGTTTTTTAAAGCAATATCAATGTATTGAGGTAACTTAGTAATATTATGAGTGCCAAAAATAATATCAACATGCGGATACTTTTTGGTAATGGCATTGATCGTTTTTTCTTCTTGCATCATACAGCCACATAAACCAATAATCATCCCTGGATGCTTCTTTTGAACTCTTTTAATCCGGCCTAATTCACCAAAGATTCGGTTTTCCGCATTCTCTCTGATTGCACAAGTATTAAAAAGAATAAAGTCAGCATCTTCTTCGGCTTCAGTTTTCTTAAATCCTAATTGTTCAAGCATCCCCGCCATCTTTTCACTATCTGCTAAATTGCCTTGGCAACCATAGGTCTTAATCATATAAGTTTTACCATCACCAATGCCAATTAAATTGGAATCGACTTGATAACGAATGATTTGGGGTTTTACTTGAAATCTTTTTCTAGCCTGCATGAGGCTTGGTTTAACATTGATTCCATATTCTTTTTTCAAAGGCCTTCACCACCTTTATTAAAATATTCATCATCGGTTAGATGGTAGACTTTTTCATCAAAGATTTTACCATCATAACGCATATAACCTTTCTTCTTAATTCCTTCATAGTGCATACCAAGCTTTTGGCAAACACGTTCAGAACGATAATTATCAACAAAAAGGTTAACTTCTACTCTTTTTAAAGCAAGGTCTTCAAAGGCCCACTTTAAAACGCCTTTGGCGGCTTCGGTTACATAACCATTGCCCCAATAATCTTTGTTTAGAGCATAACCAAGTTCTGCTTTAAAATGTTGGTAGTGATTGAATAACTCAATTGTACCAATCATTTTTTTATTCTCTTTTAGCACAATCGCAAAAACGCCTAAACCCGTTTTCGCAGCTGACATCTTAAACATATTAATAATCATTAGCGTATGATTAAGATCTGGATGAGGTTCCCATCCCGCAACCGGTCCAACATCTGGTGTTTTAGCATATTCATACATGTCCGCCGCATCACTTAATTGTATCGTGCGGAGGATTAATCTTTTTGTTTGAATAATTGGTAACACTTGGTTTACCTCCTTTTAGTAAAAAATAGTTGGATTAGACCACCAACTATTTTTGTATTAAATTAATACTTTCATATTTTGTAATCTTATGAGTTTGTTCATTAATTTCAACCATCAAAGCATTAAATTGTTGACGCCCTTTTTCCATCGGCAAGTGTCTAATATGCTCATCAGTTAAATATTGATGAATAACCGGATCTGGATTAACCCCAATGACGCCGTCAAGGGCACCTACCATGCCAAGATCAGTAATATACATTGATCCATTAGGCAGAATATGAGCATCATTTGTAGCTACATGGGTATGCGTACCAACAATGATATGAATCCGACCATCAAAATATAATCCAAATGCATTCTTTTCACTAGTCGCTTCACCATGGAAATCACAAATGTAAATATCACTATCTAATTTGTTTAGCAATTCTTCACAAACCGTAAATGGATTGGTTAGTTGTTCAGCACCCGCCATAAAGATACGGCCTAATAGTTGCATGACTGTAATTTTAATACCATTATAATTAACAGTTACATAGCCAACACCAGGGACATCTGTTTTATAATTAAGTGGTCTTACTAACCGTTTGGCATCATCGATAAATTGGAAAACACCTTTATTACTAAAAGCGTGATTACCAAGAGTTACGACATCTACATTTAAAGCTAATAACTCTTTGTAATACTTCTCAATGATTCCTTTGCCATGAGCGATATTTTCACCATTCACAACAACAAAATTAATACCGTATTGTTGTCTAAGGCGTGGTAGTTCTTGTTTTAAGATGGTCCTACCCATCGCACCAAAAACATCACCAACTAATAAGATACGCATGTTTCCTCTTTCTAACGTGCTACTTCTTGAACACGAACTTCACGAATAACGGTAACTTTAATTGTACCAGGATAATTCATGGTCGTTTCAATCTTCTTCTTGATGTCATGAGCAAGTTTTACTGCATCAGCATCATTAATTTCTTCTGGTTTAACGAGGACACGAACCTCACGACCAGCTTGTAGTGCATATGTTTTTTCAACGCCTTTGAATTCATTTGATAATTCTTCTAAAGCAGTTAAACGCTTAATATAGTTATCAAGTGATTCACTTCTTGCGCCAGGTCTTGCAGCTGAAAGGGTATCAGCAGCCGCAACCAAATGAGCAATAATGGTTGTTGCTTCGCGGTCACCATGGTGAGATGCGATAGCATCTTGAACAGTTTCTGATTCTCTAAACTTCGTAGCAAGTTCTAGACCAATTTCAACGTGGCTACCATCAACTTCATGGTCACTAGCTTTACCAATATCGTGAAGTAGTCCAGCTCTGCGAGCTAAGATTTCATCTTCACCAATTTCAGCAGCAAGTTTACCAGCAATAAAAGCAACTTCTTTAGAATGGGCAAGAGCATTTTGTCCATAACTTGTTCTAAAGCTTAGACGACCAATCATCTTGATTAATTCTGGATGAATCTTACCAATGCCTGTTTCGAAAACAGCTTTTTCACCTTCTTCGCGAATTTCGTTTTCTAATTCTTTTTGGCATTTACTGAAGACTTCTTCAATTCTAGGTGGTTGAATTCGGCCATCAGTTACAAGAATTTCTAATGTTCTTCTTGCTACTTCTCTTCTAATTGGGTCAAAGCATGAAATAACAACTGAATCTGGAGTATCATCAATAATTAGATCAACTCCAGTTACAGCTTCAATCGAACGAATATTACGTCCTTCACGACCGATAATCCGGCCTTTCATTTCATCATTTGGTAAAGCAACAACGGAAACCGTCTTTTCTTGAACAGTCTCATTAGCATATTGTTGAATCGCATTTGCTAAGATAGTTTGCGATTTTCTAATCGATTCACTCTTTGCTTTTTCTTCTTCTTCCTTGATAAATACGGCGATTTCTTGAGCCATATCTTCTTCGGTTTTCTTCATCACAATTTCTTTAGCTTCACTTTGCGTAAGCCCAGAAATTTCTAATAATCTCTTTTCTTGTTCTTCAATTAATTCTTCAATCTTATTGCTTCTTTTTTCTAACGCTTGTTTTTGATCTTCAATCTTGTTTTCTTTTAAAACAAGAGCGTCTTCACGTTTATCCAAACTTAAAGAACGTGCATCTAAGCGATCTTCACGTTGATCAATTTTCTTTTCTAATTCCGCAAGTTCTGATTTGCGTCCTTGAATTTCTTTTTCGTTTTGTTGTTTTAAAGTATTGATCTCACTCTTAGCCTCTGAAATCAATTCCTTTTGACGTTTTTCGCCTTCGCGTTTAGCATCTTGAATAATACCTTCAGCAGTAATATTTAAATCGCTATATTTCTTTTCCACTCTCTTTTGGCCAAGATTTAAAGCGATAAAGTATGCTGCAACAACGAGTGCTAAAGCAACAATAAAAAGAATTAAGAAGACAACAGTTAGTGGATTGAATGCCACTTCCGCAAGTACTGTTAACATCGTCTTTCTCCTTTTTTCTTTTTATGTATTTAATTATTTAGCTGTAAATAAATTATGTTTAACAAATTTTTCAAAAATTTGTACAATTTCTTACCCATTTATTATACTATAAAATGGGTTTTGTGTCAAATTATATCAATTGCTCTTTTTTCTTACCTAATTAAAATAAAAATCATAAAAATATGTTATAATAACTTGTAAAAATGAAAACGCATGAAGGAGGTGGTGTTATGAATTATCCGAATGGATCCAAGCCCAAGCCGGTAAATAAGCCTGTTATCCAGACTAAAAAGGCTGTTAAAGCTCATTTAGGTATCGACTTTGAAGATATGATCAATCAAAGCAATGCTTATTATTTACAAAACGACTTATGCGTCGTTTACAAAAAACCAACACCAATCCGAATTACGAAAGTTGACTATCCCAGCAGAAACCGGGCCCGGATTACGGAAGCCTTCTATCAAGTCCCTTCAACGACCGACTACAATGGTATTTATAAGGGCAAGTATATCGACTTTGAAGCTAAATCATGCAATGGGAAATCATTCTCTTTTTCCCATATCTATGAACACCAAATTGCCCACTTAGATAAAGTTAGGAAGCATGGCGGCATTAGCTTTTTAATCATTTTATTTAATGATTACAAAGAAGTCTTTTTACTAGATGCGCTCCATTTAGTAGAATTATATGAAGATGCTAAGAAGGGCGGACGCAAAAGTATCCCTTATAGCTATTTTGTAGAGCATGGTACTAAGATCTCTCTTGGTATTAACCCTGTAGTTGACTATTTAAAAGCGATTGATGTGGTATTCTTTAGAAATTAGAGGAATCCAAACTTGTTAAAATATGTACTAATCTATTTAGGTGTGATGACAATTATTACTTATATATTATATGCGGTTGATAAAAAGAGAGCTAAAATGAAAGGCGCAAGACGCATCAGTGAAGTAGCCCTTTTATCGATGTCCGTTTTAGGTGGCTGTTTAGGTGGATACTTAGCCATGATTATCCATCACCATAAAACCAAACATTGGTATTTTGTCATCATCAATATTTTAAGTTTAGTAGGATACACTCTTCTTGTTTATTTTATGATCTAGGAGGGTACAATAATGATTAATCGTGAATTATTACTTGAACTATTAAGAAATCCCGATAGCAATTTAAGAGAAAATCTTTCCATCTATCACGAAAACGACATTGCGGACTGTTTAAGTGAATTAACGAAGGAAGAACGTCTTAAGGTTTACCGGGTATTAGATTTAGAATATCTAGCTGAAATATTCTCATTCTTCGATGATGCTAAGCCATACTTCGATGAATTAGATGAAGAACACGTTGCGGAAATCATTTCGAACATGGATGCCGATGATGCCATCGACGCCTTGGAAGACTTAAATGAGGATGATCGTGAAGAAGTCGAAAAACTACTAGATAGTGACGTCAAAGAAGATATCAACCTACTTGATTCTTACGCGGAAGACGAAATCGGTAGTATTATGACAACTAACTTTAACACTGTTAAACGTAATTGTAGTGTTAAAGAAGCAATGAAGCAAGTTGTTAATAATGCGGCGGAAAATGATAACATCAATATTATCTATGTTGTAAATGATGATAATACCTATTATGGTGCAATCCACCTCAAAGATTTAATTATTGCCAGAAGCGGCACTGACCTAGAAGACATTATTAAAACTAGTTACCCTGTTCTTAATGCCCACAGCATCGTTAGTGATGTCTTGGAAGAATTAAAAGACTATGGACTAGACTACTTACCCGTATTAAATGATAAGAGTGAAATCATTGGTATCATCACTAATGAAGATATCATTCAAGCGGTCGATGAAGAATTATCAGAAGACTATAGTAAGTTAGCCGGTTTAACGGAAGAAGTAACTGTCAATTCATCAATCTTCCATTCAATTGCGAAAAGAATTCCTTGGTTATTAATTCTTTTATGCTTTGACCTCTTTGTTTCTAGTATCATTTCCGGCTTTGAAGAATTAATTGGTCTGTTTCCACTAGTTGCGGCATTCCAATCACTAATTCTAGATATGTCTGGTAACTCTGGTACACAAAGTCTAGCGGTAACCATCCTAGGACTTTCTGATACCGAACTTGACCGTAAACATATTTGGAAAATTGTTGGTAAAGAAGTTCGCATTGGTTTCTTAAATGGATGTATTGCCGGATCAATTGCTTGTATCGTTGTCGGACTCTTTATTATGTTCTTCAAACAAAGTAGCCTAACGATTCATGGTATTACCGTTGCTCCATTTGTTATTAGTGGTATTATTGGTTCAACCTTAGTTGTTGGTATGACGATAGCATCTTTTATTGGTTGTATTGTGCCAATTACTTTCAAAAAGATTCATATCGACCCTGCCACAGCATCAGGACCATTTATTACATCTTTGAACGATATCTTAACAGTCTTCATTTATTTTGGTATTGTTATGTTATTGTTCGTTGCCATCGGATTAATATAAAAAGAACAATTGATTTTTCAATTGTTCTTTTTTCGTTATTTAAATGTCTGATTTTCGTAATCGTAGTTCGGATCAATTTCGCCCCAAACACGTCTACCAGTTGCACAAATGACAAGTTCAGTGTCAAAGAAAGCATCATAGTATTTACTACTTGATGATATTTTCGCATTCGAATAAGCATTTTGAACAAGTTGTAAATTCATCAAAACGCCATCGCACCAGACAAATGCTAAGTATCGACCATAGACATCTTGAACTTGTTCTTCGCGTTCTAATACGATAACACTTGCGTTATTTAACATCTGAGCGGTAAAATTCGAAGCTGCCTTACCCCAAGCTTCTTTTTCCATTGTTGACTCTGGCGTATCAACGCCCAAGAAGCGAACCTTGATATAAGTATTATCGGCTGTATAGAAGTGAGCGGTATCACCATCAACGCTTCTTGCAAGACGCACGACGCCTATGCCATCAGTGATGAAATCTTTGCCTTCATAGTCTAAATCCATCGTTAAGTGAACGACATCTTCCGAAGGCAGATGGAGAGCGGTCGTATAAATATTAATTGTACTGCCTTTTTTAACACTTTTACCAGCCTTTAGTTCGTTGCCATAGTAAACAAACTTATCATATTCAGCTTCGTCTTTATAGCTGCGACTTACAAAGTGATAACGAACCTTTAAATCAAGGTTAGCCATTTTGGCATTAATTTCAGCTCGTGACATATTGTCCAATTTTGGAAGTGATACATACTCTGAGCCATTTCCATTCTCACAGCCGTTTAGAAGAAAGACACTAAACAATAATAGAATAAATACTAAATATTTACGCATTTCATTCACCCCACAATAGTTTGATTAAATCATAATGAATTGATGGAATGTGATTAGTATACTCATTTAAGCGTCCACCATTAGTTACAAAACAAGCCCCGATTTGTTTCTCCGGATTAAAGAGCATAAAACTACGCAGTCCATAAGCACTGCCAAAGTGACCATATAATCTAAATGGAACCAAGTCATCGATGATAATCATTTGAAGACCCTTTTTCTTATAGTCCCCCGCATCACCTTCCCAGTTTACTTCAAACATTTGTTGTAAAGTATTAGGTTTTAGGACAGCTAGCTCAGGTCTATAGAAGCTCTTCATAATTTTTGCAAGATCTGGCATACTAATAAATAATCCACCCGCAGGTCCTAGATAGCTTTCACCAAGAGGAGCCTGTTTATATGCCCGTTTAGCCCAGTCATGGGTTTTAATAACGCGGTCCGCATAATAAAGGCAGGCAATATCATCTTGATGTTTGATATTATAAGCATAATAACTAGCATCTAGTTTTAGCGGATCAAAAACATACTTTTTCATGTATTGATCATAATTCATCCCCGATGCCTTTTCAATTAAGCAAGCAAGAATACCACAGCCAAAATTACTGTAAATAAAGTGTGTTC
Organism: Caryophanales bacterium UBA1245; assembly: GCA_002308275.1. Lineage (GTDB taxonomy): Bacteria > Bacillota_I > Bacilli_A > ML615J-28 > CAG-313 > UBA1231. The sequence continues at coordinate 10,479 of DBWF01000008.1, read as the reverse complement.
CTGGCATCGCTTTATCAAATGTTAAATCCGAATAATACGGACTATCATTTGGTACTAAAACGGTCTTTAATGGGATATCTAGATGACGACCATTGAGGCCATTATAGCCATCAATCCGCGTTTCATTTGTCATATCCTCATCATCAAAACCATCAGTAATCGATGAAGTTTGAGTCATCAGCATCCTGGTAGTAATTTTGCAATTAGGAAAATACGGATTACGAATCTTAAATCCTAGATAGGTTGAGATATCTTCATCTAAATCTAATTTGCCATTTTCTACTAGATGCATCGCACCAATTGCTAAAACGGTCTTCGAAATAGAGGCAATTCGGTAAATTGTATTCTTTTTTGTTGCTACCTCGTTTTCTTTATCCATTAATCCCATTTGATAACTTACTTCGTTATTACCATCAACAATATAAAGATTAGCACCAACTAAATTGTATTTTTCACATATCTTTAAAAATTCATCTTTACTAATCATTATTTATATACTCCTTTGATGTTATCAGCACAATTATTAGTGTGATCACCAATCATCCTCTTAGTATCTCTTATACATCTATTTTACCATAAAAAGAATCAAAGGCCAAAGGATAGATAAAAAATAACGATTTCACTGACAAAACGCCCTCTTTATGATACAATACCCGTGGTAAGGAGGCTATCAAAAATGGCTAAAATAATTGGGATTGCTGGAGGAACAGCATCAGGTAAAACAACCGTTGCTAAACGCTTAAAAAAGCTTGCTGAGCCACACGGAACAGTATCAATGCTTAGACTTGATGATTACTATAAAGATTTATCGCATCTACCTTTTGAGGAAAGACGAAAGGTTAACTTTGACCATCCTGATTCATATGACTTCGATCTTTTAATCAGTGATATCAAAAAATTAATGAATGGACAAGCGATTGAAAAACCAACTTATGACTTTGTCCAATCTGTTAGAGCTAAAGAAACTGAGCATGTTGAACCAGGTGATGTTATCATCGTTGAAGGAATCTTAATCTTTACTTGTCAAGAGCTCCTAGACTTATTTGATATGAAGATTTATGTTGATACTCCAGATGATATTCGTTTCATTAGACGATTAAAAAGAGATATCAATGAACGTGGTCGAACGATTGAAAGTGTTGTTAGCCAATATTTAACAACAGTACGCCCAATGCATCTAACATTCGTTGAACCTTCTAAAAGAAAAGCTGATATTATTGTTCCTGAAGGTGGCAAAAACGAAGTTGCGATTGATGTTTTAGGTACTAAGATTAAATCATTATTAAGAGAAAAAAACTAATTGATAAAAAAGGAGAATAACTATGTGGATTAACAAACCAGCTGTTTGGGGTCCTCTTCATATTATATCTTTTGCCCTAGCCGCTACCCTTTTGGTAGTCGGCTTTATTCTTGGCAAAAAGTATGAAGATGAAAAATATGATCAAAAGAAAGACCTCATTTTAACAATCTATGGTTTTGCTCTTGTAGCACTTGAAGTTTTTAAAGAAATCTTTATTGTTATCACAACTAAACATTATGATTTAACATTAATACCTTTCCAAATATGTTCAACGCCAATGTATATTTTGCCCTTTATCATGTTTGTTAAAAACAAAACAATTAAATCAGCAATGCTTGGTTATTTAGCCTTTGTAGCAATCATCGCCGGATTCTTCTATTTTGTAAAACCGGTTGCTATGCTCAATGCTGATTATGTCATTATCAGTTTTCATTCCCTTTTATGGCATGAATCACTTCTTCTTTGTGCCGCATTTACCATGACTGGCTACCGAATGGTTGAAAAAGGAAGCATCAAAACACTGATAACTAGCAACATCCTATTTATGATCTTTGCGATAATTGCTATTATCTTAAATCTTGCTTTACGAAATATCAATCCAGCTAGTGAATTAAATCTTTTCTACATTTCTTATTATAATATCGAATATGTAAAACCATTTAATTATCCAATTCTTTCGCTTATAAATAAAACACAAAGACCATATGTGTTATACATCTTTGAATACTTCATTTATATAGCACTTGGAACGCTAATGTTCTATGGCCTAGGATATGGTATAAACTGGCTCATCAATCGAAAAAAAGCAAAAACTAATTCTAATCAGTAATCAAAAAGGACCGTTTGTCTATTTAAGACTTCGGTCCTTTTTATTGTTTTATAATTGTTGATCCATAGCTATTGCAGTTTTTTCTAGGTCTTCAGCACTATTAAATAGTACTTCACTACTATATAAGCCAGTATAACCAATTTCTGCTAACTTCTTAAAATAAGTTTTGAAATCAATTTTACCTAGTCCAATCGCCGCATGCATATCCCTCGTACCATCATTATCACTAATGTGAACATGATATAAATCATCTTTAATTTTATCAACAAATTCTATTATATCGCTTGTTTGATGACAGAAAGCGGAAGTATGGAAATGGGCTACATCAAAGATAAACTTTAAATTAGGTTCATCAATAAGAGCCTTTAATTCAAAATACTCATCCGCTGTACGCATTAATTCGGCTTCGCCAATTAGATTTTCAAGCATAATGGTAATACCAAAGGTAGTTGCATATCTACATAAGGCTTTGATGTTTTTTGCAGCTAAATGAATAGCTTCACTTCTTTCTAGTGTTCCATCGCAGAAGCCTGGATGAAGAGTTGCTTTTTTAATGCCAAAATAACTAGCAAATTCAATAGCATCCTTAATCCAACTCATTCTTTGGTCTAAATCTTGCCTGGTCGCGATATTACCATCAACACCATGTGGCAAATGGATAACCATCTCTGGTTGATATTTTAAATATGAAGCAATTGCTTCTTTATAAATTTCGCGATCAGCTGGACTTTTTTTGTAAGGATAGAAGATTTCAACTCCTTGATAAATACCTTTAGCAAGGAGACTTTCATAGGAAGCAATTTCTTCTTTTGTTCGGTTAGGATTAACTGTAAAACATTTTCTAATCATTTCTAGCCCTCTTTGGATGATAGCTGTCATAACGTTTACGATCATCAGTATTAAGAATAACTTTTCTTAATCTGATTGATTTAGGTGTTACTTCAACTAATTCATCATCATTAATGAATTCTAAATAGTTTTCGAGTGTCATTGCCCGTGGACGTTTTAAGACAACCGTTGTGTCTTTAGTTGATGAACGTTGGTTTGTTTGTTGTTTTTCTCTCGTGATGTTAACCGCTAAATCTTCTTCACGATTACAAATACCAACTATCATCCCTTCATAAACCGGTGTTCCTGGCTCGATTAATAGTTCACCGCGATCTTCGGCTTGACCACAAGCATAAGTTGTAGCTACACCCGTGTGACTTGAAACCAAGGCCCCAAGCATTCTACCCATAAATCCAATCGCTTCTTTAGGTTCATAGCTACTAAAGACATGACTTAAAATACCGTATCCATGGGTAGTTGTTAAAAAGTCCGTATTGAAACTAATTAAGCCACGGGAAGGAATCTTATAGATCAATTTAGTTTGGTTTTCATAAGTATTCATCGTGAGTAGTTCGGCATGACGATTACCTAATAATTCAATAACTGGTCCAACATATTCACTTGGGCAATCAATTTGTAAGTCTTCATATGGTTCACAAAGAATGCCATCGATTTCTTTTTCGATTACTCTTGGGCGCGAAACATTGAATTCAAAACCAACCCGCCGCATATTTTCAATTAAAATACTTAAGTGTAATTCACCACGACCTGAGACAACCCATTCTTCTTTACCTAGTACTCTTTCAACTCTTAAAGATACATCTTTTTCTGTTTCTTTAAATAGATAGTCTTCAATTTTACGAGCGGTAACAAGGGTACCTTCTTGACCACTAAATGGTGAAGAGTTAGTACTAAAATTCATTTGAACAGTTGGTTCACTAATTTCAATTAAAGGTAAGCGTTCTTCAATACCACCTGAAGTGATTGTTTCACCAACATAAATATCAGCTAGTCCTGCGATACCAACAATATCACCAGCGGAAGCTTCGGTTATTTCAACACGCTTTAAGCCTAGGAAACCAATCAATTTTTGAACTTTAAAGCTTTTTACTGAGCCATCAACTCTAATACAGTTAACCATTTGGCCAACCTTGATCGTACCTTTAGTAATCCGACCAATGCCTACCCGACCAACATATTCGTTATAGTCAAGGAGAGCTGGTTGGAACACAAAAGCGCCATCTAAAGATACTTCAGGGTCAGGAATTTCTTTTAGAATTAAATCAAGTAATGGCTTCATACCGCTTTCTTGTTTAGCAATATCTGGTGAAAGGCTAGATGTATTATTGATGGCCGATGCATAGCAAACTGGGAAATCTAATTGATCTTCGGTTGCCCCTAGTTCAATGAATAAATCTAATACTTCATCAACAGCTCGTGCCGGATTAGCAAATTCACGGTCGACTTTATTAATAACCACGATTGTTTTTAATTGGTGCTCTAAAGCTTTCTTTAAGACAAATCTCGTTTGAGGCATTGTTCCCTCATAAGCATCAACTAGTAGTAATACACCATCAACCATGCCCATAATCCGTTCTACTTCACCGCTAAAATCAGCATGACCAGGAGTATCTAGAATGTTAATCCGGTAATCACCATAATTAATGGCGGTGTTTTTAGCAAGAATGGTAATGCCACGTTCACGTTCGATTTCGTTCGAATCCATTGCTCTAGTTTGATGGGCTTCATTATCGCGGTAAACATCAGTTGCTTGTAATAGTGTATCAACAAGCGTTGTTTTTCCATGATCGACATGCGCAATAATCGCAATATTCTTAATCTTCATAATAATATCCTCTAATTTTTACTTTTAAGATTATACAAAAAACACGTCAAAAAGTCAAAACATATAACTTGCTAAATAAAAAGAGTTGACAAGTTTGTCAACTCTTAATGATTGCTTTAATAACATCAACTAGTTTAATTGCCATTGAAGCAAATAAAAATGCTAGGATTAGTGATACTAGGATTGATGCAATAATGATTGCTGTTGTCTTCCCTTGTTTAAACAACCTAGGAAATTCACTTTCTTTGATTAAAACAAAGAAAATAAGAAAACTTCCCAAAAAGATAATTAAATAAGCAATACTCTCAATCATTATTTGAAGATTAGCTTAATCACATCGTTGAAAGCAACAAACACAAATAACACCATCAATAGAATAAAACCAATGGTATGAATGATGTTTTCAACTTTTGGATTAGGTTTCTTTCTGGTAATTACTTCATAGAGAATGAAAGCTAACCGTCCACCATCAAGGGCTGGTAGCGGAATAATATTCATCAAACCAATATTAACACTTAAGATAGCCATCCAATTGAAAACTGAATAAGCGCCTTGATCAATAATAGAAATCGTAGCACTAGCAATACCAACAGGTCCACTTAAATCAGTAATCTTTAAACCACTCTTTGGTCTAAATAGGCGACCTAATGTTTTAATGATAACTGTGCAACTTGAACCAACTTGTTTAATTGGCTCCCATAATAAGCGGCCAATGTTACGGGTGATGGTTGGTGAGATGCCGAGAACGACTTTACATACATCGATACCATTATCATCAAAAATCGCTTTTTGATATGTTTCGATAACTTCTAGTGTTTTTTCAGCGCCATCTCTTTTAACAACTAATGTAAACTTATTATTAGTTGCCCCCTCACCACTCTTGAAGTATTTTAAAACTTCCATCCGGTTGGCAAATGTTACCCCATTAATCGATACTAATTCATCACCTTTTTGAAGACCAGCTTTATAAGACATGGTCTCTTTATTGTTGTTTGGATATTCATCAACAATTAGGGAATCTGATCCATCTCGTTCAAATAGCATTTGTATTGTTTGGACATAAACATATGGATTAACACTAACTGTATATGTCGCACCATCGCGTTCATAAGTAACAAGGATACTACCAGTGAAATCATCACCATTTGCATAAATAGCCATTTGATTAGAAATATCTTGCCATTTTTGATATGAGGCTACTTCACTACCAATATACAAAATCTTATCGCCAGCTCTTAAGCCTGCTTCATACGCTGGAGTCGTATCATCAACACTACCTAAAACAGTTGTATTGTAATTTGTATATCCACTTGCAAGGCCTAGAAAGAAAAATACGACAAGCGCAAGCACAAAGTTCATGAATGGACCCGCAAAGATCGTCAAGAATCTTTGTAATAATTTCTTATTAACAAATAACCGGTTGTATGGAGCGATTTGCATCGCTTGCTTTGGTGTAAAACGGACTAAGCAATCGCGTGCTACTTCATATCGCGCCTCAATACCATTTTCTAAAATGGTGATATAAAGTTCTCCCGGTAACTCTTCTTTCGTACCAATTAAGTCACTTCCAATAATTTGATAGAGTTCTTCTTGAGAAATGTTTGGTGGAAGTTTACCTTCTAAATCTTTAATGGCAAAGATTTCTTTGACTTTGCCATCATCACCAAAGGTCAGATGAGCATAGTGATAATCTTTCAATAAGTTATTTTCAATTTCTTCACCAGCCATTGAGACATAACCACCAATTGGAATGGCTCTGATTGAATAATATGTTTCACCAATCTTCTTTTGCCAAATAAGTGGTCCCATGCCAATAGAGAATTCATAGCATAAAATACCAGCTCTTTTAGCGAAGAAGAAATGTCCTCCTTCATGGATTAAAACAATTACGCCTAAAATTAAGATAAAGACAATAATGCCTAATAAAATCTTTAACATTGTTTTAATACCTCCTCTTGGATAAATTGATTAATCTCTAAAATGTGTTCTAAGTCATATGGGGCTTTAATTGTTTGGTATTTACTTAAATAATTCAAAATACCATCTTGAAGACCACCAAATGAGACTTGATCTTGTAAAAATAATTTAACTAGTGCTTCATTAGAAGCATTAACAATTACACTATAAAATGGTTTTTCTTTTAAATCTTGTTTAGTTAAGTTAAATAGTGGATAGCGTTTTAAGTCGAGTTCTTCTAAACCAAAATAGCTAATTGCTTCTTCTACTGATTTAAAACACTTGTTACATTCATTATATGAAGTAGATTCTGGATACATAAGCGCATATTTAATTGGTAGATGCATATCGTTTTTTGCTACATGGGCATAAACTGACCCATCACTTAATTTAACAAGCGCATGAACATTACTCTTCCGGTCAATTAATGCATGAATATGATTTAGTTCAAACCCAAATAAAAAATGAGCTTCCCATACTTCAAAGACCTTATTCATCATGGTTGCACTATCAACTGTTATTTTAGCGCCCATATTCCAATTTGGGTGTTTTAATACAACTTCTTTTTTAGCATCCTGAATACTTTCTAGTGAATAATCACGTAAAGCCCCGCCGCTTGCGGTGATATAGAGGTCAGTAATCTTAGAACCATGTATTTTAATTAAATCATATAAAGCACTATGTTCGCTATCAATAGGAACTATGATACTACCTTTATCTAAATAATCTTTAATTAATGGTCCAGCCATTACTAAGCTTTCTTTATTAGCTAGGAGTAGTGGCTTATTCTGCTTTAAGCATTCCATCGTTGGTTTTAGTCCAACTGAACCAACTAGTGCATTGATCACTACATCACCTAAACTAATTAATGATAATAAATCAGTCGTTGTCTTAGTATCTTTTAAAGGTGCTAATGCTTCTTTAAAACTAGATGCTACAATTACTGGTTTAAATTCATTGATTATTGCTTGAGCTTTTTCTGTATTATGACCAAATGCAAAGGCTACTAGTTGATATTCATTTTTAAATTCTCTTAATAAGTCTATTGTTTGGCTGCCGATTGAACCGGTTGCACCAAGTAAAACGATCTTTTTCATATTAAGCTAAAATGGCAATGATTGAAGCAAACACTGCCCCCGCAAATATCAAACTATCAAAACGGTCTAGAATGCCACCATGACCAGGTAATAGATTACTAAAGTCTTTGACATCATAAGTTCTCTTAATCTTAGAAGCTACTAGATCACCAATTTGACCACAAATACTAACAACTAAACTAATGATTATAACCACGATTAAATTAAGAATTCTTTTTTCTGCGACCGCATTAATAAGTGGTGCATGAAGTACTAATTCTGATATTAATAGATAGAATCCAACGCCTACTAATGTTCCAACTATCGCCCCACCAATGGCACCACCCACTGTTTTCTTAGGTGAAATGGTTGGACAAAGTTTACGTTTACCAAATAGAATACCAATGACGTATGCTCCCATATCAGTAAAACAGACAACTAGCACTACAAAAGCAAATAAATAAAAGCCATGACTTAAATCAAATAGGGTTGTATAAGTTGTCTTAGGAGCGCGTAACATTACTACAAGCATCCATAAAACGCCCGTATATAAATAACTAAAAATAACACTTAATGTTGTTTTTAGATTCATATTATTAATAACCATTGTTACACCCATAAGAGCTAGAATGGCAAGTGCAATACTAGCAATTACCCATTCAGGTGCAATAAAAGCAAATAAAAGCGTATAAACATTCCAAAGGGGAACGACATATTTTAGTTTCTTTAAGGCAGGGTCTTGGGTGCTCATCACTTTTAATACTTCGTATCCTGCTAAATAGCTAACAATCATCGCTACTGCGACATACGCCCAGCCCCCAATAAAAGCAACTGGTATTAAAAGGGTGCATAAGGCTAAACCCGTTAAAATTCTTTTTAACATTTAATTCACCTAATCTTTTCCAAATCTTCTTTGACGCTTACTGTAAATTGTAAGAGCCTTATCTAATTCTTCTTCATTAAATGCTGGCCAGTAGCAATCAGTAAAAACGAGTTCCGCATAACTAGCTTGATAAAGAAGAAAACCACTTAGACGTTGTTCACCACTCGTTCTGATTAATAAATCAACCATTGGAGCAGGTGACGTATATAAATATTTTGTAATTGCTTCAGGCGTAACAGCTTCATTATTAGCTAAAGCTTTATTACAAGCTGAAGCAATTTCATAATCACTACGATAATTAAAGGCGATAAATAAAGTGAATGCATCATCAATCCAAGGTGTACTATTGACTTCTTCGATAATCTCTTTTAAACCGGCTGGTAAATTAAAATCTTCACCAATAATCCGGATATTATCTAATCGTTTATTAGCGTCCTTTTTTAGGGCTAAAAACTCACTTTTAGCACACTTAAATAAATAATCTACTTCTTGATGAGAACGATTAATATTATCAACACTAAAAGCATAAACAGTTAAATACTTAATGCCTTTATCCTTGATAACCTTCGTCATCTTTTTTAAGTTTTTGATACCTTCAAAGTGGCCTTCGCTAATACTTAAGCCCTTTTCTTTTGCCCATCTACGATTACCATCCATAATAATGGCTAAATGAAGTGGGAGAGCTTGCTTATTTTCGTTTTGCATTTTCATCACCTTTGATATTAAATTATACTACAAAAGCACATTTTATGCAAAAAATAAGATTTAATAGTAGCCAAAAAGAGCAAGATGGCATATAATAAAGATGACGTAGTGGAGGAACTATTATGAAAAAAATGCATACCCTTATTTTTGCCCATCGTGGTGCTTCAGGCTTAGTGCCATTTGAAAATACTATCGATGCTTTCCAAAAAGCAATTGAAGTAGGTGCTGATGGAATTGAATTAGATATTCGTAAAACTGCTGATAATGTAATCGTTGTTAATCACAATCCAACCGTTGGTGATATGACGATTTGTGATCACACTTTTGAAGAACTTCAAGCCATGGCTAAACAAATTGGTTTTACGCTAGCTACTTTTGAAGAAACACTAGCTTTTTGTAAAGGTAAAATCTTCTTAGATATTGAATTTAAAGAAGCTGGCTATGAAGCTCAAGCTCTTGATTTAATCAAAAAATATCTTACACTTGATGAATTCTATATTCGTTCATTCAACAAAGATTGCCTAAAAGCATTAAAACAAATCGATGAAAAAGTCTTTACGATTCTATTAATGTGTCCTAAGAGTAAAAAGTTTAGAAGTATTAAACCAGTTGCTTATCCTAAAGACCAACTGATTGAAGTTGGTGCTAATGGTGTTTCACCATATCAAAAAGCAATGCTCTTTGGTTATACAAGAAGAATGCATAAGCTAGGTTATCCAGTAAGCCCTTGGACCGTTAATGAAGAAAAAGATATGGAAAAATGGCTTAAAAAAGGTGTTGATTGTATTATCACTAATTATCCTGATAAAGCTCTTGCTTTAAGAAAAAAGTATGAGAAATAAGAAAAGTCCAACTGATTATTCAGTTGGGCTTTTCGTTTTATTTACCAGATACATTTAATTGTTTAATAACAAGTGATGGACATTCAACTTCTTCAGGGAAGATTTCAACATCGCCACCAACGACTGTAACATCTTTAAATAATTGTAATAAGTTACCTGATACAGTGATAATATCAAGTGGACGATCTTTCTTACCATCTTTGATTAAGAAACC
>DBWF01000028.1:8592-8745 GCA_002308275.1 Caryophanales bacterium UBA1245 | reverse complement strand
AATCCTTCGATTGATCGAGATGAACTGATTAATAATGTTAGTTTACTTATTACTTTAAATGAAATCAATCATCAACTAAAGATGAATTTAGATTTAGAAAAAGAAATTAGAGAATTAAATGTATTTAGTGTAAGACAAAAAGAACTTTGGAAT
>DBWF01000028.1:5462-8570 GCA_002308275.1 Caryophanales bacterium UBA1245 | reverse complement strand
TCATGAGTAATCAAAAAATTCAAAGATTAATATCCATTTTAAAAGAATGGTTAGAATTTGGTAGAAAGGATGTAAAATGAAAAGGACAAGAAAAATAATTATATTTATATTTTCCTGCATATTTGCGGTAGGAATCTTTGTTGGCTATTTTAATGAAGATTCAAAAATAACCTTTAAAGCCGATAATGATGGCAATATTATTGCTAATACATCATCTGGTTATCAAGCATATGTTCAAGAAAAAACAAATTATCATCATGAAAAATATGGTGAAAATAGTGATGTAACACCTAATCTTGCCTCATCAATTGTTATTAAAGGTGAAGATTATGTGGAATCATTATCATCAATTGAAATTACTTCAACAGGTGAAGAAGCAATCGAAAAATTAAGTATTGCTGATCATAGTGAGTATGCTAACAGTGAAACAGCTAAAGCTGGAGGAACTAGTGTAGTAGCTCATCGTGGTGGTAGCATTGTTTATAAATTAAATGTTACAGAACCTGGATTCTACAATATTTATTTAAATTATTATACTTTTGATGGTTATTCATCTAATGCTGAACGTAGTGCTTATCTTAATGATGAACTTCCTTTCTCCGATAGTGGATCATTATCCTTCTCAAGAGTATGGCAAGATAAGCCATTGACTAAAAATGATGTTGATTATAATGTTACAAGATCAACTGATGAAGGAAACCATATCACAATTGATAAATTATGGCGTACTGATGTTAATGGTAACCAATTAAAACCTCAACAAATTGAAATTAGTAATTCAAAAGTATGTTCACCATTTAAAGATTCGATTGGTTATGTAACAGAACCATTCGAATATTATCTAGAAGCTGGTGAAACAGAACTTAAATTTGATTATATCAAAGATTATCTAGTAATTGATACAATTGAATTAAGAGAGGTTAAAGAATCTGTTTCTTATGCTGATTACTTAACTGCTCTTGTTGGTGAACATGGATCAATCGATAATAATATTAAAGATTCATATACTAGAATTGAAGCAGAAGCTGCAACTACTAAATCATCACCAACCCTATATCCAATTACTGATCGTTCATCTGCTGCTACTACTCCATTCTCAATTACTAAGACTTATTTAAATAGTATTGGTGGTGAAAACTGGAAGGTATTAGGTGACTGGATTACTTGGGAAATTAATGTTCCTGAAGATGGCTGGTATAATATTTCACTAAGAGCTCGCCAAAATCTAGTTCGTGGTATGTTCTCACACCGGATGGTTTATATTGATGGTGCGATTCCTTTCCAAGAATTAAAATCAACTGTTTTTGCATTCTCAAGCGAATGGCAAAATGTAACACTTGGTTCGAATGAAGATAAAGGTAGTGCTTTTAAATTCTATCTAACAAAAGGTAAACATGAAGTTAAGATGGAAGTTACACTTGGAGCTTATGGTTCTTTGGTTGAAGAATTAGAAGCAGTTACGCAAGATTTAAGTATGCTATATTTAAATATCATTAAGTATACTACTGTTTCTCCAGATACTAACCGTGACTACTCACTTAATAAAATGGAAGACTTACACTTAGATGAAAGACTAAAAGATGCTAGAGACCGCTTAAAAGCCCTCTCAATTCAAATCGCTAGAATTTCATCAAAGAATGCGGATAAAGAAGATCCATCAGGTAATGGTAACATATACAAAGATGGTAAGAGTGATAAGACTGGTGTAATTGATACAATGGTTGAACAATTAACACTTTTCTTAAATCAATACAGTAAAGTAACTAAACAGCTTGGTGCTTTTAGTACTAATATTTCATCTCTTGGTACATTATTGACATCTTTAAGAGAATTCCCATTAACAATCGACTATTTAGTTGTTTATGCGGATAATGGCAATTATAAACTTGCTAAAGCTAATGAAGGATTCTTAAGAGGTATTTGGGATTCAATCGTTCGTTTCTATTATTCATTCGTTGTCGATTATTCACAAATTGGTTCACTAAATACTGATAGTGAAGATGACCTCGATGAAGTTGAAATTCAAGTATGGATGACTCTTGGTCGTGACCAAGCCAATGTTATTAGAAAACTAATTGATAATGACTTAGGAAAACGTGTCTTTACTATTAATGGCAAAAAGTGTCACGTTGCGGTTAACTTAAAACTAACCGGTGGTGACGTTCTATTAAAAGCTGCTCTGGCCGGGGTTGGTCCGGAAGTCGCGATTAACGTCGATTCTTCATTACCAGTTAACTATGGTCTTCGTGGTGCATCCTTAGACTTAGCTAAAGCTTTTGGTGATGACTACTGGCGGTATGTTGATGGTCAAATGACAATCGAAGGTGAAGTTGTACCATATGGTAAAGGTAATGGTTACTTCCATTCAAGTTCAATTAGACAATTTACTTTTGATGGATCAGTATACGCAATTCCAGAAAAACAAATATATATGACAATGTTCGTTAGAACTGATATCATGCAAAACTTATATGGTGATGATTGGGAAGATGATGTTCCACAAACTTGGGATGAAGTTCGTTCAATGATGACTGACCTTCAAACGGATTCACTCCAATTCTATCTACCAGTAAACGATGCAGGTGCAAGTGCACTTAACCCAGCATTTGTAACAATGCTATATCAAAATGAAGGACGCTTATATTCTAATGATTCAAGAGAAACTGGTCTATTATCAGACCGGGCAATGGATACATTTGAATATTGGACTGACTTCTATACTAAATATTCATTCCCTAAATTTGCCTCATTTATTAACCGTTTCCGTTCTGGTGAAATGCCAATCGGTATTAGCTATTACGAAATGTATAATACGCTAGCCGTATTCGCACCAGAAATAAGAGGTAACTGGGCATTCTATCCAATTCCAGGTACTAAATATACAATCAATAGTGCTGAAGAAGATACCTTTGGTATTAGCGGTGGGGCTTATCCATATGAAGTAATTAACCATACTTCAGTTGCTTCAGGTTCCGCTGCAATCATTATTGCTAAGAATGCTAATGAAAGTGTTGAAAAGAAAGAAGCCGCTTGGGCATTCCTAAGATGGTGGTCAAGTGATGTTATTCAATCTGCTTTCGGTAAGGAAATGGAAGGTATTCTTGGTAG
>DBWF01000028.1:3060-5349 GCA_002308275.1 Caryophanales bacterium UBA1245 | reverse complement strand
AAATCATCTTTCAATGAACTAGCAACTGATTACCTAAATAAGACCGATTATATTTGGACAAAAGATGCTGATGGTATCTACCACGTATATGGTGTTCTAGAAATTCCACAAATTGCTGGTTCATATATTACCGGTCGTGAAGTTGAAAATGCTTATCGTACCGTAATTAACAATAATGCAAACGCCAAAGAAACACTCTACAAATACGCTCAAAATATCAATAACGAAATTGACCGTAAGCGTAGTGAATTTGGACTTAAGTAAGGAGGACAAAAATGCAGATCTTTTTATACATTGCTTTTACAATCATTTTTGCGCTCATTACTTATAAAATAGTGCGTGTTATTTTAAAGAATCGTGATATTAAGAAAAACACCAAACAATTATCACGGAGTGAAAAATTAGAACTCAAAGCTAATCAAAAGTTAACTCGTTCGGAAGAAAAGAAAGCTATGCGTGAAGCAATGGCACAGAAAAAGGCCGAATGGAAAGCTGAAGACAAAGCCTTTGATGAAAAAACAAAACAAAATATTATTGAATTAAAAGCTAAAGTAAAAGAAAGCGAAGTTAAATGGAACGAATATCATGATGCTTATAAAGCTCATCCAGAAGATGAAGAAATTAGAAATGCTTATTTTGAATACAATAAGCAACATGATGCCCTAAAACAAAAACTAAGAATTGAAAAAGAAAGAGCTTCAATTACTCGTAAGGTTGATAGATGGAGTAAACGTGGTGGAAGACTTCGTCGTGAAATCTTCGTTAAACGTCAATACTACTATCTAGTAGCTCCTTATACAATTCTCTTCTTTATCTTTACAGTAGTACCAGTTTTAATTTCTTTAGTACTAAGCTTTACAAACTTTAACTTACTAGAATTCCCTGACTTTGTTGGTTGGGAAAACTATATGCGTTTATTCGTTGATGATGAAAACTTTATGACTGCTATTAAGAATACTTTAATTCTAGCGGTTGTAACTGGACCTCTAAGCTATCTAGCCGCATTCGGTTTTGCTTGGTTAATCAATGAATTACGCCCTCGCTTAAGATCATTTATGACCCTTATCTTCTATGCTCCATCAATTTCTGGTTCAGCATATCTAGTATGGCGTCTAATCTTCTCAAGTGATAGTTATGGTTATGCAAATGCATACCTTATGAAATTTGGTATCATCAATGAACCAATTCTTTGGTTATCAACGGAAAAATATATCTTATGGATTATTATGTTGGTTCAATTGTGGTTGTCACTTGGTGTTAGCTTCCTAGCATTTATTGCGGGGCTCCAATCTTGTGATAAGACCCTTTTTGAAGCTGGTGCGATTGATGGTATCCGAAATCGTTGGCAAGAATTGTGGTATATTACTTTACCACAAATGAAATCACAATTAATGTTCGGTGCCGTAATGCAAATTACATCAAGTTTGTCAATTGCGGACGTATCAATCCAGATGGTTGGTTTCCCATCCGTCAACTACGCCGGACATACCATTATTACCCACTTAATGGACTATGGGTCAATCAGAATGGAAATGGGTTATGCGAGTGCAATTGCAACCGTTCTATTCGTCTTCATGATTCTTGCTAACTCACTAGTACGTAAAATTTTAAGAAGGGTAGGTAGCTGATAATGGCAGATAAATTTGATGATGCATTAGCGGGCGTCGGATTATCGAAAGCTGAAAAGCGTCGTAATAAGCGCCAACAAAAACTTCTTAAAAAATATGGTATTCGTGATGAAGCTACGATGGGTAAAGTCGAAAGATTCTTCTACCTTCAAGCTAAAAAACGTCGTATCAAGAAAAAGAAAAGAATGAGCCGTAGTATGGCTGGTGATATCGCATTATTCTTATTACTAGTATTCTTTGGTCTATTTAGTGCCTACCCACTAGTATATTCAATTAATGCGGCATTTAAGCCACTTAATGAATTATTCATTTACCCACCACGCTTATTCGTACAAAACCCAACAACCGATAACTTTACTGATCTAGCAATGTTGATGCAAGACTCTTGGGTACCATTCTCAAGATACTTCTTCAATACAATTATCATAACGATTGCTGGTACAGTTGGTCACGTTTTAATTGCCTCAATGGCCGCTTATCCACTTGCAAAACATCGTTTCCCTGGATCAAAGATTATCTTCGGTTTAGTTGTCTATTCATTAATGTTCGCCGCTCAAGTAACTGCAACTCCTCGTTACATTATCTTCAGTGGCCTAGGACTAATTGATACCCAACTAGCGATTATCATACCGGCCTTTGCTTATTCATTAGGTTTGTACCT
>DBWF01000028.1:505-3006 GCA_002308275.1 Caryophanales bacterium UBA1245 | reverse complement strand
AATGAATTCCAAATTTGGTGGCGAATCGTTATGCCACTTGTTAAACCGGCTTGGTTAACACTAATCATCTTACTATTCCAAAGCTTATGGAACAATGATGGTGGAACATATATCTATTCAGAACAATTAAAACCACTAAGCTACTCACTACACCAAATTGTTGCTGGTGGTGTAGCGCGGACTGGTACTGCTTCGGCGGTTATCCTTATCATGATGATTGTGCCAATTACGGTATTCGTCTTATCACAAAGTCAGATTATCGAAACAATGGCACACTCTGGTATGAAATAGGAGGTAACATATGAAGAAAAAATTAATTGTTTTCGCTCTTAGTTTAGCGATTCTTCTAATCTTACCAGTAACAAGAATCAATGCGGCTTCATATAACTATGACTTCTTCTTAAATGCTGTGCATTCAAGTGAAGGCTTATCTTATAAAGATACAATCTATTATGATCACATCTTTGTAGGTAGTGCATATGATGAAGCAAGTAATCAATTATTCTTAGGCTCTGAGTCAAACTTCTCAACACCAACAGATTTAGTAGTTGATAAAACAACTAATAATATCTATATTCTAGATGGTGCCGCAACCGATAGTTCGGATACCGCTGTTACAGTTAAATGTAAAAATAATGATGGTAGTGTTGAAGAAGGTATCGCCGCAAAACTTAAGAAAAATAGTGCTATCTATGTTCTTAATAATGAATATAAAATTTTATACAGCCAAAATATCTTCGTGATTACCGAAGAAGTAAAGAATAAGATGGCTAGTTTCTATGGTGTCTCAAATGATGCAACTGATGTCACAGTTGAACAAATTGAATCACCAAACTCAATTGAAAATGCCAAACATCGTTGCCCATTCTTCCAAGTATTAATTGGTTCAGAATACAAAGATGTTGTATCTTGCTATAGTGCCGAAGGGCTTTGCATTCAAGGCAAATACTTATATATTGCTGATACTAAGAATTCAAGAATCTTNNTTACGTCTTGATACAACAGCTGATTATATATGTGATGAAATCTATTTAACACCTAATGATATTACTTTCTATCAACCACTTTTGGAGGAAGACCAAACTAATAGAATTACCTTCCAACCTATTAAAGTAGCAGTTGATAGAGATGGCCGGGTTTATACGATTGCGGCTAACGCATATCAAGGTATTATCGAATATAAGAATAATGGTGAATTCAACCGTTTCTTAGGTAAAAACCTAGTACAAAAACGGTCATGGTGGACTTTCTTGCTAACAGAAAAACAATATGAATCACTATCTCTTAACCTTCCATCACAATTTACGAATATTGTCTTAGATGAAAGAAATCTTCTTTATGCAACAGCAAAACCAAATGCGTCTGATACCAATGCTAAAGAAATGATTAAATTAATCAACACTTCTGGTAAAGACGTTCTAAAACGAAATGGTTATGTAAAACCTGATGGTGATATTAACTATGCTCGTTATGTTAAACCAGCGGTAACTGGTTCAAGTATTTTCACCGCAATCGATATTAATGATGCCAAGATCTATTCGGTTGTGGATAATACTAGAGGTCGAATCTTCTCTTATGATGATGAAGGTAACCTACTTTATGTATCTGGTGAACAAGGTTCACTTTCAAATAATATCAATACGCCAGTTGCTTTGTCATATTTTGACAATGGTGGCGAACAATATGTCCTTGTTTTAGACCAATCATCAAAGAGTATTCTAATCTATGAAACAACTGAATTCGGTAAACTTGTTAATGAAGCAACAAGACTTTATTTAAACAATGATATCGAAGAAGCCCAAGTTGCTTGGGAAAAGGTTGTTAAGATGAATTCTAACTATGAACTTGGTTATGTTGGAATTGGTAAAAGTATTTTAAGATCAGCTAATGTTGAAACGGATAAAGCAAAGCAGCTTGCTAAATATAAAGAAGCAATGCGGATGTTTAAATTAGGTCACAATGCAGTTTACTATTCTGATGCCTTTAAACAATATCGTAATATTACTTTAAAAGATAATTTTGCTCTTATTATGACCGGCTTTGTTGTTATTGTTGTGGCTGGTGTTGCTTTAAAATTCTTAAATAAGAATTATCAAAAGAACTTAAGACGTAAGGAAAGAGGTGAATTAGATGAAGAAAGTTTGGAATAAAATTGTCGAACTTTTAAAGGCTTTCTTTAAAAACTTTGTTAAGACTCCCCTTCGTCTAATGTCACATCCAATTCAAGGTTATACAGAATTTAAACAAGATAAAGTTGGTAAACTTAGTGTTGCTATTGGTATGGTTCTAATCTATGCTTTATTAGTAATTATTAGATACAATGCTAACGGAATCATTATTAACAAAAATGACCCTACTAAATTTAATAGTATTAAGTTATTAATTTATACTATTATGCCTCTAATTATTCTATGTGTTGCTAACTGGACCATTACAACCCTTCTCGATGGTAAAGGAACAATGAAAATGATCTTTACCATGGGTGGCTATTGTTATTTCCC
>DBWF01000028.1:0-411 GCA_002308275.1 Caryophanales bacterium UBA1245 | reverse complement strand
TATATGATATTTATGGGATTAATTAATATCCATGAATATGGGGTTGCGAAAGCGATTTTAACAATCATTTTAACTATTATCGCAACCGCCGTTATTTTGTTTATTGCTCTATTAATCTTTGACCTTGCATCACAAATCTACGGTTTCTTCTATTCACTGTATAAAGAAATCGTATCGCGGTATTTCTAGGAGGTGGGATGAATGAGTGAAGAATTAAAACCTACTAAAAAATATCGTCGTAAATTCTTTACCGTTAAGCGAATCATTTTACTATCAATTCTAGTACTAGTGATTGCTTACGTATTAGTTTACTTCCTAGGCGGCTATAAACCTGCACCAATTGCAACTGATGTTAGATCATTTACAACTGAAGGTTTCGTGCCATATGAAACATACTATCAAGAGCAAGAA
>DBWF01000049.1:13264-17652 GCA_002308275.1 Caryophanales bacterium UBA1245 | reverse complement strand
GTTTGAAGACTTGTAGATTTAAGCCACCATTACTAAAATCTACTTGTTTAGTACTTGTTCCATAGGTTGGTAGTAAGGCACCTGCTTTCCAACGAACTTGAAGTTTGGTTGCGGCAGCTTTAGGTGTTGCTTGTGATGAACTTAGGTTACGATATGAGAACATTACATAACCACTAACATTTCTTCTAATGGCTGGTTTTGATAATACATAATCCATTTGGTTATTGATTTCTTCTGGATCAGTCCAAACACCACTACCTGATGAGAAACGATAAAGGCCAGTTCCCACATATAGTTTTACACCGCTAGTCTTAGCTACTTCATCAGCCCACCAGCTAACGATTTGTTCATAGTTACCACCCATTGGGAAGTAATCTTGAGGAAGAATATAGTCAATCCATTCTTCACTTACCCATTTACGAGTATCCGCATATAAATCATTATATGAACTATAACTACCACACGATACATTCATACCACCTTCTTGAGCACGAGAGTCATTACAACTTTCAGTACCAGGTGCCCATACAGCGGCTGGTGAAATACCAAAGGCAACATATCTTTCATGTGTTTCGTTAAAATCAGCTACTAAATCAGATACAGCTTTAACCATCTTATTGACATTTTCGCGGCGCCAATTCTTAATATCTAAAGTTCCACCACCTGCTTTATATGCGGCGTAGTCTTTTTGTTCAACACCTTGTTCAATGCCTCCACTTGGATAGAAATAGTCATCAAAGTGAATACCATCAAGTTCATAATTAGTAATCAGTTCATTAATTGTATTAGTAATATGATCAATTGTTACTTGGCGAGCAGGATTTAAGACTAATTTATCTTCCGCCCCTGCAACAATTTCTTCTAAGAATTCTTCATCATTTTCAATTAGAATTGGGTTATTGATATTTTGACCCGTACCTCTAATTGAAGCTCTTAAGTTTTTCTTAACATTATTGATTTCTTCTAGTGTATCATGGCTATAATCATAAGCACTTGAACCAGTTACCCGGTATGGATTTAACCAAGCGTGAAGTTGAATACCGCGTTTGTGACATTCATTAGCAAGCCAGGTAAGCATATCCCAACCAGGATTAACGCCACGGCCAACAAAATATTCGCTCCATGGGTTATAACTAGATTGATAAAAAGCATCATTTGATGGACGAACTTGGAAGAACATCGCATTCATACCATAGTTTTCCATTTTATTTAGGATTGCGGTTAAACGGTCTTTATATGTTTGAATTGATTGAGCAGAAGTATTAGATTGTCTTGC
Organism: Caryophanales bacterium UBA1245; assembly: GCA_002308275.1. Lineage (GTDB taxonomy): Bacteria > Bacillota_I > Bacilli_A > ML615J-28 > CAG-313 > UBA1231. Next base: position 16,376 of record DBWF01000049.1, on the reverse strand, counting down.
AATATCGATATTAGATACTGTAGCAACCCAAACACCGCGAAGTTCAACTGGATTATCTAAATATAAAGCCGCATCGGCTTTTTTTGTTTGTGCTACACAAATTGTACAAACAAACGTAATGAGTAAAAAAATTCTAATTATTATTTTCTTCATCTTATTATTCTCCTTCTTCACTGTATACTTTTTTCTTTAAGCGTCTAAAGTTTAAGTAACATACCTTTTCAATATCTTTTTGATTCATGCCGGCTGCTTCCATGGCTTTAATAATATTAGGAACATCAGCATGGCACTTTAGATCATCTAAATTTGCATCATTAAAGTCATCTAAATAATGCATCATATCAAGACCTAACATGACATTATTAATACCAATGATTGAAGCAATGTATTTAATTTGTTCAACAAGTCCTGCACAATTTTGTTTTTTAGGATCTTTTGATACAAAGTTCCTTGCGGCAACAACCCCAACCATGCCACCGGCTTCTTTTAAGGTACGCAGTTGATCATCGGTTAGATTTCTTGGGTGATCACTTAGGGCGTAAGCATTAGAATGTGAGGCAATTAAAATCTTTGGCTTTTCATTTATAACATCATAAAAGCTTTGTACATTTAAGTGACTGACATCAACAATCATGTTGTGTTCATTCATATATTTAATGAATTCTTTGCCTTCTTCTTTTAAACCATTATTGCTGATTGCTTTAACACCAGTTGCTAGATGATTTTCTTCATTCCAGGTAAGTGTAGCATGACGAATTCCCATTTGATATAATTCATCAAGTTCTTTTAAATTTTTAACATTACGAAGACCTTCCATCCCATAGATAACATCAAATTTGTTTTTGTATGGTTCATATTTGGCAAGTGCTTCCTTATAGGCCTTAATAACATCAAATTCACAGTCTGAATAAACAACCCATATACCACCTACAACACCACCTTTTTGTAAATCATCAAGGTGATACTCTTTAAAAGGATCAGGTGTATCACGGAATGCTAAATTGTAAAAAATATCACTATGTGTATCATAAACTTTCATAAAATAAAAGCCTCTCTTTCTAATTATAGTATATCATAAAACCCTATAAATAGTCAAAAAAGCGTTAGATTATTCTAACGCTTTTAATGATTATTGTTCCTTTTTCTTTAAATATACAAAGGCTAGCCCTAGTAGGCCAATTGTTGGAACTAAATATGCTCCAAATGAACAATTCGTTTTTGGCTTTTGTTCATCATCTGGTTTTGGTGTAGGAGTAGGTGTTTTTTCTTCACCTAGACTTACTGGACCATAATATGAAATAGTTTTTGTAATGCCATCTGATACTTCAACCTTTAAAACAAATGCTTCAATATAAGAACCAAATGGTTCAAAGGTTGCTTCAATACTATTCTCTTGATATTCTAGTGTGTCACATTTATATGTAAATGATCCATCCATACCAGTCAATGAAATACTAACATCATAAGTAAGATTATCGCCATCTGCATCAGTTGCATATGGAATTGTAATATTTAAAATATCAGTTGCATTAAACTTTTCAGGATCACCATTGATACTAATATTAAGTGTGCTTGGTGCATGATTTGGTTCTAGGTTTGCTAAATCAATCTTTGATACATTAGTAGATGGATAATAATTATTTGATACTGGTTGGAGATAATAATCATAATTATTATTCATAACTAAATTAAAGTCAACATTATTAGTATAGCTATAAGCTTTTACAATACTTATCCGTTTAGTTGTATCACTAAAATCAGGAGTTGCACCTTTATCAAAACGATATACACAGTACATTGATATATCACTACGTTTAGGTGTGATTACTCGGTACGTACCAGGGATTGCGGTTTCACGTAAACTAATGTTATCAATCGTTAAGCTAGTTGAATCCACAGTTGGTTTTGGTAATGGTAAAACTGGATTAGTTCGCCATAAGACATATAAATTAACACCGATACCTTGACGTTGAACTTGATTCTTAAAGACTACTAAATCACTATATGCATATACCGCATCACCCTTAATTTCAGGGAAGAGCTTATTATAACGTACTTGATAAACCATTTCATTAGCATCATTATATTCGGTATCAGATGAATGATATTTATAAATGCCATGAGCTACATACATTTTAATTGGCTTTTTACCTTCTAGGGCTCTTGCTTCATTAGTTCTTCTAACAACACCAGCCCACCAACTAACGATATCAGCATATGGAACAACACTGTTTGAAAAGTCATAATATACTTGAGGAGCTACCCAGTCAACTAGGCCATTTTCAACCCAGTATTTAGTGTCCGCAAACAAATCATAATTTGAACTATAGGCACCACAATGGGTATTTGATCCACCAACTGCTGTTCTTGAATCATGACAATACTCATAATTTGATTGCCATACGGCAGCTGGCTTTGAACCATATTCAATATTTTTGCCAAGTTCAGCATTAACGTTATCGACCATCGTTCTGATTTTACGCATTAGGTTATTAATGCTTTTTCTTCTAAATTCACCAAGTGGTAAATCAGGGTCTAGATCATACTTATCAGGATCAGTTTTATAATCTTCATAAGTAGGTAAGTCATTCATAATATTAACACCCGTTAATTGAGCATCATATGAAACACCACCAGCTAAACATAAATTAGAAGTTTGAGGATTCATATCCGCATGACGTGCTGATGGATAGAAATAGTCATCGAAATGGAAACCATCAATATCATAATTACGAGCAATTTCTTCTAAGCTTCTTACGATGTGATCATGAACGACAGGATCAGATGGATTTAAGAAAAGTTTTGAATCATAATCACCCATTACAACACATTCAGGATGTTGTTTAGCAAAGTTCTTACTAGTAAGTGAAGCAATAGCTTCGGCCTTTTTAGCAATTAACTCAGCAGTAGTATGATTAATGGCATCATCTTGGAACCATTCTTCAGGTGTAACTCTAAAAGCATTCATCCAACCCATGAAATAGATATTACGTTCATGGGCTTTTTCAATCATCCAACCCATTGGATCCCAACCTGGGTCAACACCAGCACCAACTAAATACTTACTCCAGTCATTATATTCTGATGGATAGAAAGAGTCATTAGCTGGTCT
>DBWF01000049.1:5036-13212 GCA_002308275.1 Caryophanales bacterium UBA1245 | reverse complement strand
TCTTGATATTCTTTAATTGATTTTTCAGTAGCATCTTTTTGTTTTGGCATATCTTCATTCCAAACCGTTGTTACCCATGCCCCACGCATTTCAGCGCTATCAGTTACATAGGTTGTTGGCATATAGACATTACCACCGGTATTATAATGTGATACTGGTTGACCACCAATCACGATTACTTCATATTCTCCCGCCGCAATCAAAAACAAAGCATTGGTAAGAATTAAAATAACAATTCCAATAATAACTAAAAAGATTTTACTAAAGTGTTTTCTCATAGACTACCTCTCCTTATCTGTTTATGATAATCAAAAACATTAAATGCTTCCGCATACATTGTTTTATTTAAGCAACCTCTAACCCGAGCAAGGGAAGTATAGTAATCATAATACTTAAAGTCTTTACTATTCATAACAAACCAGTGTTCATGAAGTGCTTCACACCAAAGGTCAAAACCAGGTGTAATATCAACTAAAATATATGGATCAAAGTCATGATCATCTTCCCAGTTTTCCGCGAAGTATACAGGAGCATAATGGCGTTTACCTTTAATCTTATCGCATTCAACAACAGAAGCTAAGAATAGAGCATCTGGAACAATATAATGAGTTGCATTATGATCTTTATGCATTTTAGAATGCCAGTGCGTAATAATAACATCGGGTCTAATTTCTCTAATGATATTAGCTACTTCATAACGTACTTCTTCATTATTAGGTAATTCGCCATCTTGATATTTTAATACATAAGCTTTACCATTTAGTTTTTCAGCAAAAGCATTCGCTTCTTTAATTTTTTGTTCACGATATTGTTCGACAGTTAAGTGTGGTGGATTACCACGTTCACCAGCAGTTAGAGCAAGGGTATAATTTTTACCGCCGTAAATAGCATTGGTTGCCATGACACCTCCTGCAGTTAGTTCGGCATCACCGATGTGACCGCCGATTGCGAGTATTACTTTTGGTTTTATTTGCTTTTCTTCCATGTTATTAATCCTCCAAATCGTGTTTCATAATGGCATAGCTTTGAACAATCTTAAAGCCAGCACCTAAATATATATAACGAGCAGGGTTTTCAAGGCCTGTAAAGAAGGTCATAAAGCTTGAACCATGTTCTTTTGAGTATTCACAAAGAGTACAGAATAAGCCGCGTCCTAAGCCACCACCTCTAACATCAGGGTCAACACAAATACCATCTAAGTGACCACGACCAGACTCCTCTGTATACATTGGTCCGGTCCAACCAACCATTTTACCATGATCTGAGGCAATTAAGAATGGATATGGTTTTTCACGTTTTAAGTTATATCTAATGGCATTAGCAAATCCTGTATTACCAGTGGCTTCGGTTTTTTGACAAAATTCTTCAACACCAAAGTGTTTAGATGGGTCATATACTTCAATCGTTAGACCTTTTTTAGCATTTTCAGCCATTTTAGCTTTTACTTTTTCAGGCATATTATATTGAGCCAAAGGTAGATAGAAAGCATCAATTTGACCTTGCATATAAAATCCCATCGCAAGCATAAAGAAGTATTCACTTGTATTGATTCTAATAGCTGGTGTACCAGGATGATTATGATGATTTGTGCCTGGAATATACCAAGGCCAGTTTACTGGGCTTTGATAAAAACTTCTTACCGCAACACAGCCTTTTTCTTTAAACCATTTCTTAATTTCATTCCAAAGTTTAGTGCCAATTCCTTGTCTTCTATACGCTTCATCAATAAAGATTTGATTGAAATAACCAATATGGTTTTCCTTTTCACGGTCTTCTAAACGGATAAAACCACAACTAAAACCAATTAGGTTTTTCCCATCCAAAGCAACAAAAGCACCTGTTGCATCAAAATGACGGTTTTTAAAAAGCATTGCGTCAAATTCTTCAAATTCATAATGGTAATAAAAATCTTCTTTTTCAATTACATGGTTCCATAATTTATTAACAGCTACTGCGTCAGTTTCATAATTAAATTGTCTAATTAACATGCTAATTCCTCCTTGATTTCATCTAAATGCGCCATTATATAATTAGCTAGTTTTGATCTAATTTCAATATGTTTACCATTAGCTCGCGTTGGGTGAACACGGTTAGATAACATACAGAATGCTACTTCATTATCTTTATCAATCCAAACACATGTACCAGTAAAACCAGTATGATAAATGGTATTTAAGCTAGTTAAGTCACCACAAGCGGTATTATAATCATATACAATCCAGCCAATACTTCGCTGTAGTGGTAGGCTAGATATGCCGATTGGGTCTTTGACAAGTGGGCGGAACAATGCATCAATAGTTGCTTTTGATAAGTATTGCTTGCCATTATGCATACCATTATTTAGAATCATTTGCATAAATTTAGCAATATCCGAAGCAGTTGAGAATAGTCCGGCGTGCCCCGCAACCCCTCCTAAAATATATGCTGTTTCATCATGGACTTTACCACGAACAATTCCTTGCACAACTTCATCGTGACGTTCTTCAGTAGGTGCGCATCTTTTAGCATCTACTGGATTATAACCAGAATCAATCATATCTAGTGGGATAAAGATTTCTTTTTTTGCGAACGCATCAAGACTCATACCACTAATCGTTTCAATAATAAAGCCTAATAAGATATAGTTAATATCCGAATATTGAATTTTAGTACCCGTTTCAAATTGAACTTCAGCTTCATATATTAGCTTCATAGCTTCTTCTTTTGAAGTAATATGAGCTTGATTATAAAGCCCTGGTTGTAAGCCACTTGTGTGGGTAACTAAATGCCAAATGGTAATCTTTTCATACTTAAACTGTGGGAGATATCGTTGTACTGGATCAAATAGTCTTACCTTGCCTGCTTCCATTAGTTTAAGTAGACATGTCGTTGTTGAAACAACTTTGGATACTGATGCCATATCATAGATGGTATCAACACTGTTTTCTTCTTCAGCCGGGTATTTAGCCTTTAATCCAACAACATCTGTATATATATGATTCCTTGTTACAATCGCATATGTCGCACCTGGAAAAGCACCAAATTCTACCGCATCATTAAATAACTCTTTTAATTCATCTAATCGCCTCATGTAAACCACCTTTCTTAATAAAACTCCATCAGAAAAGATGGAGTGATTAATTTTAATGCTTTAACAAATAATAATTCTTTTTGCCACGTCTAATGATAGTATATTTACCACCAATAGCATTTGTGGCCGAAACGCTAGCTTCTAATGATTTTTCTTGTGTTCCATTAACAAGTACAGCACCATTAGTTATAAATTCACGGGCTTCACGTTTTGATTGAGCACCACCACATAAAACAAGAGCATCAATTAGTGATAGTTCACTAGGTGCTTCAACTTGTGGCATTGCACCAAAAGCCATTTCAACTTCTTCTAAGCTTAATTCATTGACTTTACCACTAAATAAAGCTTCCGTAATCTTTAAGGCTTGTTCTAAGCCCTCTTTACCATGAATAAGTTCAGTAATTGAGGCAGCAAGTGCTTTTTGGGCAACTCTTAAGTGCGGTGCTTCATTAAATGACTTCTCAATTTCACTAATCTTTTCAACTGAAAGGAATGTGAATTGTTTTAAACACTTAATAACATCAGCATCTGGGGTATTAATCCAGAATTGATAGAAGTGATATGGGCTAGTCTTCTTTGGATCAAGCCAAACTGATCCGCCTTCACTCTTTCCAAATTTAGTACCATCACTCTTTAAAAGTAGTGGCACTGTAATACCATAAGCTTCCGCATTTTCGCCATGTAATTTACGAATTAGTTCAAGTCCGCTTGTAATATTACCCCATTGGTCTTGACCACCAATTTGTAGTGTACAATGGTACTCACTAAATAGATGTTCAAAATCCATGGCTTGTAGAATTTGATATGAAAATTCAGTATAACTAATACCAGTATCTAGACGTGCTTTAACTGTTTCTTTGTTAATCATATAATTAACATTGAAAAACTTACCATAATTTCTTAAAAAAGATAAGACATCTAGATTATGTGTCCAGTCGAAGTTATTAACAAGGATTGCTGGGAATAAGTTTTTAACTTGGGCATATAAACATTCTGCGTTATGTTTTGTAACTTCAGCTGATAATAATTGGCGTTCACTACCAGGCTTTGGGTCCCCAATTGAACCTGTTGCGCCCCCAATTAGAAATATTGGTTTATTACCAGCAGCTTCAAGTCTTTTAGCAAATAAATAAACTAGTAAATGGCCAACATGTAAGCTGTCACCGGTTGGGTCAGCTCCTAAATAGAATGTTACTTCACCTTTATTGATTTTATCAATAATCGCATCATCGGTAACATTATAAATTAGACCACGCCACTTTAATTCTTCAAATAATGTCATTGGTTATCTCCTTATTTTGTTGAATCACGCCATACAATGTCATATTTAACATATTGTTTAGCATTTTCAACATTACCAGTTTCCATTAGATTTGTAAGTAAATCCATGGCTTTTTCACCAATTTCATAAATTGGTGTATTAATACAAGTAAGTTTTGGACGTGAAAGTTCAGCATATCTTGTATTTTGGAAACCGATTACTTGCATATCTTGTGGGATATTAACATGATTTAGACGAGCAACGTTAATTAAAGATACCGCCATTGAGTCACGAACAACGATGGCAACTTCAGGCGCACCTTCTTCTTTGATTAGCTTGTCATATTCGAGTTCATTAAGTTCAGTCTTGCCTGGTACCTCAATAACTCTTGGTTTAAGGCCAGCTTCTTTCATCGCTTCTAAATAGCCTTCTTCTTTTAGGTTATTAACAACATATGTTCTAATTGTCTTAATTAACCAAATGTTTTTGTTACCGCGTTTAATCATTTCTTTAGTGATTTCATGAGCGGCCTTCTTATAGTCAAGTGATACCATTGGTAAGTCATTAGATGAACTTGAAATATTAGTAAGTACAACTGGAACAGAGCATTCAAGAATTGACTTTTCATTTTCAATGGTCATTTCATCGTTGATGTATAGAACACCATCGACACCTGAAGCATATACTTCACCCCATAATTCATGGTCAACTGCTTGAGCTTCTTCGGCATTTGTAAATTTACCAGTTACGAATAAACGAAGAAGATAGCCTCTTCTTTTAGCACAGTCCGAAATACCATTAACGATTTCAGCGATACTGCTTCTAGCAATTTCTGGAACTACAACCGCAACAGTTGTAGATTTACTACTAGCTAGACCCTTAGCATTTAGATTTGGTTTATAACCAAGTTCTTTAATAATGCGTTCAATCTTTTCACGCGTAGCAGGTTTAACCTTTTCAGGATGGTTTAATACACGGGATACAGTTGCTAGGGAAACACCAGCTGCACCAGCAACATCATAAATCTTAATTTGATTCATTATTTTATTCCTCCTCTATACACCTATATTATACAATAAAACGTTTTCTTTTTCAATCAATTTATGAAAATAAATGTAATTATTTTCATAAATTAAAAAAGATGGTCTAAAACCATCTCTTTCAATTACTTTTTAATTAATTCCATAACAGGTGCACAAGCAAATAAAACAGCATTAAGTAGTGAGAAGATTGCTGCGAAAACAGCACCAGCACCAAGGCTACCAGTAATACCAACATAATTAGTATACATTGAAGCTGTGCAGAAGAATAGAATGCCCGCAACAAGTGCTAATACAGCAGCACCTAGTTGAATCCACTTAGCAAAAGGTAATTCTTTATTAAGTAAAGTAATAGCAACTAATACAAAAGCAATAACCATGCAAAGAATTGTAAAGATTAAAGCTAAAACTAAACCAAAGATACTGCCATCATATCCATTATGTGTCATGCATTGGTAAACTGTAAGAACTGAACGTGCATTTCCTAATTTAATTACATATCCAGCGCCAGTCATAAATACAAGTACTAAGAGACTGAATAGTGTTGCAACACCTAGTGTTAATGGTTGTAAATTCTTTTTAATAAATTCCATTTTTTATAATTCCTCCATAAAATTTTTTTCTATTAATTTTAGCACAATAATATATATGTGTCAATTAATCATCTTTTAATAACAAAAAGATCCACCATTGTGGATCTTCTTTTTCTGTAATTAACGACGTTTTGTGCTTTCTTTGATTCTTGCAGCTCTTGCTGAAAGTGATCTAATGTAATGTAATTTAGCACGACGAACTTTACCATGACGAACAACTTCAATCTTGGCAACCATTGGTGAATGAACTGGGAAAGTTCTTTCTACACCAACACCGCTTGACATTTTACGTACAGTGTAAGTTTCGCTAATGCCACCGCCACGACGAGCGATAACTAATCCTTCAAAAATTTGGATTCTTTCACGTTCACCTTCTTTAATTCTAACGTGAACTTTTACATTGTCACCAGGTCTAAAAGCAGGAACATCTGTCTTAAGATAACTTTTAACTACAGCATCCATTAATGCTTGACTCATAATAACACTCCTTTTCTCATTTGAAATTTTTTTCAAACTTATGTTCATTCCTATCATTACAATAGTAGCGGAACATCACTGTATTTTTTACAGCTATGTTATTATAACATAATTTATCATATTTAGCAAGTAATTATGCTTTTAAAATTTAGGCTTTTTTGTTATAATAATATAGAGGAAAATGATTATGCTAAAAATTGGTGATATAAATAAACTTAAAGTAATCAAAGAAACAGATATTGCATATATGTTAAGTGATGGTGAAACTAGTGTTTTCCTACACTTTAATCAAACACCAAATAAACTATCAATTGGTGAAGAAGTTAATGCATTTCTTTATTATGACCAAAAGAAACGTCTTTGTGCTACTTTAGAAGAACCCCTTATTACAATAAATAAGCCAGCTTTCTTAAAGGTAGTTGCTTTAAATGAAGCAGGCGTATTTGTTAATATGGGAATTAGTAAAGATTTACTAGTTTCAAAAGACTACCTTCCAACAAGTCTTAAACTCTGGCCAAGAGTTGATGAGAGTATTCCCGTTATCTTGAAGGTCAAAGCTACTCAATTAGTTGGTCAAGTAGTAGTTGATGCTCTTAATAATACAAAGTTAGAATTAGATCAACAATGTGAAGGTATTGTATCAAGTGCTAAACAAAATGGCTTTGTGGTTGTAACAAGTGACTTTAATATCTGCTTCATTCCAAAAGCTTTAACTAGACAAACATATCATTTAGGTGAGGTTGTATCATTTAAAGTTAAAGAAATAAAAGAAAAACAAGTAATTGGTACAATGATTCAAAACAAAGAAATTGAACGCCTTAATGATAGTGATATTATTCTTTCATACCTAAAGAATATGGGTGGAGCTGTTAATCTTGGTAATAATGCTAAACCTGAAGATATCTATAAAGTATTCCATATGAGCAAAAGTGCTTATAAAAGAGCAATCGGTCATTTATATAAATTAAAACTTATTAATATATATGATGACTATATTGAGTTAATAGAACAATAGTGAGTACAATTGTACTCACTATTTTTTTAATTCCTCTTCTAGTAAAGCAACTAATTCATCAAGTCTGTCAACCACAGCTTTAAATGTTTCTTCTTTAGTAAAGTCAATACCAGCATCTTTAGCTTCTTCAACTGGATATTTAGATCCACCGGCTTTTAATAGATTTGTATATCTAACGTATGCACCTGGTACTTTGTTTTTAACATCTTGATATAACTTGAAGCTTGCGGCAAAACTTGTTGCATATTGATAAACATAGAAAGGTGTATAGAATAAGTGTGGGATATATGCCCAAACATATTGTTTTACTTTTTCTTTTGTAATATCTAAACCATAATATTTTTGATATAAATCAATCATAATTTGTGATAGATTTTGATAATTTAATGTTTCGTTGTTTTCTTTCATGCGTGAAGCAATAAGTTCGTATTCCGCAAACAATGTTTGACGATAGAATGTTGATGCAATTGAATTAATTGCTCGCTCTAATAACATGATTTTCTCTTCATGTGAAAGAATTCCACTATTCATTAAATAATCTAATAGATTATGTTCGTTAAAGGTTGATGCGATTTCCGCAACAAAGATTGTATAATCTTGTAGCATAGCAGGTTGAGCCTCATGCGCAAATAGCGAATGCATTGAGTGACCTGCTTCATGAGCAACGGTAAAGACATCTTCTAAAGTATCCGTATAGTTTAGTAAGATATATGGATGCAT
>DBWF01000049.1:0-4998 GCA_002308275.1 Caryophanales bacterium UBA1245 | reverse complement strand
ACATCAACATAACCATCTTCTAAAGCAATTCTTGCTTTTTCCCTAAATTCTTCTGGGAATGCCTCGAGGGAATCAAAGAATAACTTTTTAGCATCTTCATATGAATACTTTTTATTAGCTTTTGCAAGATGCATAAAGCGGTCATATGTATGATATTCTTCTAAACCTAAATAGTTTTTACGTAATTCATAATATTTCTTTAGGCTTGCAGTATTAGAATTTGCAGTTGAAACTAAAGCTTCATAAACTGAAGTTGGAATGTTATTTTGATAAAGGTGAGACTCTAAGATGCTTTTGTAGCCTCTTACTTTCATGGTTGCTTTACTACATTCCATGATATTATCATAGATTTTAGCAAGAGTATTCTTATGTAAGTCATATACTTCATATAATGTTTCAAAGATCTTTTTACGGTCTTCGTCACTCTTACTATCTGCAATCAGACTTGCCCAGTTGCCTTGGGTAACTACTGTTTTACCAGTCGATAGTTCTGCTTCCTTACTTACCCCGTCCGCAACCACTAACATACTATATAGCTCGCGGCCTGGATTTAAGGCTGGGGAAATGATAGAAAGTAGTTCTTCACTTTGTTTAGATAAGATGTGGCCTGCTTGATGGAACATCTTTTCTAATATAAAGCGGAATTCTTCGTTTTTCTCATCTAAATTAGCCATAACAGCGTCATATCCAATGCTTAGTAGTTCAGGTTCTATGAACGCTGAAGTTTGGCCATATTGTTGTAAGATAACCATGACTTTATTTAAAAGAGCCATTTTAGTTAAATCTTTTTTATTTAAATCACTACCAAGATGAGCATAAAGATATGCTTTACTTAAACTTATTTCCATATCTTTTTGAATCTTTAATAGCTCATTAAAAGACGCTTTTTCTTTTAATTTTCCTTCTAACGATTTTACCTTAGCCACATTTGAAGATAGTTCTTCAAGTGCTTTATTAAAATCTTCTTCGGTTTGATATATTTTTGTTAAATCCCAATTCATAAATTCTCCTTAACAGCCACAGTCATCAATGCCTGTTGCAACTTCAATTTTTGTTTTAAATGTAGCATCTTGTTTTAATGCTTGATATCCATCTTTATAATAGATTACCTTTTTATAACCACTTTCTTTTAGGCAATTTATGATTGCCTCACCTTCAGTTTTTCCACTGTCAATTAATAAAACAGTGTTTTTTTTGCTTTTTAGACCCGTAATCCATTTAATAAAGTCTTCCTTATTATAAGTATTAAAGTCATAGCTAAGACTTCCTTTGATATGGCCATGATCGTAGTCATCTTCATTTACATCATTTTGAAGAGGTCTTAAATCAATTACGGCACCGTTTTTATAATCTCCTTTTGAGATTTGATAAACTAAATCAATAAAATATGATGCATCAGTTGTTGTTTTAACTTTAGTACAAGCACTTATTAATATTAGAAGAAATAACATTATAAAAATACTAATTATTCTTTTCATGTTTAATTTCCTCTAACATTTGATAATCTTTTAATGAAAGATGGGCTTCTTTTAATAATTCAGGACGTCTTTGGTATGTTTTCTTTAGAGCCTCATAACGACGCCACTCATTGATTTTTTTATGATCACCATTTTGTAACACTTCTGGGACGTCTACACCGTCGTAGCTAGCAGGTCTTGTGTACTGTGGATATTCTAATAGGCCTTCACTAAAAGATTCTTCTTTTGTTGAATCGCTATTAATAACACCATCTACTAGTCTTGATGTTGCTTCAATTAATGCCATGGTTGGTATTTCACCACCCATTAAGATATAATCACCAATTGAGATTTCTTCATCAACATAATTACTAACTCTTTCATCAAAGCCTTCGTAGTGACCACAAATAATAATTAAATGCTTATAACTTGCCAGTTTTTTAACTTTTTCTTGGGTAAGGGGAGTACCACTTGGACTCATTAAAACTTTATGGGCTGCCTTGTAACCCTCAACACCTATTAAAGCTCTGTGAACTGGTTCGACGCTAATTAGCATACCAGCTCCCCCCGCATAAGCATAATCATCAACGGTGTGATGTTTATTGGTTGAATATGCTCTAAAATCAACTAAATCAATATCAATTAGTTTTGCTTCAATTGCTCTTTTTATGATTGATTCATCCACGAAACCTTTAAACATATTAGGGAATAATGTTAAAACGGTATATTTCATAGGAATTCCTCCAAGTGATCAATCATAATATATATATCAGTAACTTCTTTTATATAGTTTTTAACAAATGGTATCAAGATCTTTTTACCATTAATGTTAGCTTCGATTACGGAGCTTGCAGGTAAATCTAACATATCAGTAACAACACCATATTCTGTGTTTTTAGTATCAACAATCTTTAAGCCAATTAAATCAACGAAATAATATTCATTTTCTTTTAAATCATTCATTTCATCACGGTCGATATAGAAAATGAAATTGACATATTTTTCAACTAAATTAATATTATTCAAGTTATTTATCGTAACGAGATACATTCCTTTATGGAATCTTGCGGAAGTGATTTCTACTTTTTCTAAAGATTTAGTATTTTTACCTAAATACAAAGTATTGCCTTTTACAAAACGATTAGTCGTTGCATCACTTAATACTTTTAATTCACCATTAATACCAAAAGTACCAACTATTTTACCAGTTTCTAAATAATTACTCATGAGCTTCACCTTTATTATGACGTTTAAATACACGTGTCACTCTTAGTGAATTGACAATTGCAATTAGTGATACACCAACGTCAGAGAAAATGGCAAGCCACATCATAACTGGAATATTAAAGAATACTAAGACCATAACAATTGTCTTAATAGTAAGGGCAAAAATAATGTTTTGTAAGACAACTCTTCTAGTTGCCTTAGCAATGGTAATTGCGTCATTAATTTTAGTTAAGTTATCACTCATAATAACGACGTCCGCAATCGCAATACTACCCTTGGATGCATTAGCACCTAAGGCAATACCAACATCAGCTGCACTAATAACAGGTGCATCATTGATACCATCACCAACATAGACGATATTACCATTCATCTTTTGTTTTTCTTTATAGTCATCTAAGATCGCTACCTTTTCTTGAGGCATTAATTCACTATATACTTGGTCAACACCTAAAGTGTTACCAACTGCTGTTGAAGTTTGGGTATTATCACCAGTTAAAATAGCAATTTGTTTAACACCTTGTTTATGAAGATTCTTCATAAAGATTGGTGCTTCTTCTCTAATATTATCACCAATTACTACATAACCAATAACTGTACGCTCTCTTACTACATATAATACTAGGTCAGGATTTTGAACTTGAGTAAATTCAATTTTATGTTCTTGTAATTGACGCCAGTTGCAAACAATAATTTTACTACCATTAATAACAGCTCGAACACCACGGCCAGGAACATGGGCGAAATCATCAATGATTTCACTAAAGATGTTTTCTCTTCCATAACTTTCCACAATTGAAGCACCAATTGGGTGGGTTGAATGGTATTCCGCATAAGCCATTAGCTTATGAACTTCCGCCTTTTCTACATCTGAAGTAGCTACAATTTCTTTAACACTAAATTCACCTTTAGTAAGAGTACCTGTTTTATCTAGTAAAACAGCATCAACTTTATTTAGGGCTTCTAAATAGTTGCTGCCCTTTACTAAGATACCATTTTTACTAGCTAAACCAATTCCACTAAAGAAAGCAAGGGGAACCGAAATAACAAGGGCACATGGACAAGAGATTACAAGAAAAACCATTCCTTTATAAATTGATCCTTTATCAATACCATTGCCTAAGAATAACTCTGCAAATGAGGCACCTGGATTAAAGGTTTTTATAATAAATGGTGAAACAAAAGCAACTAGTGCCGCAATCACTACAATACTTGGCGTATATGCCTTCGCAAACTTTGTAATAAAGTTTTCGGTTTTAGCTTTTGCAGCTGAAGCATTTTCTACCATATCTAAGATTTGAGACATTGTTGAATCACGATACATCTTCTTAGCAACGACTTCAATGACATTACCCATATTAATAGTACCACTTCGAACAGCATCGCCTACTTTACCTGAAGCATATGCTGATTCACCAGTTAAAGCTTTTAGGTCAAGATAAGTTTTGCCACTAGTAATAACACCATCAACAGGAATCATTTCACCAGTTTTGATAATTAAAACATCACCTGGTAAGATTGATTCAACATCAACTTCTAGTTCTTCATCGCCAGATCTAATTCTCGCTTTCGATACTTCGAAAGTTAAAAGCTCTTTAATTGATTTTCTTGAATGGTTAACCGCAAGCTCTTGTAAATACTCACCAATTTGATATAGTGACATAACCGAAATGGCTTCAATAATATGACCAGTCGCAATCGCACCAATGGATGCAATCGTCATTAAGAATGTTTCATCCATTTCGTGACGTCTAAAGACATTACGAATAAACTCTAAAACAACTTGTAAGCCTACTAGAATAAATGAAGTGATTAACACAATATAATCAATAACTGTTAATTCATGTTCACTTGGATCAGTATGCAACAGCCATGAAAAATCATGAGTAATCAGTGATTTACCAAGCACATAGAAAACAGTTAATAGAATACCACCAATAAATAGACCTAAGAAGACTTTTTCTTTAGGACTTCTGCCTTCCTCTTCCTTAACTGCTTCTCTGCTTGCCTGGTCAAATACTTGAATTCGAGGGTCAACTTTATGAGCAATTTTAGCTACTTCATCGATAGCGTTGTTATATAAGTATTCATCTTTTGTTTCTAGAATAAAACGTTCGGTTGAAAAGTCAACCACAACCCTTTCATTATTAAGACTCTTACGAGCGAGGTCTTCAATACGAGCAGCACAGTGACCACAGTCTAAGCCTTTTAGCTTTAGAACACGACGATAGATTTCAGTTTGAACAATTTCAGTTAATTCAACATGTTTTTCATATGCACGGAAAGCCTTTAACAAGCTTTCTTCAATATTTGT